>NZ_KV797486.1:30400-63647 GCF_001809385.1 Staphylococcus sp. HMSC055C03
TTTTAGAATTATGATCTTTTAGAATGAAGTAGAATACATAACAAGACCCAAGGTCCCTAAAGTCCCTAAAAAGTCCCTAAACTTTGAAAAACTATGATAGTCTATGAAAGTGCAATAAGCTATAAACCGCATGGTTAAGGGATTTTAATAATCTATGAAATTAAAAAGTATTCTCACAAGGCAAAAATCATTTAATTTACAAACATGCGATCAGCACATTCACACAAGAACCATCAGTGGTTGAGTAATTTGTTCGTTTGTTTAATTCTAAAACCCAATCATCAGGAAAAAACATCATGTAACGGTTAGATTGCATATAATCTCACAATAGATGAATCATGTTGAACTGAGTTTTAGTACAAATTTATTTATTTAATTAATTGGTATAGGTAAAAAACACGAAGAGCAGCGTCTGGTATTAAGTGATACAACTTAATGCATAGTCGTTGCTTTTTTAATCATTCAATACATAAAAAGACCGTCTTTTAATCATATAGTACATGGTTATAAGACGGTCTTTATTGTTCATTATAATAGTTCTTCGATATCTGATTTGATTTGACTTGGATTTTTTTGTGGTGAGAAACGATTGACTACATTGCCATCTCTATCTATTAAGAATTTAGTGAAATTCCATTTGATTTTACTATTGAAAAATCCATCTTGTTGTTCTGTTAAGTATTGATAAAGTGGATGTTGTTCAGGTCCGTTCACTTTAATTTTTTCGTGCATTGGGAAAGTTACCCCATAATTAATTTTACAATTTTGCATGGCTTCTTGACCGTTACCAGGTTCTTGCTTGCCAAATTGGTTACAAGGGAATCCTAATACGACAAAGCCTTGATCTTGGTATTGTTCGTAAAGCTCTTGCAAGCCTTCAAACTGTGGCGTAAAGCCACATTGACTCGCTGTGTTGACGATTAACATGACCTTTCCTTTGTATTGATCTAGTTGATAGGTTGTGCCATCGGTTTTTGTAACTTCAATATCATATATGCTCATGTTTTCTTCACCTCGATGTCCCAAACTTAACACATTTCGCCTGAATAGTCTTTAGATATGCTCTATGATAAAATGGAATAGATTACTAGTAGATTGAATAAACATTCAAAATGACCGTAAAATGAATTTAAGGAGGATACATTTTTGCCTCAAGAGAGAATATTTGATACAGAAGAAGCGGTAGAAAAAGCATTATTAATCGGGGTCGATGCATATGATGAAAAACAATTCGATTTCCGTGAAACCATGGATGAATTAAAAGCACTTGCTGAAACATGCCGATTAGATGTTTTAGGTGAAATTACACAACAAAAAGACCGCATTGAAGATAAATCGTATGTTGGTAAAGGTAAATTACAAGAAATTAAAGATTATGTAGAAATGTATGATGTCGATGTCGTTGTAGCCAATGATGAACTGACAACTGCACAATCTAAAAGTCTGAATGATAATTTAGGTATTAAAATTATAGATAGAACCCAATTAATATTAGAAATTTTCGCGATGCGCGCAAGCAGTAAGGAAGGTAAACTGCAAGTTGAATTAGCACAACTTGATTATTTAATGCCACGTCTGCAAGGTCATGGTAAAAGTTTATCTAGACTTGGTGGCGGTATCGGAACAAGAGGTCCTGGTGAAACAAAATTAGAAACAGACAGACGTCATATTCGTCGCCGTATGAATGAAATCAAACACCAACTTCAAACTGTAGTCGAACATCGTGAACGCTATCGTTCTAAACGTAGACAAAATCATGTGTTCCAAGTAGCTTTAGTAGGTTATACGAACGCTGGTAAATCAACTTGGTTTAATATTTTAGCGGATGAATCTACTTATGAAAAAGATATTTTATTCGCTACATTGGATCCGAAAACACGCCAAATCCAAGTGAATGATGGTTATCATTTAATTATCTCTGATACAGTTGGTTTTATTCAGAAGTTACCGACTACGTTAATTGCCGCATTTAAATCCACATTAGAAGAAGCGCGCGATGCGGATTTACTACTTCACGTTGTTGACGCAAGTAATGAAGAATATCGTACGCAGTATGATACGGTTAACCGTATCATTGGCGATTTAGATATGGATAAGATTCCACAAGCAGTCATCTTTAATAAGAAAGACTTGAACGAAGGACCAACCCCTGCATCTCAATTGCCGAATGTATATGTTTCAGCACGTGATGAAGCGGATGAAGAAAAAGTAAGACAGTTATTAATAGACCAAGTAGAAAAACAAATGGAACCTTATGAAGAGACAGTTCCTGCAGATGATGCAGATCGTCTATACTTCTTAAAACGTCATACGTTGATTCATAAACTTGAATTTAACGAAGAAAATGAAAGTTATGAAGTAGAAGGTTATAGAAGAAAAGCAGAAGAAAATGGAGAGAAGTAAGCACCATGGATTTAGAACAAATTATTCAAGAAACAGAAACAGAATTACAACCTTATTTTAAAACAATTGAAGCTTGCGCTTATCGTAATCAAGCCAAAGTGTTAGATGCCTTTCACGCAGTTAAAGCGACAGAATCTGATTTGCAAGGGACAACAGGTTATGGTTATGACGACATCGGTCGTGACCATTTAGAAGAAATCTATGCGCATACGTTTAAAGCTGAAGATGCGTTAGTCAGACCGCAAATTATTTCTGGTACGCATGCGATTACTGTCGCTTTACAAGCCAATCTAAAACATGGTGATGAATTATTATATATTACCGGCAGCCCTTACGACACACTGTTAGAAGTCATCGGTGTCAATGGTAATGGTATCGGCAGTTTAAAAGAGAATGGCGTATTATATAACGAAGTCGCTTTAACAGAAACTGGACAAATTGATGTTCCTGCAGTACTGAATGCGATAAATGACCATACAAAAGTGATCGCAATACAACGTTCTAAAGGTTATGATCAACGCCCATCAATTATGGTGGATGAAATTAAACGTGCAGTGGCTGATATCAAAGCAGAACATCCTGATGTGATTGTCTTTGTAGATAATTGCTATGGAGAGTTTGTAGAAGATGAAGAGCCGATTGAAGCAGGTGCAGATATCATGGCAGGTTCACTTATTAAAAATCCAGGTGGCGGTTTGGCACGTATCGGCGGCTACATTGTTGGTAAAACAAATTTAATTGAACGTTGCGGTTATCGTTTGACTGCACCAGGTATTGGAAAAGAAGCCGGAGCTTCTTTAACTGAGCTGCCAAGCATGTATCAAGGCTTCTTCTTAGCGCCACATGTGGTTAGTCAAAGCTTGAAAGGTGCATTATTTACAAGTTTATTTCTAACGAAATTAAACATGAATACTGTACCGGCATTTGATACACCAAGAACGGATTTAATTCAAACTGTTCAATTTGATACAGCAGAACAAATGATTCGCTTCTGCCAATGTATTCAAGCCGCTTCACCTATCAACGCACACTTCAGTCCAGAGCCAAGTTATATGCCGGGCTATGAAGATGATGTGATTATGGCAGCTGGGACATTCGTACAAGGTTCATCTATTGAACTTTCAGCAGATGGTCCAATCAGACCGCCATATGAAGCTTATGTTCAAGGCGGCTTAACGTATGAACATGTTAAGTTGGCAGTCACAAGAGCTGTTCAACAAATGAATGAAGAAGGTCTTATCTAAAAAATAAAAAGTCGACATATTTTTTAGGCTTGGAGAGGTTTCCTATTGGCAATGTTTCGCGAAATGTTTTTATGGATTGTACTTTTAATTTTTAATATAATAAATACAATCTTATTGTTATTAAGTGGAAAATTACTATTTAACGTTCCTCTTTGGGTTGCTTGGTCTTTATGGGGTGCTGTCACACTTATAATTATTGGGTTAGTTGTTTTTAGAAAGATAATGCAAAGTAGATACTCTTCTTTAAATAGCAGTTTAAGATCATCAATTAAATTAAATGAAAACGAATATTTTTTTCAAACGCCTTTATATACTGTAGATAAACAAACCATTCATATATATGGTGAGAATAATATGACATACACCACAGTCTTTTATAATAACTTCCATAAATTAATAAGTATATTTGGTTTTCAACCAATTTACAGCATTTTTTTAAACTCTGAAAATATTAATGTGAAAGTAATACCAAAAAAGATATTAGAAATAAGACCTAAATATAATGTTTATATGAATGATAAACAGATCGGTACTTTTGAAATGAAAAGATTTTTAGATAGTGGAGGAAAACAACAACTTCCATATCAGATGAATTATGGTTCAGAACAGCTTTTAATGAAAAGTTCATATTTTAGCAAAAAGACAACGATTTTAAATAGTCGTAATGAAGTATTATTAGTTGCTGATAGAAGCTTATTTGATTTTTCAAAAAACCAAACAACGAAAAAACGAGGAGAACAACATCACTTACATTTAATTTGTGGAAATGTAAAAAAAGAAATATTAATAGCTATATACATACAAGCTATTATTAATAAACGAACTCAATGATGTGCACCCTAAAAGTTAGGTCTTAAATCTAACTATCGGGGTGTTTTTTTGAAAACACAGAAAAAATACTATGAAGTATATGAAATTTAAAAAATAAAAGATATAATAAAAATGAACATGTGAGAGAAAAAGAAGGTACATGAATCAACGAAGTGGAGGAGAACGTTATGGTTCTGACTTATCGTACCTTATTATTTGTCTTATCATTAATGATGTTGTTGTGTTTTGAAGCAAGTAAATCTTTAGGACCTGTATTTTTCTATTCGGTGTTAGGAATATATATGGTAGCAGTTTCTTTCATTTTGTATATACTTGGTAAGATAAAACGCAATAAAAGATTAAGATAGCAACAAAAAAGAGGCCAGTCGGCCTCTTTTTTTTATCCCTATTGTTTAGCACCTGTGTGCGTAGTGATTAATACAATTTCATGTATTGTTCGCGTTCCCACTCAGATACTTGTGTTCTATAGTAATCCCACTCAATTGATTTAGAGTTGATGAATTGATTATAAATGTGTGAACCTAAAGCATCTTTAACAATTTTGTTTTCACGCATTGCTTTTAATGCTGTGTAAAGTGTTGAAGGAAGATCTTCGATACCGATTGCTTCACGTTCGTCACGGTTCATTTCATAGATATTTTGGTTTACAGGTTCAGTAACTTTAAGTTTGTTTTTGATACCGTCTAAACCAGCTTCTAAGATTGCTGCTAAAGCCATGTATGGGTTAGCTGCTGGGTCAACTGAACGAACTTCTACACGTGTAGATAAACCACGTGAAGTTGGGACACGTACTAATGGAGAACGGTTTTTACCACTCCAAGCGATATAACATGGTGCTTCGTAACCTGGAACTAAACGTTTGTATGAGTTTACTAATGGGTTACATACAGCAGTGAATCCACGTGCGTTTTTCAAGATACCTGCGATGAATTGGTAAGCTTCTTCAGTCATTTGGTCACGACCATTTGGATCGAAGAATGCATTTTCTTTACCTTTGAATAAAGAAACGTTGAAGTGCATACCGCTTCCGTTTACACCAAATAATGGTTTTGGCATAAATGTCGCATGTAAGTTATGTTTACGTGCAATTGTTTTAACAACAAGTTTGAAAGTTTGGATGTTATCACATGCAGTGATGGCATCTGCGTATTTGAAGTCGATTTCATGTTGGCCAGGCGCAACTTCGTGGTGGCTGGCTTCAATGTCAAAGCCCATGTCTTCTAATTCTAATACGATATCACGACGGCAGTTTTCACCTAAGTCAGTAGGAGCTAAGTCAAAGTAACCGCCATGGTCATTTAATTCTAATGTTGGTTCGCCATATTCATCTAATTTGAATAAGAAGAATTCTGGTTCAGGCCCTAAGTTGAAATCAGTGAAGCCTAATTCTTCCATTTCGTTTAAGACACGTTTCAAGTTAGTACGTGGGTCACCAGCGAATGGTTTACCATCTGTACCGTATACGTCACAGATTAAACGTGCAACTTTACCTTGACTTGCTGTCCAAGGGAAGATAACCCAAGTGTCTAAGTCAGGGTGTAAATACATATCTGATTCTTCAATACGAACGAAACCTTCGATTGAAGATCCGTCGAACATCATTTCATTATCTAATACTTTTTCTAATTGACTTACAGGTACTTCAACATTTTTGATTGTTCCTAAAATGTCAGTGAATTGCAAGCGTAAATATCTTACGTTTTCTTCAGTAGCAAATCTGCGGATGTCATCTTTTGTAAATGTACGTTTTGCCATGTTTTAAATCCTCCAGTGAATTATTTGATAAAACGAGATAGGTCGCCTCGATTTATCGGGATAGCTTCCTGTTGCGGTTTCTGTGTTGCTTCAACGATAACGTGTTTTCTGATGGCTTTTTCATCAGTAGACAAATGTTGATTATCTTGATAAATGATTTGTTTGATTGCTTTTAGGTTAAACCCTTTTTCTAATAGGTGTTTGATTTCTAACAGGCGATCTAAATCATTCATCGAAAATAATCTTTTGTTACCGGGTGTTCTCTCTGGTTTAACGAGTCCATGTGCTTCGTAATACCGTACCTGTCTTGGTGTTAGCTCAGTCAATTGATTTACGACACTCATAGAGAAGACGGCCATGTTTCTGCGAAGTGCATCATTTGACATTTCTCCATCACCTCTATTTTTGAACTTGTTATTAACTTATCACAAATAAACCGAAATTACAAAAATATGTAAGGTTTCCTGACATCAGTATAAAAAGCCTTATATATCAAGGGTTCAACATGTCTTTTCTGATAATTCTAACAAATTAAAACACGAACCATTCAAAAATATTTCACATTTTCGTTCCGATTCACTGTGTTTTTACTTAAATAAGAGAGAATCTACTATGACTTTCTCTATGTAAAATTATACCTAAGTTGCGTTAGACATAAACATCTGACTAAATGAAATGTGAAATCAGACGTACTCAAGTACTGATATTTCAGTTGTTTATATGATGTCTTAAGCGATTATAAATGTTAAAATAGTTTTATCTTATTTATATTAAATGATAGACGTTTTAACTTACCATTAAATCAATGTAAGAGTTTAAAATGAATCGCAAGAATGGAGTTGAGACAATGATAGCCTTTTACGTACCAGGATTACTAGGTGATATATTGCTAGGCATATTTATCTTATTCACAATCTTGAATTTGATTGTTGCCTTTAATATCATCTTCTTGAAAAATAGGTCGACAAGTGCCACATGGGCTTGGTTGTTTATTTTATTTATCGCACCAGTGTTAGGTTTCTTCTTATACATTTTATTTGGAAGAGGCGTATCAAAGAAAAAGTTATACAAAGATTACAGAAAAGATATAGAACAATTTGATGATATTATCAATGAACAACGTTACCAAGTTCAACAAGATCAGATACAAAGTGATAATGAAATAGTTCAAAAACATCATGACTTAGTAAATATGCTGTTAACGAGACAACCTGCTTTCTTAACAGAAGGTAATGATATCGATGTGTTTGTCGATGGCCATAAATTATACGATCAAATGATTGAAGATATTAAAAAAGCGGAGTCTTTTATCCACTTAGAGTATTATGTATTTGAATTAGATGGTTTAGGCCATCGCATTATTGATGCTTTAGAAGAGCGTTTAGAAGCGGGTGTAGAGGTCTTATTATTATATGATGATATTGGCTCGAAAAAGTTAACCTTGCGCCAATTCAAGCGTTTTAGAAAGCTTGGTGGGCAAGTTGAAGCTTTCTTCGCAAGCAAACTGCCGTTAATCAACTTCAGAATTAATAACCGTAACCATAGAAAGATTGTTGTAATTGACGGTCAAATCGGTTACATCGGTGGTTTCAACGTTGGAGATGAATACTTAGGCTTAAGTAAAAAATTCGGTTATTGGAGAGATACACATGTCAGAATTAAAGGTTCTGCAGTGGATGCGTTAGAATTACGCTTTATGTTGGATTGGAATTCTCAATCTAAACGTCAAACGTTGCCATATAAACCTAAATACTTCCCAGTGAAAGAAGATGTAGGGGAAGCTTCTGTTCAGATTTGTTCAAGCGGCCCTGATGATAACTGGCATGAAATTGAATTCGGCTATACAAAAATGATTAACTCAGCTAAAAAATCGATTTATATGCAGAGTCCTTACTTCATTCCAGATAATTCTTATATCAATGCGTTGAAGATGGCCGCAAATTCAGGAGTAGACATTCACTTGATGATTCCTGATATGCCTGACCATCCGTTTGTATACTGGGCAACATATTATCATGCGGCAGAGCTATTAGACTCAGGTGTCAAAATCTATACGTATAATAATGGGTTTATCCATTCTAAAACGATGGTAATTGATGATGAAGTCGCTAGTGTCGGTTCAGCCAACATGGACTTCAGAAGCTTTGAATTAAACTTTGAAGTCAACGCTTTTATGTATAACAAAGAAATCGCTACAGAGTTACGTAAAGCGTTTGAACATGATATCACACTTTCAACAGAATTAACGAAAGCACGTTATGCGAATCGTTCATTCTGGATTAAAATGAAAGAGGGCTTCTCAAAACTGATTACACCAATTTTATAAGATAAGAAAAACTCGGAAGTGAGCTGTCTCATTTCCGAGTTTATTTATACTGTGTTATTTTCTTTTATTGTGTTTATCTCGATTCTGCTGGATGATAAATAAAATAAAACCGACGAGCATTCCCATTAAGATGCCAATAATTGCTGTGACTAGTAATGGAAACTCATATACATATTGCAAAATCAAGCCGACGATAATTGCGACTGCAACGGCAACAATCGTTACAATATTTTCTTTAATGGCTTGCATAGCGCGCCTCCTCATCAAATTCCTTGTTTCTATCATACCAAATTTTTGTGCATCAGAGAATTGACGCACCTATGAAAAAATAGGTATGATGAGTCGGTGATAACTTTAATCAAAGCAGGTGAAAATTTTTGAAACGTAAGTCTATGTCGTCAATCATTGTAATTGCAGTGATTGCTGTAATTGTTTTAGGTTTCCAATATTTTAATCATTCAGGTCCCTTTAAACAAAGCGGTGGAGAACAAGCGTCGACATCGATGGGGGATAAAGAAGCGGTTACTGTCAAACGTGTTATTGATGGTGACACCTTTATCGCAACAGATAAAGATAATCGTGAAATTAAAGTCAGAATGATTGGTATGGATACACCAGAAACAGTTAAACCTAATACACCTGTACAACCGTACGGGAAAGAGGCTTCAAACTATACCAAGAAGCATTTAAATAACCAAAAGGTTTATTTAGAATTTGATAAAGAGCCGAAAGATCAATATGGCCGCTATTTAGCTTATGTTTGGTTAGATGAGAACCATATGTTTAACGAAGAATTAGTTAAACAAGGACTTGCACGTGAAAAGTACTTTGCGCCGAATGGCAAGTACCGAGATGTGCTTAAAGATGCTGAACGAGAAGCGAAACAAAAACATTTAAATATTTGGAGTTAAAAAATAACGGACAAGCTGAATGTGCTTGTCCGTTATTTTAATTAAGGTTGATTGATGTAGCCCAGAATCTTTTCGCAATCTTGTTCAGTGATTTCATGTTTTGACTGCATAAATATATTGCGAATCGCATCTTTTAAGTCATGCTTAGAAGTTGCGGTCTCAACATATTTTTGACGTTCAGTCGGACCATCAATGATATTTACAGAACCGTCACTAAAGTATACTAAACCGACACTTGAAATTTTTTGATTGAAGTTCTTTTCGTAAGCATCTTTTAGTTCTTTAGAGTTCACAGAAGCTGTAAGGTACGGGTCATAGTCATAGAAATCAAAAGTGACACTGTTGCTTTTGACTTTTTCAGTGAACGTATAAATATCTTCTCTTGTTGACTGGAATTGACTTTGATATTGATCTGCGATGTAATGCCCGATAATTTGATCAATATCTTCTACATTTGTATCAATAGGTTTTTCAGGTTCAGCACTGAAATGATAAAATGTTTTTTCTTTCCAGTTCTTCACGTCGATATTTAACAACCCTTTATCTGTGATGACTACATAATCAAAAGTACGCAAGAAATCGAAGAGTGGATGTTTAACAGCAACATTGCCTGTTGAAACAATATGATAAAACTTAACTTCTCCATTTTCTTTTAAGCTTTGCATAACTTTCTCGATAGATTGTTTAGCTTTGCGTACACCATAATGATGTTGTTGTGTACCATCATTAATGATTTGATTTTTCAATGATGCGACTTCTGTACGTAAGGTGTTGACCTTGCTTACAAGTTGATTTTTTGAATAAATCTCTGTATCTAGTCGGTGCTGCATTAAGCTGCGTGATACAACAAGCGCAATGGCCAAAATCACGATGACAGCAACTAGAAGTAATATTAAATACATACCTATCATTCCTTACTCAATAAAAAGTAGTTAAATTTAAACATACCCTAATAATCTAACTCTTAGTGGTAAAAATCAATAATAAAGTCTTAACAAAATATTAATGTAACATTTATGACATATTATGATAATACTAAAAAAGTTCCAGACGAATATGTAGGAAATGTGTCTGGAACTTTAATCGTTAAATTCAATTTTAAGTGTTTGGTTTCAACTCAGCTTGGGAATCAATGAAATATCTTAAAAACTATTACGCTTTTGTATCTTGTAAGATAGATTTTTGTAAAGCGTCAAATTCCTCAAGCAGTTTCAATGCTTTTTTCGTTTGTGCGCTTGTAATAGTAATGAAAACTTTTCGTTCATCATCGATGCAGCGTTGCTTGCCGATGATTTTCATTTCCGTTAATGTGCTGAACGATTTATGAATTTCCATTAAACTGAAATTCATACCGTGTTTCACTTCAAGAAGAGGGATAAGTTTCTTTTGACGATCTAAAATGTGTTTTAAAAATAATAAATCGTTGAAACGTAAGTTATATTCCTGCTTCAAAGCTTTAATTAATTCTTTTCGATGCAATTCATAGTAAAAAATCGATTCTGTAGACTGTGTTTTTTCAGAATACATGATTTCACCTCGTGTTGTATTTATAATATCTTGCGTCTACATTATTATAATAAAAAAGTTATACTTTGAAAAGAGATATTCTTTAGTTTTAACTTAAATTATTGTATCTATTTTTAAAAATTCAATTAACGAATGAAAATAAAGTTTATAAATCCAATAGGGTTACTTGGTATAACAAAAGGAGTTTAAAAATTGTTCTCTATTATAAAGAATAAAACAGATTTATCAGACTTTTATAATAATATTCCTCCTAATGCAGTTATCGCATTAGATAATCATCCTATCTCTTATTATGTCTTAGACTGTTTGGCTGAACAGGAGAGACATGTTTCTGTTGTCACATTTTCCACTGATATTATGCAATATGTGTGTCAAAATACTTTTTCGAATATAATTTTTGCGCCAGGTAAAGTGGATTCAAGCTTACATATTATTACTGGTGATACAATGGTGGAATCATTTAAAACCCTTCAAATAGATGTCTATTTATGCGCAGCGAGTTACATAGATGAACAAGGTAGTTTATATCAAGTGCATTCAGAAATAGGGGCATTGCAAAAAACGTTGATCCAACAAGCGCGACACAGTTTTGTCGTTAATTATCCTGATTTTATAGAATCAAATCAGCGTTATATTCATATCGGATATGTAAATTAAATGATAGACAAGTAGTGAAACACACGCTAAAATGAATATGAATAGAGAGAAAATATAACCATTATTGTAAGCGCTTACTAGTAGGAGGTGTCAGAATGCAAAAGTCTAATAATGAAGATTTAAATTTCTTGGTTGATAGATTAATAGAGAATACCAATGATGAAATCAAATTTTTCGGAGAGACTGCAAAACTTTTATTCTTGAAAAATGAATTTATTATTAACGATACAGTAGATATTTGCGTAAAACGTAAGAACCTTACTAAAGTTTTAAAGAATATCCCGGATAATTATCGTATTCGATACATAGATTCAGAAGGGAATGTCAGTGAAAAATTAAGAGATACGAAATTCTCTCAACTAACACATTTAGAAGTAGAAATACATGGGCAAAGAATTATGACTATTTATATTTATGATGTACATAACAAAGAGTGGATGTTTAGATTCAACCACAACATTCGATTGCCTGAAAAACATATTTATTTCCATTCTTTACCTTGGGGCGTTGATTATATTAAACCAGAAATCGTTCTGATGTATGAGTTGCTGCAACCTTCAGTACATCGCAGTAGTTTTAACAACAAAGCTGTGATTGATGCATTGAGTTATTATCAATTCGTTATGTTACGCGTGGTCGTAGGTGAAGAACGTCTACATGATGCATTATACGCATCGTAAAAAGAACAAGAGCGTTGCTTAGTCGCAACACTCTTGTATTTTTATATCTTTAAATTTTAACTAAATATTGTTTAAATTCAGATTATTTTAATTGTAAATTTTCTTTCGCATGGGCACAACTTCCATCATATACTGCACGTACGGCATCGTCAGCATCCTTAACGCTGATACCGAACATCATTGAAATTTCAGACGCACCTTGGTTGATCATTTTCAGGTTAATATTCGCTTTTGCGAGTGCAGATGTAATCATATTGGCAGTACCGACCATTTGGTTCATACCTAAACCAACAACCATCATCACAGCTAAGTCGTTATCAATACCTAATTCATCAACATCACATTGTTTACGAATTTCATTTAACACTTTTGTTTCTTTGCCGCGAATTTGATGTGTTCGCATGATAATACTGACGTTATCAATACCAGAAGGCATATGGTCAAATGAGATATTGTAGTCTTCAAGTACTGATAATATTTTACGTGTGAAACCAACTTGTCTGTTCATTAAGTATTTACGTACGTTAATGACTGTAAAGCCTTTGTCACAGCTAATACCTGTAATCAAGTGGTCTGGTTTAATTTCACGGTCGTATCTGATGAAAGTACCTGGATCTTCAGGACGATTTGTATTTTTAATAACGACTGGAATACGTTCTTTTTGTACAGGTTGAAGGGCTTCGTCGTGGAAAACACTAAAGCCTGCATATGAAAGTTCACGCATTTCGCTATATGTTACTTCTTCCATAATTTCAGCGTTTTTGATTAAGTTCGGATTTGCACGATAGATACCTGAAACATCTGTAAAGTTTTCATACAACGTTGCGCGTACACCGCGTGCCAAGATTGCACCAGTGATATCAGAACCGCCGCGAGGGAAAGTGACAACATTACCTTGTTTCGAGTAACCGAAGAAACCTGGAACGATAATTTTTCCTTCAATTTTTCTTAGATTGTAAATTTTATCATAAGATTCTTCTAAGATTTGAGCAAATTGAGGCGTGTTGGTTACGGTAATACCTGCGTCTAAAGGAGACACATATGTAGTTGGAACACCTTGAGCGTTATTATATTGCGCGATTAAGCGAGCGTTAAAGTCTTCACCACAAGAAAGTAATGCATCCTTTAAACGAGGCGGATTGCTTTGGTTGGCTTTGATACGCTGTTCAAGAATATCATCGAATTCTGTTAAAATATTTTCGTCCATGTTTAAATCACGGATGATATCTGCATAACGTTCGATAATTTCTTCCTTTTTATTTTGATAATCTAATTTTGCTACACTTTTTTCATAAAGCCTAAGCAACAAATCTGTTGTCTTAATATCTTCAGAATGTCTTTTACCAGGAGCAGACACAACGATTATTTTTCTTTCGTCATCGCTATTGATGATGTTTAACACTTTCTGAATTTGGCTTGCTGAAGCGACGGAACTACCGCCAAATTTAGCTACTTTCATATTTAATCAACCTTTCTATCAATCTTAATAATATACTGCTTTGTTTTTTGGGTGAAAAATGCTAAAATTTCAACATATTCCAAATTTTTTGAACTTTACAATTTTGATGAATGAATTTATACTAAACCATAATCAAGTATTTTTCAATAGTACAGGTGTTTTTTTAGAACGAACAAACGGAGGAATGTAATTATGAAGAAGTTAAACATCGCTTTGCTCGGTCTGGGAACAGTGGGCTCAGGAGTAGTTAAAATTATTGAAGAGAATCATCAACAGATTAAAGATACGATTCACAAAGATCTTCACATCAAACATATTCTTGTTAGAGATAAAAAGAAAAAACGTCCCTTAAATATCAGTAAATACCATCTGACTGAAGATGTGGATGAAATCTTAAATGATGATGAAGTCGACATTGTGATTGAAGTGATGGGCGGTATCGAACCTACTGTTGAGTGGTTGAAAAAATCATTAAAACAGGGCAAACATGTGATTACTGCTAACAAAGATTTATTAGCGGTTCATTTACGCACATTAGAAGATTTAGCAGAAGAAAATGGCGTTGCTTTAAAATTCGAAGCCAGTGTGGCAGGCGGTATTCCAATCGTCAACGCAATCAACAATGGTTTAAATGCGAACAACATCAGTAAATTCATGGGTATTTTAAACGGTACATCCAACTTCATTTTATCTAAGATGACAAAAGAGGGCGCAAGCTTTAAAGAAGCTTTGGATGAGGCACAACGTTTAGGTTTTGCTGAAGCAGATCCAACCGATGATGTTGAAGGTATCGATGCGGCACGTAAAGTAGTCATCGTTACATACTTATCATTCAACCGAGTTATCAGTTTAGACGAAGTTAAAGTAACAGGTATTTCTGAAGTAACAGTAGAGGATATCAAAGCCGCAACAGCGCTTGGTTATAAAATTAAATTAATCGGTAAAGGTACATTTGATAATGGTGTTATTGAAACATCTGTTGCACCAACCTTAATCGATGAAAGACATCAATTAGCATCAGTTGAAGATGAATATAATGCGATTTATGTTATCGGCGACTCTGTTGGAGAAACGATGTTCTATGGTAAAGGTGCAGGTAGCTTAGCTACAGGTAGTGCAGTAGTCAGCGACTTACTTAACGTTTCACTGCAATTCGAATCTAACTTGCATACTTTACCGCCGCATTTCGAATTGAAAACAGGTCATGCAAAAGAAATGATCGACGCAGATGAACCGACAAAATTAAAAGAAAAAGGTAGTTACTATGTTGTTTTACAAACAAATGGCGCACCGGTTAAACGAGTGGAAGAAGAAGTTAAAGCACAATTACCGCTTCACAAATCACTCAATGTCATTGAACGAGATGACAACACAGCAGCTGTCATTGTAAAAAGTATCAATGTTCCAGCTGATGAAATTTTAGCACAAGGCAAATATCCAGTGGAAAAAGTTTATCCAGTAGAAGGGGTTTAATTAAAATGAAAAGATGGCAAGGTTTAGTACAAGAATACAAAGCATATCTCCCAGTTAACGACAACACACCGAATGTAACTTTAAATGAAGGCCAAACGCCGTTGATTCATTGTGATACATTATCAGACATGTTAGGTATTAACTTGTTTGTAAAATTTGAAGGTGCCAATCCGACAGGTTCATTTAAAGACCGTGGTATGGTCATGGCAGTCACTAAAGCAAAAGAAGAAGGTAAAAAAGTAGTGATTTGTGCATCAACAGGTAATACTTCAGCTTCTGCAGCTGCATATGCGGCACGTTCAGGCTTGAAAGCAATCGTAGTTATTCCTGAAGGTAAAATCGCTTTAGGTAAATTATCACAAGCTGTTATGTACGGTGCAGAAATTGTATCGATTGAAGGCAACTTTGATGAAGCGTTAGAAATTGTTAAAGAAGTTGCGAAAGAAGAAGGCGAAATTGAACTTGTTAACTCAATTAACCCATACCGTATCGAAGGTCAAAAAACAGGTGCATTTGAAGTAGTCGATCAATTAGGCGGCAAAGCACCAGATGTATTAGCTATCCCAGTCGGTAACGCAGGTAACATCACTGCGTATTGGAAAGGCTTCAAAGAGTTTAATGATAAACATCAAACAGGCTTACCGAAATTATTTGGATTCCAAGCGGAAGGTGCATCACCAATCGTACAGAACAAAGTCATTAAAAATCCTGAAACAGTCGCAACTGCGATTCGTATCGGTAACCCAGCAAGTTGGGATAAAGCAGTGAAAGCTTTGGATGAATCTAACGGCTTGATTGATAGTGTGACAGATGAAGAAATCTTAGAAGCTTATCAATTACTTGCTTCTAAAGAAGGTGTGTTTGCAGAACCTGCAAGTAACGCTTCAATTGCTGGATTAATTAAACTGCATAGAGCTGGTAAATTACCAAAAGATATTACAGTCACTGCAGTGTTAACTGGTAATGGCTTGAAAGACCCTGATACTGCCATCTCATTATTAGACAATCCGATTAAATCTTTACCAAATGATAAAGCAAGTATTATTAAATATATCAAAGGAGCTATACATTAATGGGAGAAAGTTTAAAACTTAAAGTTCCCGCTTCTACTGCCAATCTTGGCGTAGGCTTTGATTCAATCGGACTCGCATTAAATAAGTTCCTATATGTTGAAGCAGAAGTGAGTGCAGATGATCGATGGCATTTTCATCATAAAGGTGACAACTTGCATGGCTTACCGACAGATGAGCACCATCTGATTTATCAAGTTGTACAGTTTCTTGAACAGAAATATGATATGTCAGTGCCGCCATTAGATGTCACTATGCGGAGTGAAATTCCTTTAGCCAGAGGACTTGGGTCCTCGGCTTCTGCTTTAGTTGCAGGTATTTATTTAGCAGATTTCTTCGGTCACTTACAATTATCAGAATTTGAAATGGTCGAAGCAGCAACAGAAATAGAAGGACATCCAGATAATGTTGCCCCTGTGATTTATGGTGGGATGATTGCTGGATTTTATAATCATGAAACAAAAGAAACATACATTTCTTCAATAGAACCTCCATACGTGAACCTCGTGATCACTATTCCAAGCTACGAGTTGAAGACACATGACTCTAGACAAGTTTTGCCGAAAAGCTTTGAACATGAACAAGCGGTTCAATACAGTGCCATCAGTAACACGATGTTAAGTGCATTGATGCAGCATGATTATCAATTAGCAGGTATGTTGATGGAAATGGATGGGTTCCATGAACCGTATCGTCAAGATTTCATCCCAGAATTTCAACGCGTTAAAGCGTTAGGTCGTGAATATCATGCTTATGCGACAGTTATCAGTGGGGCAGGTCCGACGATTTTAACATTAATTGATCCTTCTAAAAGCGGTAAATTAGTCAGAAGATTGAACAAAGAGTTGCCAGATTGTGAATCTGAATTAATTTCAGTTAATAAAAGCGGAATTATCGTTGAAAAAGTTTATGATTAATGAAGAAATGCGATATAATTTGATGGAATACGCTTGAAAGGAGCACTGCACATCAAATGAGCAGCTATAAAATGATAGTAATGGATATGGATGATACTTTGTTAAATTCAGAGAATCAAGTCAGTCCAGATACTGCAAATTATTTAATTGATTTACAAGATAAAGGATACCATGTTGTTTTAGCCTCAGGACGTCCAACAGAAGGTATGTTGCCGATCGCAAAAGACTTGCATCTTCATGAGCATGATAGTTATGTCATCAGTTTTAACGGCAGTCGTACAACACGTGTTAGAGATGGAGAGCTTGAAGCCGAACAAAGTATTTCTAAAAAAGACTTTGACCGTATTGTAGATTATTGTCGCGATAATAATATCTTTGTGTTGACGTATCAAGACGGTCATATTATCTATGAAGGTGAACATGAGTATATGAATATTGAGTCTGAGTTAACAGGGTTACCTATGCATCGCACAGATGATTTGAAAGCATTCATTCAAAATCCTGTTGCGAAAGTGCTGGGCGTAGACTACGAATCACATATTCAAGAACTCTCTCAAGCATTTGGCGGTGTGTTTAACGACCAAATCGATGTGACGACAAGTAAACCCTTCTTCTTAGAATTTGTACCGCATGGTGTGTCTAAAGGTAATGCATTACATGCGTTATGCGAAAAAGTAGGCATCGATATCAGTGAGACTATCGCATTTGGTGATAGTATGAATGATTATTCTATGATGGAAGAAGCAGGGTATGCTGTCGCAATGGGCAATGCACGTGATGCGTTAAAAGAAATCGCTGATTTTGTGACGTTAGATCATAACTCAGACGGTATTGTCTATGCCTTAAAGAAAATTTTATAGATTTAAATACAAAAGGAGACTTTCTGTTCAAGAGAGTCTCCTTTTGTATGCGATACATCTTATTTAGCTGTATGTGTCCATTCATGCATGCCATGGTTTCGTTTTACAAGAGCATAGATATTATCAGCAGAGTAGTCTAAGTTTGTATAGACTGTGATAATAAATGATGATTGTCCAGTTTCAAACGGTTCACTTAGGTAAACATCTTTTAAGTGTTCAAATAGAGGTACCATTTGATCATGTTCTAGACTTGGATATTCTCTTAAAGTTCTTTTGATAAGTCTGCCATTTTTTTCTTCAAGAGACTGAACGACAATCACAAAACGTTCATCTTCCTTCAAAACATCGTCAAATAAATTTGTTTGTCCTACCATGTTGTAACACCTCGATTTCTCGTCTTATTACTACTATTATACTACATATCCATAAACGTTAAAATCTTAAAAGTTATAAGAAGAAACAAAAAAACAGATTGGCCAAAGCCAATCTGTCAGTGTGAATAATTATTTCACTTTATTAAATTCTTCGAAACTTCTTACATCCATTTCTTTCAATTTAACAGGTTTTGTTTTCTTAATGATTTTATGAACAATGAAAATAATAAAGAGCACTACAATCGGTACGAAGTCTTTAATTAATCCGCCGACATTCAAGTGAATCATATTTTCAAATGAACCACCGAATAACAAGAACACGAGTATAGCTAAAACAAGAATCGGTCCTAGCGGATATAACGGTGTTTTATAAGGTAAACGTTCATTAATATCTATACCTTGTGCTTTTAATCCTTTACGCAATCTGATTTGCGAGAAGATTGCGGCTGCCCATACGAAGATAACAAGTTGCCCTATAATACCAAGTAATGTGAAAATCGCATTCGCATGGAAGTTCGCTAAAATAATGACCGCCACAACAATTACGAAGTTCGTTAAGATGGCTGGAATCGGTAACTTTGTTTTACCATGCAAATAACTTAAGAATTTCGGCGCTTGTCGATCTGTACTAAGTGAGAACAACATACGACTTGTTGAATAGATACCTGAGTTAGCAGCTGATAATAGTGATGTTAAAATAACCGCATTGATGACAGAAGCTGCAAAGGCGATACCGACTCTATCGAACACAATCGTAAATGGACTTTGTGTTACAGATTCACTTTTATTAAGTAATAACGGTTCATTGTAAGGTAAAATCGCTGAAATGACTGCGATTGAAAGAACATAGAATAATAAAATTCTCCAGAATACTGATTTAATAGCACTTGGCATTGATTTTTTAGGATCATCTGATTCACCAGCTGTGACCGCTACAATTTCCGTACCACCGACAGAGAATCCAGCGATAAGCAGAACGCTTAAGAAACCAGAGATACCGCCAACAAATGGTGCTTCACCGACAGTGAAGTTTTTAAAACCATACGTATGACCGCCAAGAATACCAAAGATAGTTAAAACACCTATAACGATGAAAACGATAATCGTCACAACTTTAATAGCTGCTAACCAGAATTCCGCTTCACCGAAGGCTCTTACCGTAAAAATATTCAATAATAGTAAGAACGTGATAAATATTAAACTCCATGTAAGTGGAGAGAAGAACTTAAATGTGTCCCAATAGTACAAGACATTTGATGCGATAATAACATCAACGCTTGTCACAAGTGACCACATTGCCCAGTATAACCAACCGACTGTAAAACCAAGTGAGGGGTCAACGAATCGTGTTGAATAAGAACTGAAAGAACCTGATACAGGATAAAAGGTTGCAAGTTCTCCGACTGATGACATTAAGAAATATAACATGACACCAATAATCAGATACGCTGCAATCGCACCGCCAGGACCAGCTTGAGAAATGACGCCGCCCATTGCGATAAAGAGACCTGTACCGATTGCACCCCCGATAGCAATCATTGATATATGGCGAGAACTGAGTCCTCTATTCATTTTGTTTTCATCCATATGCGTTACCTCTAATCTTTAAATTAAAATATATGTACTCTATTCTAATTGTTTTTATACGACTAATCAATGACCTTTGATGCATTAAATCAAATATTTTAAAAAATTCAGAAAAATGACAGAATTTTGTTCATTGTGTCCGTTAAATTGACATAAATTCTTAGTTGATATAGTAAGAGCGTATTAGACAAAATAGAAGGAGAGGTGTATATTTAGACCCAACAATAAAAAAAGTGAACGTTACCGATTTGAATAGGTAAGTTCACTATCGTAGTTTCAATACATTATTTAGTTTCGCGGTGTAATGTATATTTGTTCAATCTTGGGCAGTATTTTTTCATTTCGATACGTTCAGGATTGTTACGTTTGTTTTTAGTAGTAATATAATTACGATCGCCGCATTCTGTGCAAGCTAATGTTACGTTTACGCGCAATGTAGACACCCTTTCTATTAAGTTATTAGCAATACTTACGCACTTAAATTTACCACAATCATGCATATCGTGCAAGATGGATAAAATAAGCAACATAAGCTCAATGTATTCTATTGTATAGAAAAATATACGATTAGTAAATAACTTTGCTTAAAAAATGAGCAAAAAGTATTGATAAAGATGGAAATTGTGTTATGATATAAATCGTAATAATTACGATTATGAACATTTACTATTAAGAAAGGTAGGAACTTTAATGGCAAAAAAATCAAAAGTTGTTAAAGAACAAAAACGAGAAGAACTCGTTGCTAAATATTACGCAAAACGTCAAGAGTTAAAAGCTAAAGGTGACTATGAAGCATTAAGAAAATTACCTAGAGATTCATCACCAACACGTTTAACTCGTAGATGTAAAGTAACTGGAAGACCTCGTGGCGTAATGAGAAAATTCGAAATGTCACGTATTGCATTCAGAGAACATGCACATAAAGGTCAAATTCCTGGCGTAAGAAAAGCAAGCTGGTAATTTCTAGTTTTTAGCAATCAATTTATCATGAAACACATTTCTTGAATGAAATGTGTTCTTTTTTTGTGTATTTTTAGAGAGAATACACGCTTTTTTATGGTAAAAGTCGTAATGAGGTAGTATGATGTATATTGGACTTTTTGAGTTAGAGAAAATAAAGGGTAAGGTGTTAGATAGATATGAAAATTTTTGATTATGAAGATATCCAAATGATTCCTAATAAATGTATAGTGAAAAGCCGCTCAGAATGTGATACATCAATCCAATTCGGACCGCGTCGTTTTAAGATGCCGGTTGTTCCTGCAAATATGCAGACGGTTATGAATGAAAAACTTGCAGAGTGGTTCGCAGAAAATGATTACTTCTATATTATGCATCGTTTTGATGAAGCAGCGCGTATTCCATTCATCAAAAAAATGCAAGATAAAGGATTATTCGCATCTATTTCTGTAGGTGTTAAAGATAATGAATATGATTTCGTTAAAGAAATTGCAGAACAAGGTTTAAAACCTGAATATGTCACAATTGATATTGCTCATGGTCACTCAGAACAAGTCATTAACATGATTCGCCACTTGAAAGAATATTTACCAGATTCATTTGTGATCGCAGGTAACGTAGGTACGCCTGAAGGTGTAAGAGAATTAGAAAACGCTGGTGCAGATGCGACAAAAGTCGGTATCGGACCAGGCCGTGTATGTATTACAAAAATCAAAACAGGATTCGGTACAGGCGGTTGGCAATTAGCTGCAGTAAACCACTGCAGTAAAGCAGCGCGTAAACCAATCATTGCTGATGGTGGTATCAGAACTCACGGTGACATCGCGAAATCAATTCGTTTCGGTGCTTCAATGGTTATGATTGGCTCATTATTTGCGGCACATGAAGAATCACCAGGTGAAACAGTAGAACTTGATGGTAAATTATACAAAGAATACTTCGGCAGTGCTTCTGAATTCCAAAAAGGTGAGCGCAAAAACGTTGAAGGTAAGAAAATGTTTGTAGAACACAAAGGTTCATTAGCAGACACATTGAATGAAATGCAACAGGACTTACAAAGCTCTATTTCTTATGCAGGCGGTAAAGACTTGCTTGAATTAAGAAAAGTAGATTATGTCATCGTAAGAAACTCTATCTTCAATGGTGATAGAGACTAAGCTTTACCTTCTGGAGGTGTAGACGATCAGACGCACATTTTCATTTGTAGTCATCCTGTTACTTGCTGCTTTAATCATTCCTGTTAAAGAGACACCATGGATGATTGACATTCAAAATCAAGCAAAAGCCAAAATACAAGCAATCACTGCACAAGAAAGTGCCAATGAAACAGCACTTAAAGTGCCGGATAAGCAAGATTTTGCTTTAAATAACATTCAAATGAATATGACAAAAGAAGAAGTCGAACAGGCTTTAGGTAAACCTGAACGTGTCAGCGCAAATGAATATGGTTTAAAATGGTACACATACCATAAAGATTACCATTCATTCGTAATGGTCAGTTATATGAATAATAAAGTGAATGGTATCTATAGCAATCAAAATGTTATCTCTTCTAAATCTAAAATCAAGTATGGTTCGCCAAAATCAGCTGTAAGAGATAGACTAGGTCAACCGATTGATGAAATGACGAAAGGTAATTATAGATACCAAATTACGAGCGATGAATATGATGTCTTTGATAAAGATGGTATTTATACGACCGTCTTTTATGACAAGCATGAAAATAATCAAGTAACAGGTGTCATGCAGATTAGTAAGGAAATGGAACATCGTTTAACTAAACCTTACGGTGCGCCATCGTCTTCACTTGCTCAGAGTTTTGAGATGCAAAACTTTGATATAGTCAATGCAGAGCGTGTTCAAAAAGGCTTATCTGTATTGAAATATAGCGATGCAATCTCTAATACTGCACGAAAACACAGTAAAGATATGGCTGACAACCATTACTTTGATCATACTAATCCAAAAGGAGAATCTCCATTTGATCGTATGAAAAAGGATGGCATTGATTATAATAGCGCGGGTGAAAACTTAGCGTACGGCCATCAAAATAGTATTTTCGCACATGAAGGTCTGATGAATTCAGAAGGACATCGAAAAAATATTTTACAACCAAGCTTTAAAAACTTAGGTGTCGGTGTTGATTTCAATGATGAACGACAGCCTTTCTGGACTGAAAATTACACAAGTTAATCAGCTTTAAAATAAAGGCAAAATTTCTGTATTCAGCAGAGATTTTGTCTTTTGCTTTATAAAGAAAAGATTAATTTATTCAGAAATTATTGATTAATGAATGATTTCTTGATTATAATAAGCACAAGCAGAAAAAAAGGTTAATATTTTATAATACATATTAAATGACTTGAAATCATAAAGGAAGGAGTGTGACTATGAATATTTCAGATATCGCATCTATGGCAAACGTATCAAAAAGCACAGTATCAAGATACTTAAATGGTGGATCTGTCAGCCAGAAAACTAAGGATAAAATAGATAAAATTGTACAGGAAACAGGCTATTCACCTAATCAATTTGCACAATCTTTAAAAGCCAAACGTACATTCATGATTGGTGCGATTATTCCTAGACTTGATTCCTATGCGGCAAATCAGATTCTTGAAGGTGCAGATACTTACTTACGTGAAATTAAGTACCAAACCCTGATTGTTAATACGAGTCAAAGTATTGAACAAGAAATAGAAGCATTATATACACTAAATAAAAATAAAGTAGATGGTATTTTATTAATCGCCACACAAATTACAAAGCAACATATTGAAGCGATACAAGAAATAAAGGCTCCTGTTATATTAGTCGGGCAGTCAGATGAACATGTACCTTCTGTAATACAAAATGATTTTGAAGCGGGGCGCACTATTGGAGAATTATTTGGACAACAAAACTTTAAACGTATCGCATATTTAGGTGTCGATGAATATGATAAAGCAGTAGGTGTTGAAAGAAAAAAAGGTATATTGTCAGGTTTAAAACGATATAATCAAACGCCTGATGTTTATTACACAACTTTTGATTTACAACAAGCTGTAGTCGCTGCAAAACCGTTAGTGTCTCAATACGATGCATTAATTTGCGGGACAGATAATATTGCGTTAGGAACCTTGAAAGCTGCCCATCATCAACATATTCAAGTTCCAAATCAACTATCAATAGCAGGATTCGGAGGCTATGATACAACCTCTATTGTCACACCATCTCTTGCGACAATCAGCTTTCCCTATAAACAAACAGGTGAGAAAGCTGCCCAAAATTTAATTCGTATTATCAATGGTGAAGCGATTAAACAAATAGAAGTGATGGATTTTGAGTTTATTAAAAATAACAGTATTGACTTATTTAAAAGCAATGAGTAAAATGTTTGTGAAAGCGTTTTACTTTTACAGTGTTTTGGAACCGGTTCCAAATAGAAAGGAGTGATAGGATGGAATGGACACGCGAAGCAAGGTATCGAGGGTTATCTTCAATTACAAATGAAGAATTTGAAAGTATGACAGACAAAGTGCATCAATCGCCTTGGCGACAACACTTTCATGTTCAACCTGTTTCAGGATTGTTAAATGATCCAAACGGCTTCATTTACTTTAAAGGTCAATACCATTTATTTTATCAATGGTATCCGTTAGGTCCTGTGCATGGTTTGAAATATTGGTATCACGTTGTTTCTGATGATTTGATTCATTTTGAAAATAAAGGACCAGTCGTCTATCCTGATACTACATATGATTCGCACGGTGCTTATAGTGGATCTAGTATACAAATTGAAGACCAGTTGTATTTATTCTATACAGGTAATCATAGGACAAAAGATTGGGAACGTGTACCTTATCAAATAGTGGCGACATTAAATGACGCGTTTCAAGTGAAGGACAAACAGCCACTCATTGAAGGTTCACCGCAAGGTTATACCGACCATTTTAGAGATCCGAAAGTTTGGCAGGAAAATGGAAATTATTATTTCGTGATTGGTGCACAAACTACAGCACAAACAGGGCGTGCTTTAATCTATCAAGGTGCTACATCATTCAAGTTTCATTTACTCGGAGAAATTCAAACAGGTTTATCAGATTTCGGATATATGTGGGAATGCCCAGATTTATTTAAATTAGGAAATAAAGATGTGTTAATTTTTTGTCCACAAGGGTTAGAAGCAGATGGGATGAACTATCGTAATATCTATCAATCCGGTTATATCATAGGAGATTTTGATTTAAAGACTTTAGAAATGAAACATGATGGATTTGTTGAATTAGATTACGGCTTTGATTTTTATGCACCGCAAACAACTATTTCTAAAGAAGGCGAACGTGTCTTAATCGGATGGATGGGTTTACCAGACATTAACTATCCAACAGATGTTTATAACTGGGCACATTGTCTGACTTTACCGAGGGTATTGAAAGTTAAAGAGAATGCATTAATACAAACGGTACATCCAGATGTAGAAAAGTTGAGAGTTCGCAGTAATGAAACAACAATGGATATCACTAATGACAACACTGTATTAGATTTGATTCAACCAGACCGTTCAGAAATCAACATTTCAATCGTTGAAAATGAAGCGGATGTATTAAGCATAGTTTTTTCTAATCAAGTCGAAGAAGCGGTTAAAATAACGTATGATAAAAATACAGGGGTTTTTGAACTAGATCGCAGCCAGAGTGGTGAATTACCAAACAATCAAGATAATCAAAAGAGAAGTGTACAGTTATTTGATGCTTTAAAATCATTGAGAATTTTTATAGATACATCAAGTATAGAAATCTTCATTAATGAAGGTACACATGTGATGACGTCTAGACTGTTTCCTGTTGAACCATATCAATATTGTCAACTATCGTCAGAGTCAGGAACGGTCAAAATGGAAACGAAACAATATGAATTGAAAAGAGGGTAATCATGAATAAATTATATGCAGTTGGAGAAGCATTAATCGATTTTATCCCTAGTGAACGTGATGCGAAATTAAAAGAAGTGACACAGTTTTCACCACAAGTCGGCGGTGCACCTACAAACGTCGCAAGTTGTGTCGCAAAATTAGGCGGCGATGCGGCAGTGGTTACACAAGTCGGTGATGATGCATTCGGCGAGAAAATAGAAGATAAACTCAAGGATGTTGGTGTCGATACGCAGTATTTGAAACAAACATCGACAGCGAATACAGCACTCGCATTTGTCAGCTTAACCGCAGCGGGAGAACGAGACTTTGCGTTTTATCGTAAACCTTCAGCAGATATGTTGTTGGAAGCGGATCAGTTAACAGATTTATCCTTTGATGAGACAGATATTCTGCATTTTTGTTCGGTTGATTTAGTAGATTGTCCAATGAAAGCAACACACCGCATGTTGATTGATCAAATGTTAGAAGCAAAAGGGACTGTTGTTTTTGATCCGAACTTGCGTTTCCCGCTTTGGGATGATTTAGATGCATTACACCATACTGTATTAGAATTTATACCTAAAGCACATATTGTCAAAATTTCAGATGAAGAATTAGAATTTATTACGCGTATTAAAGATAAACAAGCAGCAATCGATTCGCTTTTTAAAGGCAATGTAGAAGCTGTTATTTATACAGAAGGCAAAGCAGGTGCTGCGCTTTATACAAAAGAAGGCTTAATTGCAAAAGAAACTGGTTTTAACGTGGAAGTTTTAGATACAACTGGTGCGGGTGATGCCTTTATCGGTGCCATCAACTATCAGTTATTAACACATGGTAAGCACAAGCTTTTTGAAGAAAGTTATCAATTTTTAAAATTTGCGAATGCGGTCGGCGCATTAACAACTACTGCATATGGTGCGATAGAAAGTCTGCCGACAAAAACACAAACGACAACGTTTATGAGAGGTGAAAAGTAATGAGTGATAAGAAAATAGCAGAAGCGGTCATTCAAGCAGTGGGTGGAGAGGAAAATATTGAATCTCTTGCCCATTGTGCGACGCGTTTAAGAATCATGGTCAAAGATAATGAAAAAGTAGATCAAGCAGAAGTAGAAGAAATTGAAAAAGTAAAAGGTGCCTTTTATAACTCGGGACAATTTCAAATTATTTTTGGAACCGGTACCGTCAACAAGATTTATAATGAAATTACACAATTAGGTGTAGAGGGCAGTTCGAAATCAGAGGTTAAAGAAGCGGGTGCCAAACAAGGCAATGCATTTCAACGAGCGATTCGTGTGTTCGGTGATGTTTTCGTACCGATTATTCCAGTCTTAGTTGCGACAGGTCTGTTTATGGGACTACGCGGTGTCGTAATGAACGACCAAATTTTAAGCTGGATGGGCATGACAGCTAAAGATATCCCGCAAAACTTTATTTTGTTCACACAAGTGCTGACGGATACTGCCTTTGCGTTTCTGCCTGCATTAGTTGCTTGGAGTGCCTTTAAAGTCTTTGGCGGCAGTCCTGTTTTAGGTATCGTATTAGGATTGATGCTCGTAAACCCAGCATTGCCTAATGCGTATGAAGTAGGTGATGGTTCAGCAGAAGCTATTAAATTCTTTGGATTTATACCGATTGTCGGTTACCAAGGTTCAGTATTGCCTGCATTCTTCGTTGGTTTAATTGGTGCTAAGTTTGAAAAAGCATTGAGAAAACGTATTCCAGATGCGATTGATTTAATTGTGACACCATTCTTAGTCTTACTTATGATGATTACTTTAGGATTATTTGTGATTGGTCCTGTATTCCATTCAATTGAAACAATTATATTGTCAGGAACAGAATGGGTACTTGCTTTACCATTCGGTATCGCTGGACTTTTAATTGGGTTCTTCCAACAAATTATCGTGGTTACAGGTGTACATCACATCTTTAACTTCATGGAAATTCAGTTGTTAGAAAAATTCCATTATAATGAATTCAACCCGATTATTTCAGCAGCTATGACAGCTCAAGCCGCAGCAGCTGTTGCGGTAGGACTTAAAACAAAAAAAGCGAAATTAAAAGCGTTAGCTTTACCTTCAGCATTTTCAGCACTACTTGGTATTACAGAACCTGCGATTTTCGGTGTAAACTTACGTTACTTTAAACCTTTTGTTTGTGGTTTGATTGGTGGAGCAGTAGGTGGATTCTTCGCAGCACTTTTCCACTTAAAAGCATCAGGTATGGCGATTACTGTATTGCCAGGTATCTTATTATTCTTAAAAGATATTGGCCAATTGCCACTTTATTTATTAGTATTAGTAATTTCATTTGCGACAGCTTTTGTATTAACTTGGTTCTTTGGATATAGTGATAAATTAGCTGAGGAGATCAAGGAAGCTAAATAATGGATAAACTGTTAATCACAAATTGTGGTTAACAGTTTTTTTAATAGAAAATGTTCGCAATTTTTGTGAAGCATCATGGCAAAAGAAAAGTTTAAAAGTTATAATCATTTCGAGTATTGAAGAAGATCAAAGGAGTGCAAAGATGCGAAAATTAGTCATTATTATCCATCCAGATATGGAAAACTCAGTAGTTAATCGTATGTGGAAAAATGCTTTGATAAACGAACAAATTGATGTGGTCGATTTATATGAATTGTACCCTGACAGAAACATTGATGTTGCACGCGAACAAGAAAGATTAATGAGCTACGATACAATAGTATTCCAATTTCCATTGTATTGGTATAGTAGTCCGCCATTATTGAAACAATATCAAGATGAAGTATTTTTATTTAATTTTGCATATGGTCCAGAAGGAACGAAACTTCGTGATAAAAAATTTGCGATTGCGACGACAGTTGGCAGTTTAGAAGAAGATTATTCAGAAGAAGGTTCGAATCGATTCACGTTAGACACATTACTTTCACCATTCGTTGCGACTTTTAATTATATCGGTGCCCAATATAAAGGACACTTTGAACAATATGGTACAGTGAATCACGCGACGAAAAACGAATTGATTGAAGGTAGCAAGCGCTATATAGAATTTGTGAAAAAGTTGTAAATAAAAAAGCTGAGATCGTTTTTTGATCTCAGCTTTCGTTTAATTAGAATAAATACTCTCCAAACTCTAAAGGTTCAATGTATTTGCCGTTTTTATCAAACACACGCATGTTACCGCCAGAGATTTCATCAATAAGTAAAACTTCACCAGTTTTTTCATCGCGACCAAATTCTAATTTAATGTCGTAAAGTTCTAAACCTTTTTGTGCAAGCTCTTCTTTAATGATGTCTGAAATTTTTACTGTTAATTTAGCAATTTCGTCGTATTCACCTGGTTTTAAGATGTTTAACGCTTCAAGACCTGCTTTGTTGATGAGTGGATCTTGTCTTTCATCATCTTTTAAAGTCATTTCTACATATGCGTTAAGTGGTGCGCCTTCTTCGATATAGTCACCGTATCTGCGGATAAATGAACCCACTGCGCGGTATCTGCAAATAACTTCTAATCCATGACCGAATACTGATACTTTTTTAACACGCATTTGACGATCTTCAATATTTGCGTCGATATAATGTGTTGGAATACCAGCAGCGTTGATTTTTTCAAAGAAATAACTTGTCATTTTAAGACCAGCTTTACCTGAACCCTCAACAGTTAAGCCAACTTGGTTTTCACCTGGATCAAATTTGCCATCTTTTCCTGTCATATCATCTTTGAAGAAAAGAACAATTTCACCATCTTTGTCTTGATAGAGATCTTTTGTTTTACCTTTGTAAATTAAATCCATTTCATCTCACTCCTCAAGTATTACTCATGTTTAGTATAAGTGAATTTCTCTTTTATATAAATACAAAAGTATGAAAATATGATGGCATTGCTGCATTTTAAACTAAAAAGCAAGGTGCATGCAAGACTAAAGCAGCTTTAAGATGCAAATTATTTATGCACAGTATAAAAAATAACAGAACGGAGATAAACACAACAAAATAATTAAAAACACCCCATAATGTCTATGAATTTTGGACATTATGGGGTGTTAGTAGTTTACTAATCTAATTTGAATCTAAATAATTTGTCACGAACAAAATTTAAGAAGAGATGATATGCCTATGAACAGATACGATTGCCTATAGCTCTCTAAATAGACCTACAACTTTACCTAAAACAGATACATGTTCTAAGTAAATAGGTTCCATTGTACTGTTTTCAGGTTGTAATCTATAACGATGTTTTTCTTTGTAGAAGCGTTTTACAGTTGCTTCATCATCTTCTGTCATAGCTACAATTATATCACCGTTTTCTGCGATAGTCTGACTTCTGACGATGACTTTATCTCCATCTAAAATACCAGCTTCAATCATACTGTCTCCAACAACATTTAAAATGAAAATGTCGCTGTTATGTGTTGATGTAAAGTGTTCTGGTAACGGGAAGTATTCTTCTACATTTTCTACTGCTGTGATTGGGACACCGGCTGTGACTTTACCAATAACTGGTACATGGATAGTACCTTCGATTTCAGTAGCATCTTCAATTTGGTCGCTGACAATTTCAATTGCGCGTGGTTTTGTAGGGTCACGACGAATATACCCTTTGCTTTCTAATCGTGATAGATGTCCGTGTACAGTAGAGCTTGAAGCAAGTCCGACTGCTTCACCGATTTCTCTGACACTTGGCGGATAACCTTTTGTATGAACGACTTGTTTTATATATTCATAAATTTCGCTTTGACGCTTCGTAAGTTCAGTCATTTATATGCACATCCTCTTCTAGTTTGTTCTTATTATATCACGTTAATATAGCCTTTACAAACATTTGTTCGTAAAAGTGTTGACACCGAACAATCGTTCTGATATTGTTTAAATACAAACAAATGTTCTAGGGGTGTTCGAATAATGATTAGGAAATATCAAACTAGTTTTTTACTATATACAGCAGTATTGTTAATGTCTTTTATGTTAGTTTCAGCGTTTTTAATCGGTGCAGAGCAGTCAAGTAATGAGGAACAAGTGTACGAAATGACAGATCATACACTTCCAACTAAGGTAGAACAAAAAGCCGAACATGAGCAACAATATATAGAACAGGGCGAACAAAATAACAGACCTATCGTCGCAACTGTTCACTGATTTATAAATAAAGTGTGTTGTTTATACTGCTAACACGATGTGTTCTATGGTGTAAGATTTCTGTGAGTGGGAATAAGTTTAGTAGAACATATTGATTTTATTTTGAGCGATTGTTTGCTAAGATAAATAATCATCAGACTAATGGAGGTCGATAGCATGGCAGATCAACATAAAGAAACAATTAACCGTATTAATGAACTTTCTAAAAAGAAAAAAGAAGAAGGCTTAACAAAAGAAGAAGCGAAAGAAAGAGCAGAGTTACATCAAAAATATCTTGAAACATTCCGCGAAGGTTTCAAACAACAAATTGAAAATACAAAAGTATTAGATCCTGAAGGAAATGATGTAACACCAGAAAAATTAAAACAAGTACAACGTGAGCAAAATAAAAGACAATAAAACTCAATATACTACAATAAATGTAGAGCTTTTAGAACAGAATAATTGATGTTCTAAAGGCTCTTTTTTCATGAAAATGTATATTTTGATTGTTTTAATCACTTTTATTATATTTGATAGCGATTTCATGAGGACAATAAATGTTAAACTTAACTGATTTAATGTATAATGGCATAAAATCATGCTGTATAGAAAGGAAGTTTTATTGATGTTCGATAAAAGAGATGAGCTTGCAATCAATACAATCAGAGCATTGAGTATTGATGCAATTGAAAAAGCAAATTCTGGTCACCCAGGATTACCGATGGGTGCTGCACCAATGGCATACACATTATGGACAAGACATTTGAACTTTAACCCTAATTCAAATGAATACTTTAACAGAGATAGATTCATCTTATCTGCAGGGCACGGTTCTGCATTACTTTACAGCCTATTACATGTATCAGGCAGCTTAGAATTAGAAGAATTGAAACAATTTAGACAATGGGATTCTAAAACTCCAGGACATCCTGAGTTCAGACACACACAAGGTGTCGAAGTAACTACAGGTCCACTTGGACAAGGTTTCGCAATGTCAGTAGGTATGGCAATGGCAGAAAACCACTTAGCAGGTAAATTCAACAAACCAGATGCTGAAGTCGTAAATCATTACACTTATGTTTTAGCTTCTGATGGTGACTTGATGGAAGGTATTTCTCATGAAGCAGCTTCATTAGCAGGTCACTTACAATTAGACAAATTAATCGTGTTATACGATTCAAATGATATTTCACTTGATGGTGATCTTGATAAAGCATTCTCTGAAGACATCAAAAAACGCTTTGAATCATATGGTTGGAACCACATCTTAGTTAAAGATGGTAATGATTTAGAAGAAATTAATAGTGCCATTGAAAAAGCTAAAGAACAAAATGGTCCAACTATGATTGAAGGTAAAACAGTTATTGGTTACGGTTCACCAAATAAATCAGGTACACATGGTGTACATGGTGCGCCACTTGGTGATGATGAACGTACATTAACATTAGAAAACTATAAATTGGATCCAGAAAAACGTTTCTACGTTCCGGATGAAGTTTATGATGTCTTCAATGAAACTATGTTGACACGTGCAACTGAAAACGAAGAAGCATGGAAAGCTTTAGTTGAAAAATACGCAGAATCTTATCCAGAATTAGCACAAGAATTCAAAGATGCGATTGCTGGTAAATTACCTGAAAACTATGAAGCAGAATTACCAGAATTCGAAGTCGGTTCAGAAAGTGCTACACGTGCAGACTCAGGTGAAGTCATTCAAGCACTAAGTAAATCTGTACCTTCATTCTTCGGTGGTTCAGCAGACTTAGCTGGTTCAAACAAATCAAATGTTAAAGATGCACCAGACTATGATCGCAATACACCTGAAGGTAAAAATATTTGGTTTGGTGTTAGAGAATTTGCGATGGCAGCAGCTGTAAACGGTATGGCAGCACACGGTGGAGTAAATCCTTACGGTGCGACATTCTTCGTGTTCAGTGACTACCTAAAACCAGCATTAAGACTTTCAGCAATTATGGGTCTTAACTCAACATTTATCTTTACACATGACTCAATCGCTGTAGGTGAAGATGGTCCAACTCACGAACCGATTGAACAATTAGCAGGTTTACGTGCAATTCCTAATATGAATGTGATTCGTCCAGCAGATGGTAACGAAACACGCGTAGCTTGGGAAGTTGCATTAGAGAGTGAACAAACACCAACTTCATTAGTGTTAACACGTCAAAACCTTCCAGTATTAGATGTTTCTAAA
>NZ_KV797486.1:63747-76199 GCF_001809385.1 Staphylococcus sp. HMSC055C03
CTTCCAGTATTAGATGTTTCTAAAGAAACAGTAGAAGAAGGTGTACGTAAAGGTGCTTATGTAGTATATGAATCTGAAGAAAATCCAGAATATCTTGTATTAGCTTCTGGTTCAGAAGTAAGCTTAGCAGTAGAAGCAGCAAAAACTTTTGCGGATAACGGCAACTCAGTACGTGTTGTTTCTATGCCGAACTGGCATGCATTTGAACAACAACCAAAATCTTACCAAGATGAAGTTATCCCACCAACAATTAAAAAACGTTTAGCGATTGAAATGGCTTCTTCATTAGGTTGGCATAAATATGTCGGCTTAGAAGGCGAAGTACTTGGTATCGATCGTTTCGGCGCAAGTGCACCAGGCGGATTAGTTGTTGAAAAATATGGCTTCACTAAAGAAAATGTTTTAAAACTTTTGAATAACCTATAAGTTTTGAATTAAGATAAAGATAAGAGCTATTCTACAATTGAAACACCCAAAATAGCGGTTAGCGTTTCAATGAGCTAGGAATAGCTCTTATTCTTATGTTTTAGTATCGATTCAACTTGAAAAGATGAAATTATTTTAGTAAAATGCTAAAGGATAAAGAAAGTGGGTGAGACAATGGCAACTTGGATAGCAATTTTATTAATCATTGCTGCACTTATCATCGGTTTAGTTGGTGGATTCTTCCTAGCAAGAAAATATATGATGGATTATCTTAAAAAGAATCCTCCTATCAACGAAGAGATGTTACGTATGATGATGATGCAAATGGGCCAAAAACCATCTCAAAAGAAAATCAATCAAATGATGACGATGATGAACAAAAACATGGATCAAAAAATGAAATAATCAGTATCTATAAAAAGAAAGTTGTGTGCAGCGCCATATAGCTTTCTTTTTATTTGTATTTATACATTTTCAATCGTTTTGATATGGAAATATAGACACAAAATGATATACTATGAAATGATTTCTCAGGATAGACTTAATGTAGAAAAGAAGGTGTCACGGTGTTATATCTTATATTCTCAGTCGGTGTCGCATTTTTAATGAGTATCGGCGTTATTATATTACGAATGAAAGCACAACAATATCCAGTCAATGAGAAGAAACTCATATTGCCGCCGATTTTTATGTCTACGGGTGCGCTGATGTATGTTATTCCTTATTTTAGAATTACAGGACTTGAAGCACTTGAAGCAATGGCAGTTGGGTTGATGTTCTCAATTGTATTGATTTGGACATCTCGTTTCGAGATAAAAGGTAAAGAGATTTATATGAAACGTTCAAAAGCCTTTCCAATCATTTTGATTTCCTTGCTAGTGATTCGTACTGTTATGAAACTTGTCATCAGCAGTCAAATTGATCCAGGTCAACTCGGCGGTATGTTTTTCTTATTGGCATTTTCAATGATTTTACCATGGCGAATTGCGATGTTGATGAAATATAAAAAATTAAGAAAACAAATAGCTGATTGATGGATAATAGTAAATAAAACAATAAATATAATTTAAACGATGTTTTGCAATGATTGGTAAAGCATCGTTTATTTTTATTTTGGGTAAAGAAATAAGCATAAAGTGAGGTGACTCGGAGTGAAGCTCAAACATGTTATTGGTATTATTTCAGCGATTATTGCTGGGATGGTGTATACCTTTGCGAAATTTCAAAAGTTATATAAGTAGTCAATGATAAACGTCTATTCTCTATAAAGGGATGGACGTTTTGTATTATAATCAATAAAAGAGGTGATTAGATGAAAATCATACATACTGCCGATTGGCATCTAGGTAAAATTTTAAATGGGCAATCTTTTTTAGAGGACCAACGTTACATTTTAAACCAATTTATTGATGCGATGAAAGAAGAACAACCAGACGTCATTGTCATTGCAGGTGACTTGTATGACACGAGCTATCCAAATAAAGAAACAGTTAAATTATTAGAAGAAACAACAAGAACTTTAAACTTAACATTAAATATTCCACTTATCATTATTAGCGGTAACCATGATGGCAGAACACGATTGAATTATGGAGCTAGCTGGTTTGAGCATACGCATTTATATATTCGCACCAATTTAGACCGCATTGCAGAACCGATTACGATTAATGGTGTGAATTTTTATATGTTGCCATACACAACTTTAGGAGAAATTCAGCATTTCTATCCAGAAGAAAAATTGAAGTCCTACGATCAAGCAATTCAATGTTGTTTAAAACATATGACAGCACAATTAGACTCTAATCAAACTAATATATTAGTCGGCCATCTGACTGTTTCAGGTGGCATAAAGTCAGATTCAGAACGTGAGTTATCTATTGGAACAGTTGAAGAAATATCGGAAAATGTTATGAAGCAATTTGATAGCGTACTCTTAGGCCATTTACATCATCCATTCAGTATTCAATCAGATTTTGTTCATTACAGTGGCTCACTCTTACAGTACTCATTTTCAGAAACGAAACAAGCAAAAGGTTATCGTAAATTAACTGTAGATGAAGAAGGATACATTGAATCTATTTTCATTCCACTCAAACCATTGAGAGAATTAGAAGTCGTTGATGCCACTTATGAAGAAGCAATTCAAGAAAATGCACAAGTTAAAAATAAAGAAAACTACATCCATTTCAATTTAACTCAACTTTCACATGTTAATGATCCGATGATGAATTTAAAACAAATTTATCCTAACGTATTAGCACTATCTAATCAGAGTCAAACGTTTGAAGTACATGAAACGCAAAATGCGATTAAACAAATGACAGATAAAGAAATTATTGAAGATTTCTATGAAAGCATGACACAAAAATCATTAAGCAAAGTACAAGAACAAAAAATTAATGACCTGTTAAATCGCATGAATCGAGGTGAAGAAGCATGAGACCATTGACATTACACTTAGAAAACTTCGGGCCTTTCTTAGACGAAACAATAGATTTTTCTAAACTAGAGGATAACGAACTGTTTTTAATCAGCGGTAAAACAGGTTCAGGAAAGTCTATGTTATTTGATGCGATAGTCTATGCTTTATTTGATGAAGCTTCTTTAGAAAGCAGAAAAGGCAAAGAGCTTAGAAGCCATTTCGCAGATGGTAAATCACCAATGGTTGTCACATTTGAATTTCGATTGAAAAATCGTTTATTTAAAGTCGTCCGACAAGCACCCTTTGTGAAAGAAGGAAATAAAAACGAGACAAAAGGCGAAGCACTAATTTACGAGTGGAAAAATGACGGCTATGAACTTATAAAAAGTCGAATCAGACAAGGAAAAGAGTATCTGATCAGATTATTAGGCGTTAATGCCAGTCAGTTCAGACAATTATTTATTTTGCCGCAAGGTGAATTTAAAAAGTTTTTATTCTCTAAAAGTTCTGAGAAACAAACAATTTTACGTACATTATTCAACACAGTACGTTTTGACCACCTAAAAAAGCAACTAGAAGAAGAGATTAAAGATGAAAAACATCAAATTGAATTACGTTATCAAACAATTGCGCAACATTGGCAAAATGTAGATACTTTTGAAGATGAACATTTAGATAATTTGAAAACAACACCAAGTATTCAAACAGATAAATTGATGTTATACATCCCAGAATTTGAAACAACAGCTGAAACATTATTAAAACAACTGACAAAACAAAAAGAAAAAGAACAAAATGAATTTGAAAAAGCAGATGCTACGTATCGTAAAGCACTTGAACTGAATCAAAACATCAAAGCATTACAACAAGAACAAGAAAAGTATCAAAACTTAACAAATGAAGTACAACATATTGAATCGTTAGAAACACTTTTAAAACAAATGAGTGAAGTGCGTCCTTTACATCAAATTTTGACGACACTTGAACAATCGCGTGAAGATTACACACAAACGCAAGAAAGATCTGAAAATTTAACTAAACAGTTAAAACAAACTGCAACGCAATTAGAAGAAAGTAAACAACAGTTAAAACAATTACAAGAAAATCAATCGCAAATCGAACAAGCACAACATTTTATAAGTGAAACTCAATATTTTTATAAAAATGCATCTCAATATCAAAGTGCTTATAAATTAATCGATGAGCTGACAGTTGAAGTGAAACAACTAGAAGATGCATTAAATGAACATCAAGCACATTTAAAACAACTTGATTCAAGTCATGAAACAGTTCAACCGGATTACGAAAAAGTAAATCAACTAACCCAGAAACTGTTCGAAATTGACAATGAAATTAAAGCAGCTGAACAATATCAAACTGCCTTTACGACATATCAAAAGCAAATACAAAATATTGAACGGCTAAAAACAAAGCAAGAAGAAAATCAAACGGCCTTAAATGAACTAGAAGAAAAAATCAAAGCATTCAATACACATCAGTTAGAATTAGACAATCAAGAAACAATGATTCGAAAATTACAATCTATGTTAGAACCTGGTGATCAATGTCCAATTTGTGGTCATGAAATTACATCACTGTCAGATCATGTAGATTACGAACAATTAAGAGCTTATCGACATGAGCTGGAAAACTTACAAAAACAAAGAGATGAATTAAAAGCTAAAGCAGCCGAATTCAATACAGAAATAAAATTCGAGCAACAAGCAGTCAATACGTTTGAAGAAACACATGGCACTGAAAATACCAAAGTGGATATAGAAACATTAAGGGAGCAATATAAAGATACAGAAACCCAAAAACAACAACAACAAAAAGCTAATGCTGAACTTGAAGAGAAAATAAAGCAAAAACAACAAACTAAAGAAGCAATTCAGTCATTACAGTTAAAAGTGACCAATCAACAAGCTGAATTGACGAACCAGCAAAAACTGATTAAAGCGTTTGAATCAAATACTGAATATAAAGATGTAGTGGCGTTTAAAAATGATTATGAAACTAAAGAAAAAGAAGTTCATCAATTTGAAAAACAACAGACAAAGTTAACTGAAAAAATAAGAGAGCTTGAACAAGACTTTGCATTAAAACAAAACTCGCTTCAAAGTGTTAATGAGCGTCTATCAGAACTCTCAGAACAAATCAAAAATCAAGAAACACAGTCTAATAAAGAAATGGAAACGCTAGGTATTCAATCACCAGATGAAGTAAAAAATGTTCTGGATAAAATGAGTGAGAAAGCATCTATTGAACAAGAAATTAAAGATTTCCGTGACGCTCAAGTTAAACTAGCCAGCCAAATTGAGAATTTAAAACAATTGATACAAGGACAACCTGAACCAGATTTAGAAAGTTTGGAAGCGCAACTTCAAGAGGCGAAAGAGAAGTTAAATGTGCAAACGCGACAAGTAAATGAACATGAATTCAAAATCCAATCTAATCAAAAAGAATTTAAGGCGTTAAAAGAGAATATAACAACGTTACAGCAAGAATTAGCTGATCAAGAAGAGATTTTCAGACTTTCAGAAATTTTATCTGGAAAAAATATTCAAAAATTAACACTAGAAAACTTTGTGTTGAGATATTACTTGAATTTGATTATTGATAATGCGAATAAACGTTTCTTCCAGATGACAAATCAAAGGTATAAATTGGTGAGAAGTGAAGCGGTGTCAGTAGGTTACAGTGGATTAGATATAGAAGTCTTTGACTGGTATTCTAATAAATCACGACCGATTAGTACATTGTCAGGCGGAGAATCTTTCCAAGCTGCATTAGCCTTAGCGTTAGGCTTAAGTGAAGTGGTACAACAAGAATCTGGCGGTATTACGTTAGAAGCTATCTTTATCGATGAAGGATTTGGAACGCTAGACCAAGAAACGTTAGAAACAGCATTGGATACATTGATTAATATTAAAACATCAGGTCGAATGGTGGGGATTATTTCTCATGTCAGCGAGTTAAAACAACGCATTCCAAGTATTTTACAGATTCATTCAAATGGTTATCAAAGCCATGCAGAATTTAGATTTCAATAAAAAAGCAATGCCACAGTTATTAAAATTGCGGCATTGCTTTTTATTTTGTGCTAAATCTTATTGATCAGATGGGTTGTTCTGTTTTTGAAGTAAGTCTCTGATTTCAGTTAATAAGATTGTATTTTCTTCTGGTTCTTCTTCAACTTCTTCTTTCTTCATCATTGTATTAGCTACTTTAACGAATAAGAATAATGCAAAAGCGACGATTAAGAAATCAATAATCGATTGAATAAATAAACCATATTTAATACCGAACATTGACCAGTTTTTCGCAAAATCTACTGTTCCGAAAATCAAACCGATTAACGGCATAATAATATAAGTGACAAGTGATGTAACAATCTTATTGAATGCAGCTCCCATTACTACTGCGACAGCTAAATCTAATACATTTCCTTTAAACGCAAACTCTTTAAATTCTTTAAACACGAGTATGTCCTCCTAAATTTACTAAAGTTAATTATACATTAATGTTTTAAGTAATAAAATACATTTTTTTAGATGTTGGATTTTTTACTAATAGTAAGCGTTTGCTTAAAAAAAGTTAAAAATTCTTAGTTTTTTATCTGGTAAGAGGGTATGTTAAAGTAATGTATAATTTCAATGTAAGAAATCAAGTTGTTTATTGCTCAATGTATTTTTAATAAAATTGATTTTTATACGATTGTATAATCAATTTTCCTAAATTTGCCTATACAACTTGATTTTGTTATGATTATACTTGGTTTTTCACTAAAATGATATTTTGTTATAAAATATCAAAAGCATATCATTGACAACAAAATAAATCAGAAAGGGAGTAATTGATTATGGATTCTTCTCAAAGAGGTAAGAAGCTCTCACCAGTCTTTATTTACGCTTCAATTATTGTACTTATTGTAGTACTCGCTGGTGCAATCTTCCCATCACAGTTTGATCATGTAACGAATACAATCAAACTATGGATTACCGATAAATTGGGTTGGTATTACTTAATCTTAACTACAATCCTAGTATTCTTCTGTGTTTTCCTTATCTTCAGTCCAATTGGAAAACTGAAACTAGGTAAGCCTAATGACAAACCTGAATTCAATACGATTTCATGGTTTGCGATGTTATTCAGTGCCGGTATGGGTATCGGTTTAGTATTCTATGGTGCAGCAGAACCAATGGGACATTTTGCGGCGCCGCCAAATGCGAAACCTGAAACAGCTCAAGCCTATACTGAAGCGTTACGTTCTACGTTCTTCCACTGGGGCTTCCATGCATGGGCAACTTATGGTGTAGTAGCATTAGCACTTGCTTATGCACAGTTCAGAAAAGGAGAACCAGGTTTATTATCTAAGACTTTACGTCCTATTTTAGGAGATAAAGTAGACGGACCTGTGGGTACTATCATTGACGTATTAGCAGTCTTCGCGACTGTTGTTGGTGTAGCAGTATCATTAGGTATGGGTGCACTACAAATCAATGGTGGTTTACATTACTTATTCGGCCTTCCAAACAATGTTTGGGTACAAGGTATTATTATCGTTGTTGTAACTATCTTATTTATTGCATCAGCATGGTCTGGTATCAGTAAAGGGATCCAATACTTAAGTAACTTAAACATCGGTTTAGGTACAATCTTGATGATTGTTGCATTAATTATTGGTCCAACTGTTTTAATCTTAGACATGTTGACAAGCTCAACAGGTAGCTTGTTGAACACATTCTTGTCTAACAGTTTTGACACTGCAGCATTAAATCCTAAAAAACGTGAATGGATGTCAGGTTGGACACTATATTATTGGGGCTGGTGGTTAAGCTGGAGTCCATTCGTAGGTGTGTTCATTGCGCGTGTATCTAAAGGACGTTCAATTCGCGAATTCGTTTCAGGCGTGCTATTAGTACCAGCATTAGTCAGCTTCATTTGGTTCAGTGTGTTTGGTGTACTAGGTATTGAAACTGGTAAAAAACACAAAGAAATCTTTGAAATGTCACCTGAGACACAATTATTCGCAGTATTTAATCACTTGCCTTTAGGCATTATATTATCAATTGTTGCGTTACTATTGATTGCATCATTCTTCGTTACTTCTGCAGACTCAGCTACATTCGTATTAGGTATGCAGACTTCTTATGGTTCATTAGAACCAGCGTCGTACATTAAAGTAACTTGGGGTATTGCGCAATCATTAATCGCGTTTATCTTGTTATTCTCAGGTGGAGATACAGGCTTAAACTCACTGCAAAGTGCAGCGATTATCAGTGCCTTGCCATTCTCCATTGTGATCATATTAATGATGATTGCCTTCTACAAAGATGCGAACCGTGAACGTAAGTTCTTAGGCTTAACATTGACGCCTAATAAGCATCGTTTAGAAGAATATGTGAAATATTCACAACAAGATTATGAAGAAGATATTCTAGAAAAACGTAAAGTACGTCAACAATCACAAAATCTTGATTCTTAATTGAATTTTAGAGGCGTTGTCTTTCAATTATTAAATTGAAAGGCAGCGCATTTTTTATTTTATTTAGGCTGAATAAATGAAAATTATTCTCAATACATAATAGATACTTATTACACGAACTCGATATGATAAGATATACTTATACATACTGATTATAAAACAAAAACAATGAACATTTGGTTTTTAATGAATATCAGTTGTATTCGCTATCATATCAATATACAATCTAAGTAAAGGCATAATATTAATCAGGGGGGATTTAGATGTCTTCTAACTTAAAAGAGCAAGCAAAGAAAACGTTTACTTTAAACGACAATACGTATACTTTTTACGATTTGCAGTCATTAGAAGAACAAGGTTTAACTAAAATCAACAAATTGCCATATTCAATTCGAGTACTATTGGAATCGGTATTACGCCAAGAGGATGGCTTCGTAATTACTGATGACCATATTAAAGAATTAGCAAAATTCGGTGATGGCGCTGAAGGTGAAGTACCATTTAAACCATCTCGTGTTATCTTACAAGACTTCACAGGTGTACCAGCAGTTGTTGACTTAGCTTCATTACGTAAAGCAATGGATGATGTAGGCGGCGATATTAATAAAATTAACCCGGAAGTACCTGTAGACTTAGTTATTGACCACTCAGTACAAGTAGACAGCTATGCGAATCCAGATGCATTACGTCAAAACATGAAATTAGAATTCCACCGTAACTTCGAACGTTACCAATTCTTAAACTGGGCAACAAAAGCATTCGATAACTACAATGCTGTACCACCAGCAACAGGTATCGTACACCAAGTTAACTTAGAGTACTTAGCTAACGTTGTACATGCAAGAGACGTAGATGGTGAAACAGTAGCATTCCCAGATACATTAGTCGGTACTGACTCTCATACGACAATGATCAACGGTCTTGGCGTATTAGGTTGGGGTGTCGGCGGTATTGAAGCTGAAGCAGGTATGTTAGGTCAACCTTCATACTTCCCAATTCCAGACGTAATCGGTGTTCGTTTAGAAAACCAATTACCACAAGGTGCAACAGCAACTGACTTAGCTTTACGTGTAACTGAAGAGTTACGTAAAAAAGGCGTAGTTGGTAAATTCGTAGAATTCTATGGTCCTGGTGTTCAACACTTACCATTAGCTGACCGTGCTACAATCGCTAACATGGCACCTGAATACGGTGCAACATGTGGTTTCTTCCCAGTTGATGAAGAATCATTAAAATATTTACGTTTAACAGGCCGTACTGAAGAACAAATTGAATTAGTTGAAGAATACTTGAAACAAAACCATATGTTCTTCGATGTGGAAAAAGAAGATCCTTCATACACAGATGTTCTTGAATTAGACTTATCTACTGTAGAACCTTCTTTATCAGGTCCTAAACGTCCACAAGACTTAATTAAATTAGGCGACATGAAACAAGAATTCGAAAAAGCAGTGACTGCACCAGCAGGCAACCAAGGTTTCGGATTCGACGAATCAGAGTTCGATAAAGAAGCAACAATCGAATTCGCAGATGGCCACACTGCTAAAATGACAACAGGTGATATCGCTATTGCGGCAATCACTTCATGTACAAACACATCTAACCCATATGTAATGTTAGGTGCTGGTTTAGTTGCGAAAAAAGCAGTTGAAAAAGGCATGAAAGTACCTGAGTACGTGAAAACATCACTTGCACCAGGTTCTAAAGTTGTAACTGGCTATTTAGATGATTCAGGCTTACAAGAGTACTTAGATGCATTAGGCTTTAACTTAGTAGGTTATGGTTGTACGACATGTATCGGTAACTCAGGTCCATTATTACCAGAAATTGAAAAAGCAATTTCAGGCGAAGACTTACTTGTAACTTCTGTATTATCTGGTAACCGTAACTTCGAAGGTCGTATCCACCCATTAGTAAAAGGTAACTACTTAGCTTCACCACCATTAGTTGTGGCATATGCTTTAGCAGGTACTGTAGATATCGACTTACAAAATGACCCAATCGGTCAAGACAAAGATGGCAACGATGTATACTTAGATGATATCTGGCCATCAATCAAAGAAGTTGCTGATACTGTTGAAAGCACTGTTACACCTGACTTATTCCGTGAAGAATACTCAGATGTATACACAAATAACGAAATGTGGAATGAAATTGAAACTACGGATCAACCATTATACGACTTTGATCCTAACTCAACTTATATCCAAAACCCTACATTCTTCCAAGGTTTATCAAAAGAACCAGGAAAAATCGAACCGCTTAAAGATTTACGCGTGATGGGTAAATTCGGTGACTCAGTAACAACTGACCACATTTCACCAGCAGGTGCAATCGGTAAAGATACGCCAGCAGGTCAATACTTGCAAGAAAATGACGTACCAATCAGAGAGTTCAACTCATACGGTTCTCGTCGTGGTAACCACGAAGTAATGGTAAGAGGTACTTTCGCAAACATCCGTATTAAAAACCAATTAGCGCCAGGTACAGAAGGCGGCTTCACAACTTACTGGCCTACAGGCGAAGTAATGCCAATCTATGACGCAGCAATGAAATACAAAGAAGACGGTACTGGATTAGTTGTCTTAGCAGGTAACGACTACGGTATGGGATCTTCTCGTGACTGGGCTGCTAAAGGTACAAACTTACTAGGCGTTAAGACAGTTATTGCACAAAGCTACGAACGTATCCACCGTTCTAACTTAGTAATGATGGGTGTATTACCGCTTCAATTCCAAGACGGCGACTCAGCTGACAGCCTTGGATTAGATGGTACTGAAGAAATTTCAGTAGATATCGATGAATCTGTAAAACCACATGACAAAGTTAAAGTAACTGCTAAAAAAGAAAATGGCGAAACAATCGAATTCGATGTAATCGCTCGTTTCGATTCACAAGTTGAATTAGACTACTACCGTCATGGCGGTATCTTACAACTTGTATTACGTAATAAATTAGCAAATGCGTAAGGCATCAACCTTATTTTGATAGAACTTGATGTGAGGCTAAGATGGTGTGAAACTGTCTTAGCCTCTTCATTTTGTGCTATGATAAAACATGGAATGAGAATAGAAAGTGTGGCGTAAAAATGATATACAGTATTACTGAAATAGAAGCAAGATACCAAGAAACTGATAAAATGGGATTTATTTATCATGGGAACTATGCGACATGGTTTGAAGTTGCTCGTACAGACTATATAAGCAAGCTTGGCTTTAATTATGCCGATATGGAAGCGCGTGGCATCATTTCTCCAGTCACGCACTTAGATGTTAAGTTTATTAAACCTGTGACTTATCCTGAAAAAGTAAGAATAAAAACATGGGTAGAACGCTATTCACGTTTACGTTCTTTATATCGTTATGAAATTTATAACGAAAAAGGAGAAATTGCGACAACAGGTTCAACTGAGCTGATATGTATGACAGAAGATACGCATACACCGATTCGTTTAGATCGTTATTTCCCAGACTGGCACGAAGTCTATCAAGAAGTAGAAAAACGAAACAAAGCTGGCGAACAATTTGAAGTGACTGATGGGATTCAATAATTAAATGAACGCAAAAAACTGGGACATATGGATGCCCCAGTTTTATATGTGTTTAGAGATGCTATTAAAATTTGAAAGTAATTTCATCTTTGTCATCAACATCGATAGTTATTGATACATCTTCAAAGTACCATAAGTCTTTTTCGGCAATAATGATGTCTACACCGTCATAGTCTTGTTCAAATCCAATTTCAATGGGTTGATCATTGCGGTTATCAATATTGAATGCAGGGCTGAAACCTTGTTTGATTTGAGGTTCTCCGCCATAACGCACAAAGATGTGAATGGCTTTTCCTTCTTGAGGTAATTCAAACTCATCTTTGAACCAGTTGATTGCTTTATCTGTCAATTTCAATTCCATGGTAAAACTCCTCTCATTATTACCAAATATTATGCTGCATATAAAGATTTATATATAAGAGTATAACCGTTATAACACCATGATTAACCTTAAATGCTCAATTTCTTTAAAAAGTATAGAACGGATTTGACAAAATTTTGTATAGTTATAAAAAAGGGGTCGGGACATAAGTGTTCTGACTTCTAATAAAAGCGACGATTTTCAT
>NZ_KV797487.1:0-131678 GCF_001809385.1 Staphylococcus sp. HMSC055C03
TTAGAAGTCAGAACATTTATGTCCCGACCCCTTTACTGTTTGTTCTATTTACTTAATAAGTTCGTGTTCACTTCATCAAAGCCTTTGTCTGATAAGCGAACATCATTAATTTTAGTGCCGTCCCATTTACCGTCTACATATCCTTTATCAAATAAGACTTTCAAATCGTCTAAGAATGGGTCTCGATCCTTATCACAGAAATAGTTTTCTTGTAATGAATAAGAATCCTTGAAATCATTCGCTTGTTCAGGTGTCATGTCAGCGTTACGTTTTTCTGTATAATATTTATACAACACCGCAACGATGAATGCCTGATCACGTGTGATATCATCCAAGAATATTCACCACCTTTAATCAATACGCGTATAAACCCTAAATTTATACAATATTAATACTTTACCCATTTTGTTTTGTTTTAAATCTTAATTTTATTAGGAATTTGTTGTTTGTTTTTGTGGATGTATCGCTTTTCTGAGTGTTTTACGATATAATGATTAGATGAATTTTTTAAGGAGTCGATGAATGTGGCAGTGAAACCTTTAGTGTCTGCATCAAGCGCAATTTTGCGTCAACAAGCAGAGGATGTTAAAACGTTTGATAGTCAGTTGAAACAGTTATTATTAGATATAGAGGATACTTTATATGAAACAGAAGCATCTGCTTTGTGTGCACCACAAATTGGGGTTTCACAACAAGCAGCGATTATCGATATGGAAGCGGACGGATTACTTCAATTAATCAATCCAAGTATTGTCAGTGAATCAGAAACGAAAGTGACTGAACTAGAAGGCGATGTATCGTTTCCAGATATCTTTGGGACAGTTACACGCAGTCAAATGATTGTCGTTCAAAGTAATGATGTTGAAGGCAATACAGTAGAATTAACCGCATATGATGATATTGCACGCATGATTCTTCATATTATAGATCAATTAAATGGCGTGCCTTTTACAGATAAGATGGAAAAACAATTGACTGAAGAAGAATTGGAGGCGTATTTAGAAGATGAGTAGAATTATATTTATGGGAACACCAGATTTCTCCACAAAAGTATTAGAAATGTTAATCGCGAAAGAAGATGTGATTGCGGTTGTAACACAACCAGATCGTCCAGTAGGGCGTAAGCGTGTTATGACACCGCCGCCAGTAAAAGAAGTGGCATTACAAAATGGGATTGAAGTCTATCAACCTGAAAAAATTTCACAATCAGAAGATTTACAAACATTAATTGATTTAAAACCAGACTTAATCGTGACAGCAGCATTCGGTCAAATTTTACCGAAAGCATTGTTAGATGCGCCACGTTTAGGCGCAATTAATGTGCACGCTTCATTATTACCAAAATACCGTGGCGGTGCCCCGATTCATCAAGCGATTATCGATGGCGAAAAAGAAACAGGCGTTACGATTATGTATATGGCACCAAAACTAGATGCAGGCGACATCATTTCACAACAAGCCATTGACATCGAAGCGAATGATGATGTAGGTTCTATGCACGATAAATTAAGCTTCTTAGGTGCAGATTTACTTGCGAAAACTTTGCCAGACATTATTAATGGTACAAATGAACGTATTGAACAAAATGAGGAAGAGGCAACATTCGCTTCAAATATCAGTCGTGAAGATGAACGTATCGATTGGTCAAAATCTGCACAAGATATTTACAACCATATCCGTGGTTTATCACCATGGCCAGTGGCATATACAAAACTAGATGATAAAAATATGAAGTTATATCAAGCACATATAGTAGAAGGAAAAGAAGGCAAACCAGGTGAAATTATTGAAACGACAAAGAAAGCAATCATTGTCGGAACAGGTTCATCTGATGCGATTGCGTTAACAGATATTCAATTATCAGGTAAAAAACGTATGCCGACTGCGAACTTCTTAAGCGGCTACCAAGATGACTTAGTTGGGAAGGAATTAAATTAATGCAGACAGTGAGAACACTCGCATTTGACACATTACAAGCAATTATCCAAGACAAAGCGTACAGTAACTTAAAGATTAATGAAGTTTTAAAAGAAAATGAATTGAGCCGTACGGATAAAGGGTTATTAACAGAATTAGTCTATGGTACGTTGAAACATCAATATACACTTGATTATTATTTGAAGCCTTTCGTAAAAACGAAGATTAAAGGGTGGATGCGCCGTTTACTATGGATGAGTATCTACCAATATCAATATTTAGATAAAATCCCAGATCACGCAATTATCAATGAAGCAGTTGAAATCACTAAACAACGTGGTGGGCTGCATAACAGTAAAGTTGTGAATGGTATTTTACGTAATATGATGCGCAGTGATTTACCAAACCCTGCAGATATTGAAAATGACCAACAACGTATTGCGATTATGTACAGCTTGCCTAAGTGGATTGTTAAACATTGGGTGACACACTTTGGTTTAGAAACAACTGAAGCAATTGCTCAGTCGTTGCTTGAACGACCAGGTCAAACAGTACGTGTCAATACACATAGAACAACGATTGAAGATGCGATAGCACGCTTAGAAAAAGAAGATTATGAAGTATTACAAGATTACGATATTCACTATTGTTTACATGTGTCAGGACGTCCAGTAGTAGAAAGCCGTGCATTTAAAGATGGTTATGTTTCTATCCAAGATAAAAGTTCTATGTTTGTAGCTGAAATCTTAGCACCTGTTGAAGGTGAAAATATTTTAGATGCTTGTAGTGCTCCAGGTGGTAAAGCGTGTCAGACTGCTGAATTATTAAAAGGCAGCGGTCATGTCGATGCGACGGATATCCATGAGCATAAAATTGATTTAATTGAGCATAACATTCGTAAGTTGCGTTTAAAGAATGTCACAGCGTTTCAACACGATGCGACAAAGCCATATGACGCAAAGTATGATAAAATTTTAGTGGATGCTCCATGTAGCGGTTTAGGTGTGTTACGCCATAAACCAGAAATTAAATATACACAAAATCCGGAAACGGTCGATGGATTAGTCGACTTACAGTTAGAAATTATGAATAATATTAAAGATTCTGTAAAACCGGGTGGCGTGATTGTCTATTCAACATGTACAATAGAACAGATGGAAAATGAAAATGTGATTTATACATTTTTAAAACAAAACAAAGACTTTGAATTTGAACCATTCCCACATCCTAGAACAGGAGAGGAAGTAAAGACCTTACAAATCTTACCGCAAGACTTTGACTCAGATGGTTTCTTTATTACAAAGATTAGAAGAAAGGAAAGTTAATTCATGATTACACCTCAAAAGAAGAAAAAGAATCGTTTTCTTCCTGATTTTGAAAAGCAATCAATTTATTCACTACGCTATGAAGAGATGCAAGCGTGGTTAGTCGAACATGGCCAACAGAAATTCAGAGCAAAACAAATCTTTGAATGGCTCTACGAGAAACGTGTCGATACAATCGACGAAATGACAAACTTATCTAAAGACTTGCGCGCATTATTAAAAGACAACTTTACTATCACGACTTTAGAAACTGCCGTTAAACAAGAAAGTCGTGATGGGACAATCAAGTTCTTATTTGAATTACAAGACGGTTATACAATTGAAACTGTGTTGATGCGCCATGAATATGGTAATTCTGTCTGTGTAACAACACAAGTAGGTTGCCGTATCGGATGTACATTCTGTGCGTCTACACTCGGTGGATTGAAACGTAACCTAGAAGCAGGAGAAATCGTATCCCAAGTGCTTACTGTTCAAAAAGCCTTAGATGCGACAGATGAGCGTGTCTCTTCAATCGTAATTATGGGTATTGGTGAACCATTTGAGAACTATGATGAAATGATGGACTTCTTAAAAATCGTAAACCACGACAACGGTTTAAATATCGGTGCACGTCATATCACGGTTTCAACGTCAGGCATTATCCCTAAAATTTATGATTTCGCAGATGAAGAAATCCAAATCAATTTTGCGGTCAGCTTACATGCGGCGAACGATGAAATTCGTTCTAAATTAATGCCGATCAACCGTGCATATTCAATTGATAAATTAATGGAAGCTATTCAGTACTATCAAGAAAAAACGAATCGTCGTATTACGTTTGAGTATGGTTTATTCGGCGGTGTAAACGATCAGCTTACACATGCGAGAGAACTGGCACATTTAATTCAAGGCTTGAACTGTCATGTCAACTTGATTCCAGTGAACCATGTGCCTGAAAGAAATTACGTGAAGACATCTAAAGAAGATATCTTTAAGTTTGAAAAAGAACTCAAACGTTTAGGTATTAATGCGACAATCAGACGTAACCAAGGCTCAGATATCGATGCCGCATGCGGACAATTAAGAGCGAAGGAACGTCAAGTAGAAACGAGGTAGGAACCTATGTTAAATGCACAATTTTTTACAGACACAGGACACCATAGGGAAAAGAACGAAGATGCTGGCGGCATCTTCTACAACATGACTGATCAACAGCTGTTGGTTTTATGCGACAGTATGGGCGGACATAAAGCAGGCGAAGTTGCGAGTCAATTTGTAGTCAACCGCTTCCAAGAACTCTTCGAACAAGAAAACCTTGTCGAAGAATCTCAAGCGGAAGAATGGCTGCGCAGCACCCTGCAGCTCATCAACCGAGAGCTCTATAACTACGCCGCAGCTAACGAAGATTTTAGAGGCATGGGCACCACTACAGTTGTCGCCCTGATTTACGATAAGCGCGTCATCATCGCCAACATCGGCGACTCTCGTGCCTATCTCATCAACAGCCGTGAAATCGAACAAATCACAAGCGACCATTCCTTTGTCAATCATCTCGTGATGACAGGACAAATTACCGAAGAAGAAGCCTTTACGCATCCACAACGTAATATCATTACCAAAGTGATGGGTACAGATAAATTCGTAGTCGCAGATATCTATGTGAAACGTTTGAACTTCAATGATTACTTATTATTAAATTCAGACGGCTTAACAGACTTTGTCCGTCCGCATTTAATTCAAGAACAATTGAATCAAGATTTACCGCTAGAAACACAAGGTCAAGCCTTATTAGATTTAGCACAAGCCTATGATTCAACCGATAACGTCAGCTTCGTATTGGCAGAAATAGAAGGTGACCGCGTATGATGATTGGTTCAACTATCAGCGAACGTTATAAAATTATAGAATTCTTAGGTGGAGGCGGCATGAGTAATGTCTACCTCGCTGAAGATTTGATCTTAGAAACTAAAGTTGCGGTCAAAATGATTCATATTGCGCCACATGAAAAAGAAGACATGGTGAGACGATTTGAACGTGAAGTGCATAATACATCTCGTCTCTCTCATGATAATGTTGTCAGTGTCAAAAATGTCGGAGAAGACCACGAATATTTCTACTTAGTCATGGAATATATCGAAGGTCCGACACTCTCCGAATATATAAAAACACATAGTCCTTTAAGTATTGAAACAGCGGTTAACTTCGCACAACAGATACTTGAAGGCATTCAACATGCACATGAAATGGGTATCGTACATAGAGACATTAAACCTCAAAATATTTTAGTAGACCGACATAAGACATTAAAAATCTTAGACTTCGGTATTGCTAAAGCGTTAAGTGAAACAGCCATGACCCAAACCAGCCATGTGCTCGGTACTGTGCAATATCTTTCACCTGAACAAGCGAAAGGTGAAGCAACAGACAAACGTACGGATATTTATTCAATCGGGATTGTCTTATATGAAATGTTAGTCGGTGAACCGCCATTCACTGGAGAAACAGCTGTCAGTATCGCCATTAAACATATTCAAGATCAAATGCCGAACCCGACAGATATCCGTTCTAATATCCCGCAAGCACTCAGCAACGTGATTTTAAAAGCGACTGAAAAAGATAGAGACAAACGCTATCAAGATATTGAAAGTATGCAACGTGATTTAAGCAGTGCGTTAGAAAAATGTCGTGAAGATGAAACACCTTATGTTTCAGATGAAGCAGATACTAAAACCATCGCGATTGATAAAGCAGCAATCGCAAAAGAAACTAAAGATAATGAACCGATTCATCAAACAATGGAAATTCCAATTGTGAATCAACAACGTTTCCAAAGTACAGAAGGACCTGTTTACGAAGTACCTAAAAAACGTCGGTCTAAAAAGAAAAAGTTCTTCTTTGCGTTAATTTTCGCGTTATTGTTAATCAGTCTTATCAGCTTTATTGCGTACGGCTTATTAGGAAATAAATATATCGAAACACCAGACTTGCGCGGTAAAACAGAAGCACAAGCTGAACAGATTTTAAAAGAACATCACATTAAAGTAGGCAAAACAAAACGGGCTTATAGTGATAAGTATCAAGAAAATCAAATTATCACAACAGATCCAGCACCAGGTGAACGTGTAGAAGAACATGGCACCGTAAATATCGTGTTGTCTAAAGGTCCGCAAAAAGCACAAATGCCTAACTTATACGGTACAAGTAAAACGGAAGCATTGAAGCTATTAGATGAACTTGGTTTCAAACATATTTCAGTAGAACAAGCTTACTCTAAGACTAAATTAGAACGTGGTTTGATTGAAAACCAAAATATAGCGGCTGATACCGAAGTACCGATTAATGATACACATATCGTACTGACTGAATCTTTAGGTGTGAAACAAGTGTATGTCAAAGATTATACAGGTGAAAGCTATGACAAAGCAGAAAAAGAACTGCAAGATAAAGGCTTGAAACCAGTAAAAGAAAAAGAAGTACACAGTGATAAAGTCGAAAAAGGCAAGATTATTTCGCAATCACCTAAGAGTAAATCTATTGATGAGGATTCTACAGTAACGTTTGTCGTATCATTAGGAAAAGATGATGGTAAAGATGAAGATAAAGCTGACGACAATCCATCAGTCAAAGATGTGACACAAACGGTTCAAGTGCCATATTCTGGTGAAGATAAAGAACGTCAGAAAGTAGAAGTCTTTGTCAGAGATAAAGACCATGACGGTTCTTCAGCAGTTCAAACGTTTCATATCAACAGCAACCGTTCGATTTCAATTCCATTAAAAATCGAAAAAGGCAAAACTGCCGGTTATACCGTACGTGTAGACGATAAAATAGTCGCAGATAAAGACGTCGCATATGACTAAAATATCTCAAAATCCTATCTCATTCATTCAGTTGAATTGAGATGGGATTTTCTTTGTTTCAATCCGTTCGTTTATTAAGGGAACGTTTGGTATAATGTATTAGAGAAAATGAACGAAATAAGAGAGGTGTCTCGGTGAGAACAGGACGTATAATCAAGTCGATCAGCGGTGTGTATCGTGTGGACTCAGATGGTAAGCTTTTTGATACGAAACCGCGCGGCCTATTCCGAAAGAAGAAATTTTCTCCGATTGTCGGAGATATTGTAGATTTTGAAATTGAAAATGTGACAGAAGGCTATATTCATCATGTACATGAACGTCAAAATGAATTGAAAAGACCGCCTGTCAGTAATATTGACCATTTAATTATTGTGATGAGTGCAGTCGAACCTAATTTTTCAACACAATTAGTCGATCGCTTTTTAGTCATTGCGCATTCCTATGAATTGAGACCACGTATTGTGGTAACGAAAAAAGATATGGCATCAGAGACTCAAATCGCACAGATAGAAAAAGATTTAGCTGTATATCAAGCAATCGGCTATCAAACGCAATTTGTCGGAAAAGATGACGATGTCGAAGCGATTTTCGATGCGTGGGGCGATGGTTTAGCAGTATTGAGCGGTCAATCTGGTGTAGGTAAATCGACTTTATTAAATGCCTATCGTCCTGATTTACAATTAGAAACGAATCAAATCTCAAAATCATTAAATCGAGGTAAGCATACAACTCGTCATGTGGAGTTGTTTGAACGTAAGCGTGGCTTTGTGGCAGATACACCTGGATTTAGTGCACTTGATTTTGATCATATTCAAAAAGATGAAGTAAAAGATTATTTTTTAGAGATTCAAGAATACGGACAAGACTGCAAGTTCAGAAATTGTAATCATATGAAAGAACCGAAATGTAATGTAAAAGCGCAAGTAGAAGCTGGCAATATTGCGGAATTCCGTTATGCGCATTATGTACAATTATTTGAAGAGATTGCAGCACGAAAGGAAAGATATTAATGGTTAAAGTATTTCCATCCCTTTTATCAGCGGACTTTTTAAACTTACAACAGGAATTGAAAGACCTAGAAGCAGCAGGTGTAGACGGTGTACATTTTGATGTGATGGATGGTCAATTTGTGCCGAATATTTCAATTGGTCTTCCTATTTTAGAAGCAGTAAATGCGGGTACTGATTTACCGATTGATGTGCATTTGATGATTGAAAACCCAGAAGCATATATCGCAGAATTCGCTTCTAAAGGTGCAGATATGATTTCAGTTCATTTCGAAGCAACACCGCACATTCATCGTGCCATCCAACTGATTCATACACATGGTGCTAAAGCAGGTGTTGTGATTAATCCAGGTACTTCTGTTGCCGCAATTGAACCAATTTTACATGATGTAGACTACGTATTAATTATGACAGTGAATCCAGGCTTTGGCGGCCAAGCGTTTATCTCAAACAGTGTAGAGAAAGTGGTTGCGTTACAAGCATTTAAAGAGAAATTTAATTTAGACTTCGATATTGAAGTGGATGGCGGTATTAACGCGATTACTGGTAAGAAATGTGTAGAAGCAGGTGCGACAATGCTTGTGACAGGTTCTTATTTCTTTAAACAAGCGAGTTATCAATCTGTTGTAGAAGCATTGAAATCAACAGCACAACCATCAGAATAAGGCAGGGTGACGCTATGAAAATTAATCTATTATGCGGCAATCGTCATTTGCCGAAACATTTATTAGAAGATAAATCTGAAGAAGAGTGGGGCGGTATTGATCGCGGCGCTTTAATTTTAATAGAACATGAAATTGAACCGATCTTTTCATTGGGTGATTTTGATTCAGTGACGGACGAGGAACGTTCTGAATTAAAAACGAAGCTAGATATTAACCCAGTTAAAGCAGAAAAAGCGGATACTGATTTAGGGTTAGGTGTCAAAGAAGCAGTGGAATGCGGTTTTGACGAAATTGATATTTATGGTGCGACAGGCGGCAGACTGGATCATTTCTTAGGTGCCGTACAACTTCTGCAAGTGCCTGAATATGTAGAAGCGGGTATTGTGATTCGCATTATTGATACGAATAATGAAATTTCATATTTAGAAAAAGGCGAATATCATATGACGTATGATAAGCATATGCCTTATGTATCGTTTGTGCCGCAAAGACCTAATACAGTGATTTCGCTGACAGGCTTTAAATATCCGCTTCAAAACCAAACACTCCACCAAGGCTCAACCTTAACCATTTCAAACGAAATTGCAGCTTACCGAGGCACAATCGAGGTAGAATCTGGCGGTATCCTAGCTATCAGAAGCAGAGATGCACAACATTCATTATAAAATGAGTTGAATACAAATAAACACACAACCTTCTTTATGACAACACATCAATAAAAAACAGCGGATGATGCATAAACAAACCATCATCCGCTGTTTTTTCGTACAATATATCATTAAAAAGACTAAATCGCTGTTTTAAGACAAGAAAAAAACGACCCGCCACATACGAGTCGTTTTTGTCATGTGCTTAATATTTATTAAACTCTAGTTACTTTACCAGATTTTAAAGCACGTGCAGAAACCCAAACTTTTTTAGGTTTTCCGTCTACTAGGATTCTAACTTTTTGAAGGTTAGCATTCCATCTACGTTTAGTAGAGTTTAAAGCGTGTGAACGACGATTACCAGTCGAAGCTTTACGACCTGTTACGAAACATTGTTTACCCATGAAAGTACCTCCTTTAATAAATATAAACACACTGACTTATGATATACTTTCCTAATTTAGCATATATTTTTCAGATTGGCAACCAAAAATTATAGCTTTCAAGAATATTTTAAGTTATTCTAAACAAGGAACAAAATTGTGTTATAATTTGTAAATGTCTATGTATGCGTTTTTATTAAAAAGCGGCGACGTGGACTTATAACCACGCAATGATTTTATAAGGATGAGCCAAGAGTAAAATCCGGCATTTAAAAGGCAAAATTGTGTTATTCATTATATAATAGTATGTAATGAATCCAAAACATAAATCATAACTGATTAGACCTATATTTAAGGAGGAACTCATAATGACATTAGAAATTACCAATGAATACGGCAATATTGACGTTTCCAACGACGTGATCGCTTCAGTAGTAGGTGGTAAAGCCGTAGAATGTTATGGTATTGTCGGAATGGCATCCAAACAACAAGTCAGAGACGGCATTGCGGAAATTTTAGGTCATGAAAATTATGCACGCGGAATTGTGGTGCGTTCAAATGACAAAGCAATTGACGTTGATATGTATATTATAGTAAGTTATAGCATTAAGATTTCTGAAGTAGCGAATAATGTACAATCTACTGTTAAATATACTTTGGAAAAAACTTTAAATTTGAAAGTCAATTCAATCAACATTTATGTACAGGGTGTACGTATGAATAATTATGGCAAGAAACATTAGGAGGAAGACATGATGATCAGCAAAATAGATGGTAAATTATTTGCCGACATGGTGATCCAAGGGGCACAAAATTTATCAAATAATGCAGAGCTAGTCAATGCATTAAATGTTTATCCAGTGCCAGATGGCGACACAGGGACGAACATGAATCTTACGATGACTTCTGGGAGAGAAGAAGTCGAACAAAATGCTTCACATCACATCGGAGCCTTAGGAAAGACATTTTCTAAAGGTTTATTAATGGGTGCCCGCGGGAACTCAGGCGTGATTCTATCACAAATTTTCAGAGGCTTCTGTCAGAATATGGAAGACTTAGAAACACTAGATGCGAAAGCCTTCGCAGAAAGCTTTGAAGCGGGTATTGAAACAGCTTATAAAGCAGTGATGAAACCGGTAGAAGGGACAATTTTAACGGTTGCGAAAGAAGCGGCTAAAGCAGGTGTTGAGAAAGCACAATCGACTGAAGACTGTGTAGAAGTCTTAGAAGCGATTATCGCATATGGTCAGGTTGCCTTAGAAAACACACCGAACCAATTACCAGTACTTAAAGAAGTCGGCGTAGTCGACAGTGGCGGTAAAGGTTTAATGTGTGTTTATGAAGGTTTCTTAATTGCGATGAAAGGTGAAAAAGTCGAAGCGACAAAACCAAAACTAGATACTGAAACATTTGTGAATGACGAACATGATTTCCATGGTGTCATTAATACAGAAGATATCGTCTATGGTTACTGTACGGAAATGATGGTACGTTTTGACAAACATAAACGTCCATTCAATGAGCAGCAATTCCGTGAAGACATGTCTAAATTCGGAGATTCTTTACTTGTCATCAATGATGATGAAATTGTGAAAGTACATGTGCACTCTGAACATCCAGGTGAAGTCTTCAACTATGGACAAGAGTATGGTGAATTGATTAAAGTCAAAGCTGAAAATATGCGTGAACAACACCGCAATGTGGTCAATAAAGAAAAACAAAAATCTAACGATGAAACACCACAAGTAGAAACTGCGATTATTGCGATTTCTATGGGTAATGGTATTTCAGATATCTTTAAATCAATGGGTGCAACGTCTATTATTAATGGCGGTCAAACAATGAACCCATCAACAGAAGACATCGTTAAAGTGATTGAACAATCTGGCGCGAAAAAAGCTATTATCTTGCCGAATAACAAAAACATTCAAATGGCGAGTGATCAAGCAGCTGAGATTGTTGAAGCTGAAACAGTAGTTATTCCGACGAAATCTATTCCACAAGGGATTGCGGCGATGTTCCAATATCTACCAGATGCGTCATTAGAAGATAATCAATCAAATATGACACAAGCATTAGAAGATGTGACTTCTGGTTCTATTACGAACGCTGTACGTAATACTACAATTGATGGTGTAGAAATCAAAGAAGGCGAATTTATGGGCCTTAAAGAAGGTAAAATTGTTTCAAGTCAGAAAACACAAATAGAAGCAGCGAAAGCATTGTTAGCTGATATGATGGATGATGAAACTGAAATTGTTACAGTAATTACAGGTGAAGATGCTGATGCAGAAACAACTGAAGCATTAACAGAATGGTTAGAAGAAACTTATCCTGATGCAGAAGTCGATGAACAAGTCGGCGATCAACCGATTTATCCATATTTATTCTCTGTAGAATAACGTTGAAAATCATATAAAGTAATGTATATAAAAAAATTCACTTAGACTAAAGCGGTCTAAGTGGATTTTTCTGTGTGTAAGCATAAATATAGAAAACTTATAGTTTGTACATGACAAAAACGATGAAATACAAAAGTTTTGTAAGATTAGTGTAAAAATAAGTGCTTATTTACGAGGATAATTGTTATAATATTTAAAATAGTTGCAATAATCAAAAATTAATGCGAGGGGGAATTAACATGAAATTTAAAAGCGTCTTTGAAATTATCGGACCGACGATGGTCGGACCTTCATCGTCTCATACTGCAGGGGCAGTCAGAATCGGAATGGTTGCACGTGAATTATTCGGGGATTTGCCAGACCGTGTCGATATTTATTTATATGGTTCGTTTATGGAAACCTATCAAGGTCATGGGACAGATGTTGCATTAGTTGGAGGCTTGCTTGGTTATGATACAGACGATGACCGTATCAAGACCAGTTTACAGACGGCAGAAGAATTAGGAATGACTGTTAACTTTATTTCTATGCATGAAGATAAACCGCATCCGAATACGACGGTATTAAGTATGTCGAAAGGTGATCAAACGTTATCTGTTGAGGGTGTTTCTATCGGTGGAGGCAAAATTGAAATTGTCGCTATTAATGGTTTCCCAATCAGTATCTCAGGTAACTATCCAACATTATTAGTCTTTCATCGAGATACCTTCGGAACTATCGGACGAGTCACGAATATTTTAGGAGAAGCCAGTATTAATGTCGGTTCTATGCAAGTTGCGCGTAAAGAAAAAGGAGATTCTGCATTGATGACTTGTGAATTAGATGAAAGACCGGATGAAGCTATCTTAGATCAAATTAGAATGGTTAATGATGTTACAGCGGTATCCTTAATGGAAGATTAGAAAGAGAGGGGGATATAAGATGTTTCAAACAGTAGAAGAATTAGTAAAGAGATGTGAAACTGAAGACAAAGCGATTCATGAAATTATGTTAGAACAAGAAATGGACGTGACGGGTGCGACAGCTGAGGAAGTATATGCGGGGATGTCGCATCATTTTAAAACGATGGAAAATGCCTTAGAAGAAGGATTAAACGGGGTGACTTCTACAACGGGTTTAACGGGTGGCGATGCAGTACTGATTAAAAGATATTTAGAAAGCGGACAAGCTTTATCAGGTCCGATTTTATTAGATGCGGTGAGTAAAGCAGTGGCGACCAATGAAGTGAACGCGGCAATGGGAAAAATTTGTGCGACACCGACTGCGGGTTCTGCAGGGGTTGTGCCGGGTGTATTATTTGCGATTAAGCATCGTTTTAATCCTACGCAACGTGATATGTTGAACTTCTTGTTGACAGCAGGTGCATTCGGCTTTGTGGTTGCGAATAACGCATCCATTTCTGGTGCATCAGGCGGCTGTCAGGCAGAAGTCGGTTCTGCCGCTGCGATGGCTGCAGCCGCAACGGTTGAAATGGCTGGTGGTACGCCGCAGCAATCAGCTGAAGCTTTTGCAATTTGTATGAAGAATATGCTAGGTTTAGTATGTGACCCGGTAGCGGGATTAGTTGAAGTGCCTTGCGTAAAAAGAAATGCGGCAGGTGCTTCGAATGCGCTTGTGTCAGCGGATATGGCACTTGCGGGCGTGACGTCGCGTATTCCGACAGATGAAATGATAGAAGCAATGTATCGTATCGGGCAGACGATGCCTTCTGCACTGCGTGAAACAGGACGTGGCGGCCTCGCTGGAACACCAACCGGCCAACGCTTAAAACAACAAATATTTGGTGATTAACATGTCTAAAGTAAACCTCATTGATCAGCCGTATACGTTAGACCAAATCAAAGGTTTAGGTCCAAAACGTATAGCGGTGTTAAATGAATTAAATATTTATAACGTAGAAGATTTAGTGCTTTATTTACCTGTACGCTATGAAGATAATAGTGTGGTAGATTTAAACGAAGCAGAAGATCAATCAACTGTGACAGTGGTCGGCGAAGTTTACACAACGCCCACTGTCGCTTTTTTTGGCAGAAACCGTTCTAAAGTTACTGTCCATTTAATGGTCAACAATATAGCGGTTAAAGCTGTGTTTTTTAACCAACCGTATTTAAAAAAGAAAATTAATCTCCATGACCATGTGACAATTAAAGGTAAATGGAATCGCGCGAAACAAGAAATCAATGGTATGCGTCTCTTTACGACGAATCAGCCAGAACAAGCACAAGACGGCGAACAATTAGAACCCGTCTATCGTATTAAAGAAGGCATTAAACAAAAGACGCTTCGAGATATCATTCGTAAAGTGTTAGATGATATTGAGATCAACGAATGGCTATCTGAAGATTTACGTCAAAAATATAAACTAGAATCGTTAGCGTCAACAATTAGAACGTTGCATTACGCAGATAATAAAACAGCGTTATTAAAAGCGCGCAGAACATATGCTTTTACTGAGTTGTTTTTATTTGAATTGCGGATGCAGTGGTTGAATCGTTTAGAAAAATCGAGTGATGAAGCGATTGAAATTGATTATGATTTAGCACAAGTCAAAGATTTTATTGACAGTTTACCGTTTGAATTAACGGACGCGCAAAAAACTGCAGTGAATGAAATTTTCAGAGATTTGAAAGCACCGCTTCGCATGCACCGCCTCCTTCAAGGTGACGTAGGTTCTGGTAAAACAGTCGTAGCCGCTTTATGTATGTATGCCTTAAAGACAGCAGGTTATCAATCTGCCTTAATGGTACCGACTGAAATCTTAGCGGAACAACATGCGGAAAGTTTAACGGAGCTATTTGGCGACCGCATGAATGTTGCGTTACTGACAGGTTCAGTTAAAGGTAAGAAGCGAAAACTCTTACTAGAGCAACTTGAAAACGGCACAATTGATTGTCTAATCGGTACACATGCCTTGATTCAAGATGATGTCTCTTTCCAAAATGTCGGACTAGTGATAACCGATGAACAACATCGCTTTGGTGTTAATCAACGCCAAGCATTACGTGAAAAGGGAGCCATGACGAATGTGCTCTTTATGACTGCGACACCGATTCCAAGAACGTTAGCCATTTCTGTTTTCGGTGAAATGGATGTGTCATCGATTAAACAATTGCCTAAAGGGCGTAAACCAATTAAAACGATGTGGGCAAAACATGAAGCCTATGAAACGGTACTAAACCAAATGACAGCAGAGTTAAATAAAGGCAGACAAGCTTATGTGATCAGTCCGCTCATTGAGAGTTCGGAACACTTAGAAGATGTACAAAACGTCGTAGAGTTATATGAATCACTCGAACAACATTATGGTGTTGGTCGCGTCGGCTTACTGCACGGTAAAATGCCTGCAGATGAAAAAGATGATGTAATGCAGCGCTTTAACCAACATGACATTGATATTTTAGTTTCAACTACAGTGGTTGAAGTGGGTGTAAACGTACCGAATGCGACATTTATGATTATTTATGATGCTGATCGTTTCGGTTTATCTACACTCCACCAGTTAAGAGGTCGTGTCGGTCGTAGTGACCATCAAAGTTATTGTGTGCTGATTGCCTCTCCTAAAACAGAAACAGGGATTGAGCGTATGACTATTATGACGCAAACGACAGATGGATTTGAACTGAGTGAGCGTGACTTAGAAATGCGTGGACCTGGTGATTTCTTCGGGGTAAAACAAAGTGGTCTGCCTGATTTCTTAGTCGCAAACATTGTTGAAGATTATCGTATGTTAGAAGTCGCAAGAGATGAAGCGGCAGAACTTATTCAATCAGGTGTCTTCTTTACAGACCAATATGCGATTTTGCGCAACTTTGTAGAACAAAATCTCTTGCATACAAGTTTTGATTAAAAATGAACGCTTTAAATAAAGACAAATCCTTTTGATTTAACAATACATGACACAACAGACTAATTTCGATACACTATACTTAATTAGGCTGTTGTGTTTTTTGTTGAGCAAATTTAAGAGAAAATGATATGATATGTAGGTAGTCTTAAGACTTGGTACTAATTAGGGGGTAAAGCGATGAAGTTGAAGAAACAAGAACGACGTGAAGCTATCAAACAACGACTGCAGGAAAACCCCTTTATGACTGATAATGAACTCAGTGATTTATTTTCTGTCAGTATCCAAACCATCAGATTAGATAGAACGTTTTTGAAGATTCCAGAATTACGTAAACGTATTAAAACCGTTGCTGAGCACAACTATAAGCATATTCGTGCAATAGAAGGAAATGAGATTATCGGAGATTTAATCCGGGTAGAACCAGATGTGACTGCAGAATCTTTAATTTATATTACGGAAGATTCAGTCTTTACACGTAATGACATTGCACGTGGACATATTCTTTTTGCGCAAGCGAATTCATTATGCGTTGCTTTAATCCAAAAGAGTATGGTGCTGACAAGAGAAAGCCAAGTGACGTTTTTAAAACAAGTGAAACTGCATGATACAGTCCATGCCTTTGCGCAAGTGGTTGATTTCGGTTCGAAATATATTACTGTTGCGGTTTCTTCTTATGTGAAAGATAAATGTGTTTTTAAAGGTACATTTAAAATGTATTATTATAACGAGGAGTGATCACGAAATGGTGACATTAGCCATTGATATGATGGGCGGAGATGACGCACCGGGTATCGTGTTAGAAGCGGTAGAGCAAGCGTTGAATGACTTCCCAGATTTACATATAATTTTATTCGGAGATGAAGCACAGTGCACACTGAAACATGACCGTTTGGATTTCCGTCATACGACTGAAGAAATCGAAATGGAAGATGAGCCGGTTCGTGCCATTAAACGTAAGAAAGACAGTTCAATGGTCAGAGCTGCACAAGCAGTTAAAGATGGTGAAGCTTCTGGTTGTGTCTCAGCTGGTAATACCGGTGCTTTGATGTCAGCAGGTTTATTTATTGTCGGCCGTATTAAAGGTGTCGCACGTCCAGCATTAGTTGTAACTTTACCGACAGTTTCAGGTAAAGGTTTTGTGTTCTTAGATGTCGGTGCGAATGCGGATGCGAAACCGGAACATTTATTACAATATGCGCAACTCGGCAACATTTACGCTGAGAAAATTCGTGGTATCGGTGCACCGAAAGTTGCATTATTAAACATCGGAACTGAAGCGAAAAAAGGTAACAGTCTAACGAAAGCGACGTATGATTTAATGAAAGCTGATCCATCATTCTATTTCTCAGGAAATGTTGAAGCGAAAACTTTAATGGAAGATGCGGCTGATGTCGTGGTCACTGATGGCTTTACAGGCAATATGGTCTTAAAGAATTTAGAAGGCACTGCGAAATCAATCGGTAAAATGTTAAAGTCTACATTAATGGCAAGCTTTAAAAATAAATTAGCTGCCTTAGTCTTGAAAAAAGACTTAAGCAACATGAGTAAAAAAATGGATTACGCTGAATATGGCGGATCTGTATTACTTGGCTTAGATGGTATTGTGGTTAAAGCACATGGCAGTTCTAATGCGAGAGCTTTTTATTCTGCGATTCGCCAAGCGAAAATTGCAGGAGAACAACATATTGTTGAAGTAATGAAAGAGACGGTAGGTGAACAAAATGGGTAAAACAGCAATTATTTTTCCAGGACAAGGTGCACAAAAAGTAGGTATGGCGCAAGATTTGTATCAACAAGATACAAAAGCTACTGAAATTTTAGATGCTGCACAAGATGCGGCAGGCTTTGATTTATTAGAAACTATGTTTACAGATGAAGAAGGTAAACTAGGCGAAACTGAAAACACTCAACCGGCATTGTTAACACATAGTATTGCGTTATTAAACGCATTAGGTGATGTTGATGCGGACTATACAATGGGACACAGCTTGGGTGAGTATTCAAGTTTAGTCGCAGCAAAAGTCTTAGCATTCGAAGATGCGGTTAAAATCGTCCGTAAAAGAGGCGAATTGATGGCACAAGCTTTCCCAAGCGGTGTCGGCAGCATGGCAGCGGTACTTGGTTTAGATTATGATGATGTCGCAAAAATCTGTGAAGATTTATCAGAAGAAGGTTCTATTATTGAACCGGCGAACATCAACTCACCAGGTCAAGTTGTAGTTTCAGGCCATAAAACAGCGATTGATCGTATTGTAAAAGAAGGTAAAAGCTTAGGTGCGAAACGTGTCTTACCATTAAAAGTGTCAGGACCTTTCCACTCATCTATGATGCAAGTCATTGAAAAAGACTTCGAAGATTACATCAATCAATTCGAATGGCACGATGCTGAAATTCCGGTTGTTCAAAACTATCATGCGCAAGCTGAAACTGACGCAGAAGTGATTAAACAAAACATGGTCAAACAATTGTATTCACCAGTTCAATTCATTCAATCAACAGAGTATTTAATTGAACAAGGTGTCGATCACTTTATTGAAATCGGACCTGGCAAAGTTTTATCGGGCTTAATCAAGAAAATCAACAGAGACGTTAAATTAACTTCGATTCAAACACTCGAAGATGTTAAAGGATGGAATGAACATGAGTAAAAGTGCATTAGTAACAGGAGCTTCAAGAGGTATTGGGCGCAGTATTGCGTTACAGTTAGCTGAAGAAGGTTATAATGTCGCAGTCAACTATGCAGGCAATAAAGACAAAGCAGAAGCAGTTGTCGCAGAAATCAAGGATAAAGGTGTTGAAGCCTTTGCGATTCAAGCAGATGTCGCAAATCCTGATGAAGTTAAAGACATGATTCAAGAAGTCGTAAAACAATTCGGTTCTTTAGACGTATTAGTCAACAACGCAGGTATTACACGTGATAACTTATTAATGCGTATGAAAGAACAAGAATGGGATGACGTGATCAACACAAACTTAAAAGGTGTGTTCAATTGTATTCAAAAAGCAACACGTCAAATGATGAAACAAAGAAGCGGTGCAATCATCAACTTATCTAGTGTGGTGGGCGCAGTCGGCAACCCTGGTCAAGCAAACTACGTTGCGACTAAAGCAGGGGTTATCGGTTTAACAAAAACTGCAGCACGTGAACTTGCGTCACGTAACATTACAGTTAACGCAGTAGCACCAGGCTTTATCGTTTCTGATATGACAGATGCGTTGAATGACGACCTTAAAGATCAAATGAAATCACAAATTCCATTAGGCCGTTTCGGTGAAGATACAGACATTGCGAACACAGTAGCTTTCTTAGCTTCTGACAAAGCAAAATACATTACTGGCCAAACTATCCATGTTAATGGCGGTATGTTTATGGAATAATAACCATTAATTCACGAGAAGTAGTGGGATTACACTATTTTGTGGGGTAATCCTACTTGTATTCTTGATGATAAAATGGGAAAATAATAGAGTCGTATAGGCTTTTTAAAGGAGGTGAATCGACGTGGAAAACTTCGATAAAGTTAAAGATATCATCGTTGACCGTTTAGGTGTAGATGCTGACAAAGTAACTGAAGATGCATCTTTCAAAGATGATTTAGGCGCTGACTCACTTGATATCGCAGAATTAGTTATGGAATTAGAAGACGAGTTCGGTACTGAAATTCCAGATGAAGAAGCTGAAAAAATCAATACAGTTGGTGACGCAGTAAACTTCATCAATAACCTTGAAAAATAATAACAATATTATCTGAGTCGTCTTAATCAGCGACTCAGATTTTTCTTTTGTTTTGCATTAAATTCACGTAAAATGAGACACATAAGCGCATACAGCGCGATGTTGTATTCTGTAAAATTAAAAGGAGGTCATCTTTTGACCAAGCATAAGAAAGACGCTATGCTGCAGGCTTTTAATCAAAAGTTTGCACAAAAAATGGAGATGTTACATCTCACGTATGACCATTTACCTCTTTATCAACAAGCATTTTCACATTCTAGTTTTATCAACGATTTTAATATGGACCGACTTGCGCATAATGAGCGCTTAGAGTTCTTAGGAGATGCGGTATTAGAATTGACGGTTTCACGGTATTTATATGACAAATATCCAGGATTGCCTGAAGGGAATCTGACAAAAATGCGCGCGACCATCGTTTGTGAACCCTCACTTGTAATATTTGCGAATAAAATCAAATTAAATGAATTAATCCTACTTGGCAAAGGCGAAGAAAAAACTGGTGGACGCACACGTCCGTCGCTCGTATCAGATGCCTTTGAAGCTTTTGTAGGCGCTTTATACTTAGATCAAGGATTAGATGTGGTATGGCAATTTGCGCAAGAAGTTATCTTCCCATACGTTGAAGATGATGCGCTAATGGGTGTCATTGACTTTAAAACACAATTCCAAGAATATATTCATCGCTTGAATAAAGGCAGTGTCACATATCGTTTAATTCATGAAGAAGGTCCAGCACATCACCGTCTCTTTACCTCAGAAGTGTTATTAGAAGGTGAAGCGGTGGCAGAAGGCCAAGGCAGAACGAAGAAAGAATCAGAACAAAAAGCCGCAGAGAAGGCTTATAAAGTGATGAATCAGAAACAATGAACAAGCTGTGTCAAACAGTGATAGGGAGATCGAGTGAAGTATGGTTTATTTAAAATCAATCAATGCAGTCGGATTCAAATCGTTTGCGCAGCAAACTGAAGTCCACTTTGACCAAGGTGTGACCGCAATTGTAGGTCCGAACGGCAGCGGTAAAAGTAACGTAACAGATGCCATCAAATGGGTCTTAGGTGAACAGTCTGCGAAATCTTTACGCGGTTCGAAAATGGAAGATATTATCTTTTCCGGCGCAGAACATCGCAAAGCACAAAACTATGCGGAAGTTCGATTAAAATTAGATAATCATGCACATCAATTAAACGTTGAAGAAGACGAAATCATCGTTACACGCAGGCTGTACCGCAGCGGCGAGAGTGCGTATTATTTAAATAACGAACGTGCCCGTTTAAGAGATATCACAGATCTCTTTTTAGATTCAGGACTAGGTAAAGAAGCATTCAGTATTATCTCACAGGGCCGTGTAGATGAAATCTTGAATGCGAAACCCGCTGACAGACGTCAAATTATTGAAGAATCTGCAGGTGTATTAAAGTATAAAAAGCGTAAAGCAGCATCTGTTCAAAAGTTAGATCAAACAGAAGAAAACTTAAATCGTGTTGAAGATATTTTGTATGATTTAGAAGGTCGTGTAGAACCTTTAAGAGAAGAAGCTGCGATTGCGAAAGAGTATCAACATTTATCTAAAGAAATGAAGAAAAGCGATGTATTGGTGACGGTTCATGATATTAATGAGTATAACGAAGCTATCAGTAAAGCAGATGAACGCTTAAATATCTTAAAGAGCCAACAAGCACAAAAAGAAGCAGACCAAAATCGCTATTCTCGCACGCTAGCGAATTATAAAGCGGAATTAAATCAACAAAACGATGAAATTGAACGCTTGAATTATCAGTTAGTCCAAGCAACAGAAGCAGCAGAAAAATTATCAGGTCAGCTGAATGTATTAGAAGAACGTAAGCGTAACCAATCACAAACGAATGCGCGTTATGAAGAAGAACAAGAAGCATTGCAAGCACAACATGCGCAATTGATTGAAGATCAACAACAAGCTAAAGCAGATAAACAAACGCTGACTGAAAAACAACAAAGTTTAGCTGCAGAAGTGAAAAAGCTTGAAGACCAATTATATGTATCAGATGCAGATCATGAAGAGCAACTAGAAGAGATTAAAAACAGTTATTATGATTTAATGTCTGAACAATCAGAGGTTAATAACGATATTCGCTTCCTCCAACGCACTATCGAAGAAAACGAAGCCAAACAAAATCGTTTAGATAGTCGTTTATTAGATGCGTTCAATCAATTAAAATCAATTCAGTCTGAAATTAATCAAATCACAGCACAACAAAAAGAAAAACAACAACAATTAGCTTCCTTAGAGCAACAACAAAAAGACAATGAAGCACAACTGACTGAAACGAAAAATAAACAAAACGAATACGAAGAAAAGTTATACCAAGCGTATCGTTATACAGATAAATTGAAAGCTAAAATAGAAAGTTTAACCAGTCGTGAAGAAGACTATACGTATTTCTTCAATGGTGTAAAACATGTCTTGAAAGCGAAAAACAATCCATTGAACGGTATCCATGGCGCAGTAGCAGAAGTGATAGATGTACCCTCAGAATTAACCACAGCCATTGAAACAGCATTAGGCGCTTCTATGCAGCATATTATTGTGGATACTGAAAAAGATGGACGCCAAGCGATTGCTTATTTAAAACAAAACCGCTTAGGCAGAGCAACATTCCTACCGTTAAATGTTATTCAACCAAGACGTTTACAAACAGATATTATGAACACTGCCCAACAAGCAACAGGTTTTGTCGGGGTGGCTGCGGATTTAATCGGTGTAGATAACACCTATAGTGCGATTATTTATAATTTGATCGGCAATACCATTATTGTTGATGATTTAAAACACGCAAATGAATTAGCACATGCGATTCGTTATCGCACACGTATTGTGACATTAGAAGGCGATATCGTGAATCCAGGCGGTTCTATGACTGGTGGCGGTCAACGTCAGACGAAAAGCATTTTAGCACAACGTGATGAGTTGACGCAGTTGCGTGAACAGTTGAAACAATTTGAACAGCAGACAACTCAATTTGAAAAAGAAGTTCAAGCAGTCAAAGATGAAGCGAATCAATTGAGTGAAACATATTTAAAAATCAGTCAACAATATAACGAAGCTAAACAAGCGGTGCATAATATCGAACTAGAATTAGACCGTTTGAAGAAAAGTGAAGCACATATTAAGAGTGAACATGAAGAGTTTGAATTTGAGAAAAATGATGGCTATCAAAGTGAAAAGAGCCGTGAAACTTTAGAAGCGAAACAACAACAAAAAGAACAACTCGCGAAAAAGTTAGCCGATTTAGAGCAACAAATCGAAAGTTTGACGCAATTATCTAAAGAAGGTAAAGAAAGTACTGCACAATTACAGCAACAATTGCATCAAAAGCAATCAGATTTAGCTGTGTTGAAAGAACGTAGTAAAACACAACGTCAACAACTTGAACGTATTGATAATCAAATCAAACAAAATCAACTTCAACAAGAAAAATTAGCAGAAGATATTGAGCTGTTTAATTCTGATGAAGTGACAGGACAAAAAGCTTTTGAAACGATTCAAAAAGATATTGAAATCAAACAACAAGAAAAAGGGGATTTAAATGAACGCTTAGACGTATTAAAAGGTAAACGTCAAGAAACGAACGCTTCAATAGAAGAATTTGATGACAAACTTCAAGAAACACATCGTGATATCCTATCAATTGAAAACAGCTATCAAGATATCAAAGCAGAGCAATCCAAATTAGATGTGTTGATTTCACATAGTATGGATCACTTAAATGATGATTATCATTTAACGTTTGAAGCAGCAAAAGACCTCTATGAACAAGATGAGCCGATTGACACTTTAAGACAGAAAGTAAAATTGACTAAAATGTCGATTGAAGAATTAGGTCCAGTTAACCTTAATGCGATTGAACAGTTTGAAGAAGTGTATGAACGCTTTACTTTCTTAGATGAACAACGTACTGATTTAAGAGAAGCGAAAGCGACATTAGAACAAATCATTCGTGAAATGGACCAAGCGGTAATGGATCGATTCAAAACAACATTCCATGCGGTTCAAGGACATTTCTCAGAAGTGTTTAAATCGTTATTCGGCGGCGGCCAAGCTGAACTGAAATTAACAGATGATGACTATTTAACTGCAGGTGTTGAAATTATCGTACAACCACCAGGTAAGAAGCTGCAGCATTTGTCATTACTTAGTGGCGGAGAGCGTGCATTAAGTGCAATTGCTTTATTATTTGCGTTATTGAAAGTACGCTCAGCACCATTTGTTATACTAGATGAAGTAGAAGCAGCATTAGATGAGGCGAATGTGATTCGTTATGCGAATTACTTAAGACAATTATCTGAGAAGACACAGTTTATTGTGATTACACACCGTAAAGGAACAATGGAAGCGGCTGATAGACTATATGGTATTACGATGCAAGAATCTGGTGTATCTAAACTGGTAAGTGTGAATTTAAATACGATAGATGAAGTGTTGAAGGAGGAAGAAAAATGAGCTTTTTTAAACGACTAAAAGATAAGTTTGCGGGCAAACCAACGGAAGAAGAAAAAGAGCTTCAAGACTTAGACCAGACGGAATCGTCAGAAGAAGACAAGAAACCAGCTGAAAAAGAAGAAAAATCAACGTTACCTGAAGCAAAACCTAAAGAAGAACCGAAAGATGATTTCGATTTTGATGACGGTTTAATTTCTATTGAAGAATTTGAAGAAATTGAATCACAAAAATTAGGTGCGAAATTCAGACAAGGTTTAGAGAAATCACGTGAAAACTTCCAAGAGCAATTAAATAACTTGATTGCACGTTATCGTACTGTGGATGAAGATTTCTTCGAAGCTTTAGAAGAAATGTTGATTACTGCTGACGTAGGTTTCAACACAGTGATGGAATTAGTTGATGAACTACGTACAGAAGCACAACGACGTAACATTAAAGAAACAGAAGACTTAAAAGAAGTTATCGTTGAAAAAATTGTAGAAATTTATCAACAAGAAGACGATAATTCTGAAGTGATGAACTTAGAAGATGGCCGTTTGAATGTCATCTTAATGGTCGGTGTCAATGGTGTAGGTAAAACGACTACTATCGGTAAATTGGCACACCGTTATAAAGCAGAAGGCAAGAAAGTCATGCTTGCGGCAGGTGATACATTCAGAGCCGGTGCAATCAACCAATTAAAAGTATGGGGCGAACGTGTCGGAGTAGATGTTATCAGCCAAAGCGAAGGTTCAGACCCAGCAGCTGTGATGTATGATGCGATTAATGCGGCCAAACACCAAGGTGTCGATATTTTAATCTGTGATACTGCAGGACGTTTACAAAACAAAGCGAACTTGATGAATGAGTTAGAAAAAATGAAACGTGTCATCGGACGTGCGGTTCCAGATGCGCCACATGAAGTATTGCTTTGCCTTGATGCGACAACTGGACAAAACGCATTATCACAAGCACGTAACTTCAAAGATGTAACGAATGTCACAGGTATTGTATTAACAAAACTTGACGGTACTGCTAAAGGTGGTATTGTATTAGCCATCCGTAATGAACTGCATATTCCAGTTAAATATGTCGGTTTAGGTGAACAATTAGATGACTTACAACCATTCGATCCTGAAAGCTATGTTTATGGCTTATTTGCGGACATGATTGAACAAACAGTTGAAGAACATCAAGAAGAAGCAGCAGAAACAACAGAAAACGACGGTGACACACCTGATGAGCAAAAATGATTTAGTTAAAACATTGCGTATGAATTACTTGTTTGATTTTTATCAATCTTTATTGACGAAAAAACAACGTAATTATTTGGAATTATTTTATCTTGAAGATTACTCTTTGAGCGAAATCGCAGATACTTTTGATGTGAGTCGCCAAGCAGTATATGATAACATAAGAAGAACTGGTGATTTAGTAGAAGATTATGAAGCGAAATTAGCGCTTTATTCAAAATTTGAACAACGTCGTGAAATTTATACTCAAATGAAAGCATCTATTGAAGATCCGGATGCCTTGAAACAATATATTGAGAAACTAGAAGAATTAGAATAAGGAGGTCACTTGGATGGCATTTGAAGGATTATCCGATCGTTTACAAGCGACCATGCAGAAGATCCGAGGAAAAGGGAAAGTGACTGAAGCGGATATTAAAGCAATGATGCGTGAAGTGCGTCTTGCATTGCTTGAAGCCGATGTTAACTTCAAAGTGGTAAAATCATTTATCAAAACTGTTTCTGAACGTGCTTTAGGTTCAGATGTCATGCAATCTTTAACACCTGGCCAACAGGTTATCAAAATCGTTAAAGATGAATTAACACAATTAATGGGCGGCGAAAATGCGACGGTTAATATGGCAAATAAACCGCCGACAGTTGTGATGATGGTTGGTCTGCAAGGTGCAGGTAAAACGACAACTGCAGGTAAATTAGCATTATTAATGCGTAAAAAATACAATAAGAAACCATTGTTGGTTGCAGCCGATATCTATCGTCCAGCAGCGATTGACCAACTTCAAACAGTCGGTAAACAATTAGACATTCCAGTCTATAGTGAAGGCGACCAAGTCCAGCCGCAACAAATCGTTGACAATGCATTGAAACATGCTAAAGAAGAACATTTAGACTTTGTGATTATCGATACAGCAGGTCGTCTGCATATTGATGAAAAACTGATGAACGAATTAGCTGAAGTTAAAGAATTGTCTAAACCAAATGAAATTATGTTGGTTGTAGATGCGATGACTGGTCAAGATGCAGTCAACGTTGCGCAATCATTTGATGATCAATTAGGTGTAACAGGTGTTACTTTAACAAAACTTGATGGTGACACTCGAGGCGGTGCAGCTTTATCTATCCGTTCTGTTACGCAAAAACCGATTAAATTTATTGGTGTCAGTGAGAAACTTGACGGTTTAGAATTGTTCCACCCAGAACGTATGGCGTCGCGTATCTTAGGTATGGGTGATGTGTTAAGTTTAATCGAGAAAGCTCAACAAGATGTAGATGAATCTAAAGCAAAAGATTTAGAGAAGAAAATGCGTACTGCTTCATTTACATTAGATGATTTCTTAGAACAATTAGACCAAGTTAAAAATCTTGGACCATTAGATGAAATCATGAAAATGATTCCAGGTATGGGCAAAATGAAAGGTATGGATAAGTTGAATATGAGCGATAAACAAATCGATCATATCAAAGCAATTATCCAATCTATGACTTTAGCTGAACGTGAAAGACCAGAAATCTTAAACGTATCTCGTAAGAAACGTATCGCAAAAGGATCAGGTCGTTCACTTCAAGAAGTTAACCGTTTGATGAAACAATTCAATGACATGAAGAAAATGATGAAACAATTTACTGGCGGAGGCAAAGGTAAAAAAGGCAAACGCAGTCAAATTGAAAATATGATGAAAGGCATGAACTTGCCGTTCTAATCGAAAAAGGTGTTGTGAGTAGCGACTTACAACACCTTTTACTGTGTATTAGAGATAAAAAATAAAATTGGTAAAGAGAAACCTCTTTACAAACTTTCTGATACCTGTTATTATTATTTCTTGTAGAAAAGAAAACAAAGACTCAAAGGAGAGAATTATACATGGCAGTTAAAATTCGTTTAACACGTTTAGGCTCAAAAAGAAATCCATTCTACCGTATCGTAGCAGCAGATGCTCGTGCGCCACGTGATGGTCGTATCATCGAACAAATCGGAACTTATGATCCGGTTACTAAAGATGCGTCACAAACAGTTAAAATCGACGAAGAGTTAGCACTTAAATGGTTAGCTAACGGCGCGAAACCAACTGATACAGTTCACAATATCTTATCTAAAGAAGGTATTTTGAAAAAATTCGACGACCAACGTCAATCTAAGTAATTTAAGCTATAAGTTGCTTTAATCTCATAACCCTGAGACAATACACTTGTCTTAGGGTTATTGTTAAGTATTGGAGCTTTTTTCACGAGACCAAATATTGGAGGCAATGTGCATGAAAGTAGAAGTCGGTAAAATTGTAAATACACATGGGATAAAAGGTGAGGTACGTGTGAAATCTAACTCAGATTTTACAGACACACGCTTTCAACCTGGTGAAGTTTTGACATTGAATCACAAAGGCGAAGAAATTGCGTTAACAGTCGCTTCTTATCGTATGCACAAAGGGTTCCATATGTTGACATTTGAAGGTATCAACAACATTAATGATGTGGAGCACTTTAAAGGTGATATTCTGACACAAGAGCGTGATCATGAAGCAATTGAACTTGATGAACATGAGTTTTACTATTCCGACATTATCGGCTGCACAGTTTTTGATGGTGAAACACCGATTGGTCGTGTGAAAGAAATTTTTGAAACAGGTGCCAATGATGTATGGGTCGTTCAAGGTGATAAAGAGTACTTGATTCCCTATATCGCAGATGTTGTCCAAGAAGTAGATGTCTCTGGGCGCCGTATTCAAATTACGCCATTGGAAGGAATGTTCGACGAGTGAAAATTGATTATTTAACGCTGTTTCCAGAAATGTTTGGTGGCGTATTAAATCATTCTATTTTAAAGCGTGCACAAGAGAAAGAGATTCTAACAGTGAACACCGTCAATTTCAGAGATTATGCGGTTAATAAACATAATCAAGTTGATGATTATCCATTCGGCGGCGGTCAAGGTATGGTATTGAAACCAGAACCTGTCTTTAATGCGATGAAAGACCTTGAGACGACAGAAAATACACGTGTGATATTAATGTGCCCACAAGGCAAACCCTTCTCACAAGCAGTGGCAGAAGAATTGAGCCAAGCAGAACACTTAGTGTTTATTTGTGGTCATTATGAAGGCTATGATGAACGTATCAGAGAACATTTAGTGACTGATGAAATCTCAATTGGAGATTATGTATTAACAGGTGGAGAATTGCCTGCGATGAGCATGACAGATGCGATTGTACGCTTGATTCCAGGTGTACTCGGCAATCAACAGTCACATCAAGATGACTCATTCTCTGATGGTTTATTAGAGTTTCCGCAATACACACGTCCAAGAGAATTTGCAGGTATGAAAGTACCAGACGTCTTATTATCAGGTAATCACGCAAACATTGATGCATGGCGACATGAACAAAAATTAATTAGAACATTTGTCAAAAGACCCGATTTACTAACAAAGTATCCATTAACATCAGAAGATGAAAAAATACTTGAAAACTACAAAAACCAATTGAAAACCAAATAGCAGTGTGCTAATATTATTTAAGTGTGCTAAGCACGAAAAATCACTATGATCCGCTGCTATTTTGTTGTCGAGGCAAGAACATAGTTTGAAGGAGAGAATAATAAAATGAGTAATCACAAATTAATCGAAGCAGTTACTAAATCACAATTACGCACAGACTTACCAAACTTCCGTGCCGGTGACACTGTACGTGTACACGTACGTATCGTCGAAGGTACTCGTGAACGTATCCAAGTCTTCGAAGGTGTCGTAATCAAACGTCGCGGTGGCGGAGTTTCAGAAACTTTCACAGTTCGTAAAATTTCATCTGGTGTAGGTGTGGAACGTACATTCCCATTACACACACCAAAAATTGAAAAAATCGAAGTAACTCGTCGCGGTAAAGTTAGACGTGCTAAACTTTACTACTTACGTAACTTACGTGGTAAAGCTGCTAGAATTAAAGAAATTCGCTAATTTTAGACAGATAGACATACGAGTAGACAAGGCTGTTCCTAATCATGGAACAGTCTTTTTTTATGTAAATTGTCGTATGAAAATTCTGAAAAATTAGGTATAATGAAAGCATTCTATAAAATGAAAATCATTATTTTTACAAGTACAACAAGAAAATCATCATAGAAGGAGTAGAAGTAAATGAAAAAGAAGGTTTTAGTAACGATTGCGATATTGTTATTCTTTGCGGTTGTCGCATTCAGTATTGTCAGGAATGAATACACAGATCGTGTTAATCCGTTTCTAACTACAGAAAAATCATATGCGAAGGTTGAAAAAGGTACGCAATACTATGAAAATGTTCAAGCATACTCAAAAGATGGAGAACGTGTGCCTTATAAGCTGACATTCAATGGTTTTGATCCTCAAAAGGAGAATGTTGTGATTATCCATAAAGGCAAGTATGTGAAAGAAATCCATTATCTCGATACATTGCCTAAAGATGTAAAAGAATAAGAACGATAAAAGAATCGCCATTTTAATAGAGAAGGCGATTCTTTTATTTATATAGTTTAGATAGAATTGTCACTATTCCAATCATCTGCACTTGGCTTTTGATGTGTGTGATATTGATGAATGATTTCATTGTATTCTCGTTGGTTATGTCCTCTGTATGCCCATAGTCTCACTTTAGAATAAACAATTTTGACATGTTTTAAAACATGTTTCGTTTTTACATTGTTATACTGTTACTTTACTTGATATATGAGAATGATTTTACCTAGTAAATGAGAAAAGCAATGTCCTATATTAAAGTACATTGCTTTTTCTATTAACGAATACCTATGACTAAACTATCTCTAGCTGTTTCTACAACTTCTGTACTGATTTTATCTAAGCCATTTATATCCATAATTCTATCTATCTGTGCAAATAAACGATGAATCAGCCTAAAATTCCCTTTTGTAATTTTAATAATCGTCGTTATTGCCTCATAATCAGTAAAATCTTCGAGTTTTAGATCAAATCCTAAATCTTGCCACTTATATTCTAATATATGATGCGTCTCGTCTTTACTTAGATTATCAAATTCATGTGCAAAACCTATACGCGAATATAGTTGAGGATAACGAGATAGTTTTTTCTCTATACCTGGCATACCAATAAATATCATTGCTAAATTATGTTCATCATAAATAGCTCTTAATTGCTCTAAATGTTGCACTTTAAGGCGATCAATCTCATCTACTATAATTAAATCAATATATTTAAACATATCACTATAATGTTTACTATGATCATGACCATACTTATTTACGATGTGTAATTTTTGACCCAAATCAATACTTGCACTAATACTATATAGATCATTACTTAATCTTGTTTGTTTTTCAGCCGGTGCAGTATAAAATATCTTATTCACCGATAATATATCATCAGTCGTTTTACTAGCTAGATCTTCCCACCCTCTATGATTAACTTGCTTTTCAATAGTATTCCAATTTGTGTAATACCTAGAAGATAAAGTTTTTCCGACACCAGGTTGACCATAGCAGATCCCAATATATTGATATTTGATACAAGCATCGCAAAATTCAGCAAATCGTTTATACTCTTTCGTTTCAATGAAATTCTGATTTTTAGTCATTACGATACCTCTTTAATTTTTTGACGTTTTTGGTCGTTTCTTGAGGTGAGTAACCATAACTTTTTTCTTCCTTAATTAAATCAGTGGTGCTTGGACTAGCAATGTTTTGTTTTAAGTGTTTTCTTCTCTGACTACGTGCGTGTTGTATCTCTTTTATATCAATTGAATAATCAGCTAAATCAGGGGATATTGCTGTACAAAGAAATTCATCTCTATAAAAAACGCGTATTTCAGCCATATCATTGGGATTGTAACGAATTAATACATACTCACCTACATAAGCAGTTAGGTTTGTATTACTGTATCTAAAGCCTTGAAAATGAATACCATCTGAATGAATTTTTCTAGATTTAGGTATTTCTAATAATAATAAATCAAGTTGTTCTAAACTGCTTGGCATATTAGGAAAAAAATGATTACTGTTCCACCGATTGATAGGAGTGCTCTGGATAGCACTGTGCTCTTTTTGATTATAATCTTCAATTAAAAAGTATCGTAATTTTTCTTCGAAATTTTGAAAATCTATTAAATCGCTAGAAGTATCATTATTGTTTATATATCCAGGAAGTTGTTCTAAGAAAGTTTGGTTAACTGTCTGAAAAAACCGTTCTATTTTCCCGCGACCACGAGGGACACCAACTTTTGAAAACATCAAGTTAATTTTCAAATCAATAGCGACTTGTTCCATGTGGTGCGAGGTAAAGTCACTCCCGTGATCTGTGTAGAATTTTTCGGGTATACCACATACTGGCCAATTGGTATTATTCTTATTCCATATTGCTTGGTGTAGTGTTAATGCTGTGTTTTGAGCATTAGGAGCATCAAAACTTATAAAGTAGCCTGCAATTGCACGACTATAGTCATCCATAATAATGGTTAGCCATGGTCTATTGATATTACCTTTTTGATCTAATATATAAATATCTAGCAAAGTATGGTCGGCTTGCCATATTTCATTGGGTCTTGAGGATTCTCTTATTTGTATTAAATCGTACTTATTTTGATAGTATTTTTCACCTTGGTGAGAGAAATCAATAACAGACTTAGGCATTGCTTTAATAATACTATAAACTTGTTTATAACTTGGTTTATAAAAATTATTCTCTATACAATAATTAGCGATTTTCCTATGAATCGTAGCAATACTATTTCTTTTATTCTTGAGTGCAAGGCGTTTAATCTCGTCTATTATGTTTTGTTTTAATTTATGCTCACCTTTATCAACTCTTGTATTATGAATTAGACCAGTAAGACCTTGTTCCTTATATAATTTATTCCACCTATAAAGTGTACTTAACGCAATACCTTTGCTTTTAGAAATGCTTGATAAAGATTGCTTGCCCAAGATAAAAGGTTTTATAATATTGTACTTTTGAGTAGCTTCTTTACGTTTGGCTTCAGAAAAATTAGTTAGATACTTCTCCTTGTTTTTCATCTTCCTTTTCCTCCAATTTATTGAGGTAACGATAAATCGTTGTACGTGAAACTTGCCACTGCTCTGCAATTGTCTTAATTGGCGTGCCATTATCATAAAGTGTCTTAAGTAAGTTTAAATCTTTTTGATTTAATTTTTCGGGTCTACCTCCATAGCGTCCTCTAGCACGTGCTGCAATTCGGCCAGCTGAAGAACGTTCTAAAATTAAATTTCGTTCAAATTCTGCAAACGCTGCGAATAAATGAAATAATAATTGTCCTGTAGAACTTGATTTATCCATCGTTATATTTTCTTCTAAACTATGGAAACTTACACCTCGTTCGTTAAGCTCATTAACTAATGTGATTAAATCCTCCATATTACGTCCTAGTCTGTCGAGTCTCCAAACAACAATCGTATCTCCTGATCTCGCAAATTCAATTGCTTTATCTAATCCAGGTCTTTTACTTTTTGAACCACTAATATGGTCGCTAAATATCTTTTCACAACCATATGCGTTTAATCGGTCCTCCTGTAAATTCAGATTTTGTAATCCAGTTGAAACTCTTGCATAACCTATTTTCAAAATACAAACCTCCTATATACATATACAGTGTACCATAACTTAATTTCAAGGTCTTTTGTGAACATAGATTTTTTGTTGGGTTTTTGAACACGAAAATATATGTATTACTCACTTATTTCGGCATAAAAAGAGAGTGTACAGAAAATGGTTATTTTCTGTACACTCTCATCTTTAATAATATATTTTAAATGTTATTAACAAAACTAATTTAATAAGAGTCAAGCATAGTTTACATATGTATTATGTTTGAAACATATCTCTAATTACTTTTTACTAATATCATTTAAAATGTCTCGCAATTCTTCAATTTCTTTGTTATTTAATTCTTCATTTTTCGCAAAATTCAGCACTAAACTTTTCATGTCCCCTCCATACAGTTTATTAAGAAAGGTTTTAGCAGTTTTCATTTTAATATCGTCTTCTTTAATATTTGATGAGTAAAAATAAATATTCTCTGATTTGTATCGTTTTATAATCTCTTTTTTATATAGTCTTGTGATTAATGTTCTAATCGTTTTATCGCTAACTTCTTTATATTTTTGAATTTCAACTACAATTTCATTAGCTGATACTGATTTTTTACCCCATATTATATTCATAACATCCCATTCAGCCATAGATATTTCAACTTGCTTATTGGCCATTTAAAACACCCATTTCTTTTAATATTTTTTCACTGATTAATTCAGCATTTTTCCCAGATGGCTTTCCATCTGATAAATGTGTAGCAAAATAATACTTATCATGATTTGTAATTACGTAACCTACAAACCACCCATTATTATACTTCCCGTTTACTATACCTGTACCTGTTTTCCCATACAGTTCATACTTTTCATTTTTCTTAATCAATAATGAAGAAGATAATTGATTCTTTGCTTTTTTACTAAAATGGTTATTTTGTTTCATCATATTTTTAAAAACTATTACTTGTTCAAGATTAGATATTTTCAAACTATCTTCCATCCAATAGCTTTTATAACTTCCCAAATTTTTATTACCATAATTTAATTGCTTGAGTTGAGTCGCAGTATAGTTCTTTGGTATTTGATCGCTAATACGTTCGAAGTACCAATTAACTGAATTTTGCATTGCTGTATTTAAATCTTGTTCCTTATTCCAAGCATCAAAAGGGTAATGCTTATGATTCCATGACATACGTGAATTTTCATCATTTATAATATGTCGGTCAAGTCCAAACATAGCTAAATAAATTTTATAAGTTGAATTAGGAGAATACCTTTTTCTACTTTCTTTTTCGTTATAAATATAGTATTTGTCTTTCTTCATGCTGTACATGACGAAAGATCCACTATTTGAACCAAAAATTTTACTTTTATCTAAAATTTGGTAATCGTTGTGTAAGGGCTTTTTATAATTATAATCAGTTATGGATTGCCCCATCAAAAACTGGCTTTGAATTACCATGAGCAAAAAAGTAAAAATACAAATAAAAATTAGAATTAATTTGGACTGTTTTTTCAGATTGGCTTCTTTTATATTAATTAATCTTCTTTTGAGTAATGACTTTTTACCATTAAATGAATGGCTTAATATATTTTTATTAAAAAATGGAACATTTAATACGGAGTCCATAATAGATTCCGCATAAGTTTTAAATTCATTTTTGTTAATATTATTAAGGACAAATCTATCGGCTTCTACTTCATTGTCATGAATTATCTTTCTTTTTACAATATGTACTAATGGATTGTAACTCATAATAATAGAGAAGATATTAAAGATAATTAAATGTAAAGTATCTCTATTTTTAGCATGAGCATATTCATGCAATATTATATATTTTAGTCTTTTGTCAATTACACTTTTAAAATATGAACTAGGAATCAAAATAATATATTTCCCATACCAAAAAGTTATTGGAGATTGAATAGTCTCTGCTTTTCGAATCACAATATTTTTTTTATATTGATGGTTGAAAAGTATCGTATCTATTTTATTTTTTTCATTTTCGTTTAGATAAAGTGACTGTTTCTTTAAATATTTAAGATATAATAAGGCTTTCAAAAATTTAAAACTTAAAATAATAACTAAAACTATCCAAATAACTGTGCAGATATTATCAATTGAATCCCAATTAAACTTATGGATATCTGTTGCGAACTCTTGAATAGGTTTGGTGGTATTTATGTTATGGTTCAAGTCGTGTGACTTACTTTCAACTGTGGGCGCTTGATTATTCACATTATTAAATTTAAAAAGAGAGAATTTAATAGGAATGAAAGGAATTAATCCTGCAAGAAGAGTTAGATACCAAACTTTATAATTTAACATATAATTAAAATAGCGTTTTAATATGTACCTAAAAAATAATAACAATAGAAATATAAAACAAAAGCTTACTATGCTCATTATTAATAACTTAGCCATTTCAACACCTTCTTTCAAATATTTATAATAAACTATTGACACCGATATTACAATTGTAATATTATTGATTTATAAAAATTACAACTGTAATATCGGAGGGTTTATTTTGAAAAAGTTAATATTTTTAATTGTAATTGCTTTAGTTTTAAGTGCATGTAATTCAAACAGTTCACATGCCAAAGAGTTAAATGATTTAGAAAAAAAATATAATGCTCATATTGGTGTTTATGCTTTAGATACTAAAAGTGGTAAGGAAGTAAAATTTAATTCAGATAAGAGATTTGCCTATGCTTCAACTTCAAAAGCGATAAATAGTGCTATTTTGTTAGAACAAGTACCTTATAATAAGTTAAATAAAAAAGTACATATTAACAAAGATGATATAGTTGCTTATTCTCCTATTTTAGAAAAATATGTAGGAAAAGATATCACTTTAAAAGCACTTATTGAGGCTTCAATGACATATAGTGATAATACAGCAAACAATAAAATTATAAAAGAAATCGGTGGAATCAAAAAAGTTAAACAACGTCTAAAAGAACTAGGAGATAAAGTAACAAATCCAGTTAGATATGAGATAGAATTAAATTACTATTCACCAAAGAGCAAAAAAGATACTTCAACACCTGCTGCTTTCGGTAAGACTTTAAATAAACTTATCGCAAATGGAAAATTAAGCAAAGAAAACAAAAAATTCTTACTTGATTTAATGTTAAATAATAAAAGCGGAGATACTTTAATTAAAGACGGTGTTCCAAAAGACTATAAGGTTGCTGATAAAAGTGGTCAAGCAATAACATATGCTTCTAGAAATGATGTTGCTTTTGTTTATCCTAAGGGCCAATCTGAACCTATTGTTTTAGTCATTTTTACGAATAAAGACAATAAAAGTGATAAGCCAAATGATAAGTTGATAAGTGAAACCGCCAAGAGTGTAATGAAGGAATTTTAATATTCTAAATGCATAATAAATACTGATAACATCTTATATTTTGTATTATATTTTGTATTATCGTTGACATGTATAATTTTGATATCAAAAACTGATTTTCCCTCTATTATTTTCGAGATTTATTTTCTTAATTCTCTTTAACAAACTAGAAATATTGTATATACAAAAAATTATAAATAATAGATGAATAGTTTAATTATAGGTGTTCATCAATCGAAAAAGCAACGTATCTTATTTAAAGTGCGTTGCTTTTTTCTCATTTATAAGGTTAAATAATTCTCATATATCAAGCAAAGTGACAGTTATACAATCCTTGTGCTTTCCACATTTGTACAGCATCCTTCAAGTCATCTTCTTTTGGCACCATTTTGATATTAGGAAGTATGACATCTTCGAAAATAGCGATTTCAACCATATATATAGGAATATCAAAGGATTCTCCTTGAAGGTTGATACTACTTCTTAGAAATAGCAGACTGTCTTCGAAATTCTTATTTTCTATCCAGTCCTCTGAAGTAGCGGCTTTAAACAATGTCATAAGTGTTGAAGGTAAATAATAAGGGACAGTTTCATATAATGCATTTAGGGTTTGGTAAGCTTCTTTTAACGTCGTATGTGTAAGATAATTATCGCTGATAGCAACCATGTGACTTTTATAATCTGTGTTTATCTTATCTTTTATAGATGCGCTGGTTTCATGTGCTTCAAAGTATGAATTATAAAGTTTGACCACAATTTTAATAGGGATAAATCCATATAAGTTTACAAGTGCTTCAAAGAATTTGATTTTAGTTTCAGTGTTTAAATCAGTAAGAATATTTGCCTGGATTTTATTATGCATCAAAGCTGGTAGAACCTTTTTGGCTTCCCCGACTGATAATCGATTATGGCACAAATCTTTTAATAACGCTTGTTGAAGGTCTTCATCTAAGGCTTGATCTGTAAAATCTTCAATCGACTGTTTAAGTATTTCTTCAGGCTGCAGACCACGTAAACTAAAATAACACTTTAAATGTTCAAATAAGTCACAAGGTAAATAAATCATACTGAGTTCAATGTCGCTAAACAAAATAAAGACCGCAATATTTTCACCAGGGAGTTCTGCACCTACAAAACTGTTTCTATCCTCATAAACCATATACGCAAAAAGTATACGTAAAGGTGGCACGATTTGAATTAGTTTTTCAAATAAGCCATAATCTCTTATCACTTTTTTGGTGATTAAGGTACACTTTTCAGTATCAGTCAGTTTATCATAATTTTTAATATTAGCCATCACACATATAAAGTCTAAATTTTTTGTGCTATAACGATCAGCTAAACATGTTTCAAAATCCATGGTTTCATATGATCTACGCTTTTCTTCTATTGAAGCTAAAGTTTCGATTTTTGTATGAACCCAATCTTCAAGCAACGGTAAGGAGGAATATTTTTCATTTAAACAACAGTGGTTATAATCATTTAAAAATTCTGGTGAGAGGTAGTAGCGGTCTTTAGCAATAGGGATGACATAGTGTGTCACTTTCAAATGAGTGAGTTGATAATAATCTTTTCTAGAAAGTGTGATTATCGTAAGTGTGGAATTTAAAACAGACTCAAGTAATGCTTTTTCAGAAGCATTTAGAAGATGATCGAAATGATTCATTAATGTCTGATAGGAAATAGAGTTACTTTGAAGTGCTTTAGTAGAAAGTGAAGTGTTAAATTTTGGAAGTATGTGACTCAGATATTCGTGATTGGTGCTTTGGTAGTTACGTTCTTTCATGTTGTGTTATCAAACCTTTCTAGGCGAATGTTAATGGAGTAGAGATATAAAAATAGTATAAGTAAGAAGATAATAGGCTGTATATGCATAATCACAGACAGTAAAAAAAGCGTAAGTCATTGGTAAAAATAGTGTTGGGGATTAAAAAAACAGTGCGTATCCAAAATATAGAAGGATACACACTGTTTGTTTTATTGTTTCGTTTTGTTTCGTCTGAGTAGATAACGGCACCAGACCACGCTCAACACTAAACCAATTCCTGTGATGACGATTAATGGTTTTAATAATGGCGGTTCATATTTTAAATAAATATCTGTTTGACCTTTCTTAGTTGGAATTACTGTCATAATGCCATTACCTTGTTTAACTTCATGTTTCTTACCATCGATTAACGCATACATTCCATTTCTATAGGCAGCAGGTAAGACAATATAACCTTGTGCTGATTTTGGTTTTTGAATGTGTAAGTTACGGTTATTCTTAGTAACTTTGACAGGTGTTAAAGTATCTTTAGTACGATTTAAAGTACTGTAATCTTCACCATAAATACCTTTAAGCTGTAGACGGTATTTACCTTTTGGTAGTTGTAACTTCAGTTCTGGTGAAGCTTTAATACGCATAGTCACAGGGCTGACAAATCGTCGGTATTTGTAGTCTAAGCGATTACGTTTTTGTTTATATTCATTGATTTTTACGTAGTGTTCTGAAGTTGGTGCGATACGTTCAATATCCATTTCTACATACATATCTTGATACTTATTCGCAACGGATTCAGGCAGCTGCATAGTTAAACCACCATTGTTCTTTTGAACTTGAATATGTTTTTGATCTATTTGTTTTGCATCGCGTAATGTTGTCTTTGCTTTTGGTAGTAAGTTAGGGTTCGTTTTGAATGTTGAATTACCTTTTTTATCATCCCAAACAACGCCTTCTAACATGGCTTGTTCACGATCTAACGGTGATTTTAATTGGTCCATACTAAATGTTTTGTTGGTAATATGTGCACTTGGATAATCAATTTGATTTTTTGAATGAACAAAGATTCTATCATCATGTTTGATTTTATCTTTTAGTTCGAAACCGTATGGTATGTTTTTATCTGATTCCATTTTGAAGTGGTCTGTGACATCCCATAAAACCATTAAGTTAGCTCGGTTATTAAATAAACGATAAGTACTGTTTTTATCAATCGGCATATTAATCTGCATCACATTATCATAATAATTAAGAATTTCACCATCAAAGATGCTTGAATAAAGCGAGATGCCATTGTAGTTGTAAATGAACGGTGAGTTTAAACCATAAACACTCATATAATCAATACGCATTAAATCATCTTGATTTTCTTTTTGAATGGCTTTGATTTTTTTATTTAGCGGGCGACTGAAGTAATCATAATTTGTGACTTGTTTTACTTCTGCTTCATACTCAGACAAGATATTTTCTTTATATTCTTTTAACTGCCAGAATTGTTGGACTAAAATCAATGCGATTAACATAAGTTTCATCCAATGCTTCATCTGACCATTATAGATAATTAATATCAATGCCAATACTGCAATGATGACAGCTGTGCTGATCCACCAATGCCATTCGCCTTCAGCATAACGTGATGAAATGATTAAGACTAAAACAGCTGGAATTGTTGCGGCAATTAAAGAAATGATAGACATTTCCGCTAAATATTGAATCATCAAAGCAACCAATATTGCGGCACTCATTGCCAGCATATAGACCCATCTGCGTTGCGGGATAGAAAAGCCGTTAAAGAAACTATCAAATGGGTTGGTAAATGAACCTAATAAGAAAATCCATGTCATAATCGCAAATAAACGATAGAAATAATGTTTGTATAGTTTAAATTGCAGTAGGGCAATCAAAACTAAAATCGACAATAAAATATGAAAACCTGATATAAATGTTTGTTTATCTGTGTTCAATAAATCTACAAAGAATGGATACTCTAATAATGGATTTTGTTTACGATCATTATGCAAGAATGAGCTGACACCTGTGTAAAATCCAAAACTAGCGACCATCAAACTTAGTAGTATAGTTACCACTGTAATATAAATCTTCTGTATGCGGTTTAAGATATCCTCTTTATAAACTGCGATAGTTCTATAAATTAAATAAGCACCGATAATAATAGCTTCATAGTAACTGAAATAAAAGTTCGACATCAGTGTTAAGCCTAAACCGATAATCAATAAAGCGGCTTTACGTTCTCTAAATAACTTTTCTACACCTAATATTGTCAACGGTAAGTAAATCAATACATCACCATAAAATGACCAAGTGAAGTTGAAATACATCATGACATTAGAAGCGGTGTATAAAATTGTAGCGATCAGTTCGGTATAACGTTTTAATTTAAAATAGCGCATCATATAGTAAGCAGCAATAAATGTCAAAATAGCTTTGACAATCGCAAAGAATAATTGGTTTCCTGGCCAAAATTCAATACTGCTTGGATTCATATGTAAGAGATGTTCGCCTAACCACACAAATAAAAAGTTTAAGTAGGTAAGTGGAGAGGTTGAATAATAATAAGCTAAATCTGCGATATAATCTCCGCCTAAACCGAAAGAAATATCGTAGAAACTTGAAAAGTGTGTGACGTGTTCATATAAGTATTTTTGAAATGGCATCATTTGTCTGAAACCATCGCCTGCACCACTGAATACAATTTGATGTTTCGTATAAGCGCGGATTGCAGGATAGAAAATAATCAGCATTATTAATGTGCCGATACCAGCAATTTTTAAAAAACGCACTAGGTTATGTTTTAGGGTGAATTTCATTTTTTGTCTCTCCTGAAATTAAAATGCATATGTAGAATTAGGTAATATACTACATATACCCTTTTTAATTTTAGCAGTAACGCGATTATAAAGGGAAATAAATCAACTAATATTAAAATTTTGTAAAGTATCATATTAACTTAATATGAATAATGTCTAACATATAGGGAATATAACTACCGGTAACAATTATATGGGAGTACTATCAATAACAAATCAATTTGGAGGTCTTAATCATATGGTTGAAGTAAGAAATGAATCAGGCATCACTCAAGTTGCGGAGAATGTGGACAGAGTTGCCGCATTAGAATTTTCATTCGTAGATGATTTATTAGCTTTAGATATTAAACCAGCTGCGATTGCTGATGATGGGAATAAAGAGAATTTATTTGAAGCAGTCAGAACACAGATTGGTGAATATGTTTCTTTAGGAGATAGAAACAATCCTGATTTAGATGCTTTAAGAGAAGCGGAACCACAATTAATTATTGCTGACGGTGAACGTCATCACAAAATCTATAGAGATTTAGAAAAAATTGCACCGACAATTTTACTTGAAAGCTTTGATGGCGATTATAAACAAAACTTAGAGTCATTCGAGTTAATCGGTAAAGCTGTATCAAAAGAACAAAAAGCGAAAACACGTGTCGCAGTGCATGAACAAAAGATTAAACAAATCGAAGAGGGTATTACGTTAGATAAAAGTTTAGGCACATTGGCTGCAGTAGTGACAGATAATCATATTGTAGGACATGATGCGAACAGTTATGTTGGTCAATTCTTAAAACGTCTTGGCTTCAAAATGGCAATCACTCAAGCGGACTCAAAAACGTATCCAGAATATAAAGATGGGCCATATCTAAAATTAACGGATGAACAATTAAAAACATTAAATCCAGAACGTTTAATTTTAATGGTTGATGATGAAAATGCAGATGCATTAGAAGAATTACGTCAATCAGAAGTTTATAATTCAATCAATGCGAAGAAAAACGGACGTATTCATTTCGTAAACCGTGAATTATGGGCAAAATCACGTGGTTTAGTAGCGTCTGAACACATTGCAGAAGACTTAGCGAAATTCGAAGAATAAGTCTAAGTGAGATTAATACAAGTACCGAAAACATCTACCTTTTTCGGTACTTGTATTTTTTTATGATTTTATTGTAGTTTATGTAATGCATTGTATATTATGAGCGATTGTCGTTATTAATATTTATGTTTAAATTATTTAGTCGCTCATCTAAACTAGGATGACTTGATAAAATACTTCTACTTTTATAGTCAAATATGCCTAACTCAATAAATTTTTCGAATGCACTTTTTATATACTTAGTATTTACATACTCAGATGCATAAGTGTCACATTTTAATTCGCAATTTCTCTTGAACTTAAAGTTCAATGCTATAATGATAAAGTAAACCAGAATAAACAGAAAAACTACAATGAGTAACAAAATAATATTACTAGGCAGTTTGATTATAGGCATTAATAGAAAGAACACAAAAGGTGTTAAAGTGAAAGCACTTAATGAAACCAAATGCATTTTTAATGAGTCATTATCTTTTATATGACTATACTCATGTAAAAGAAAAAATCTGAGTTCATTTTCATTTAATTTTTGAATTAATGAGTCATCAATAATAATAACGGATTCCTTTTTTTTAACAGCGAATAGATTAGGTTTGAAGGGCATACTGACAGAATAAAAACTAATTTTTTTGTTTGTTAATTCAGGAACATACTCCGTTACAAACTTACTAGTAAGTCTCTTTTTGTTTACAAATATCAAATCGACATGCGGTTTTAAAAATGCATAAAAAAATAATCCAAAAGAAAAAGCAAACATATATTTTTTTAAATTGTAACTTAAAAAAGGAGTGCTTAAAACGTCGAATTTTAATAATACAGCTAGTATTAATAATAGCAATGAAATTATTCTCATATATATCAACTCCTTATCTAAATTGATCTTAATTGTAAAAAAAGGGGTTATATAGGTTTCAAATGCGCCTGCGAATATAATCAGTATAATTCCTAAAATAAACAATGATAGGTATTGATTATAATTATTTTTAATATCACCCCAATTTGATAAACCGATATAAGCTCCAATAAATAAACCGAGCATTTCTGGAGTAGCATGAATTAAAAAGCTAAGACCTCCATATTTAATCAAAATAGGTGAAAAACTATGTATTCTTTCGTATTTATCTCTTAATCAAAGTATTCAATAACTATTTGTTGTTTGAACATTTTTCACAGAAAACTTTTTGACTTTTCGCCCAGTTGCTAAGCATTGTATACCCTTTTAATTTGCTTTCGTTTATTTTTATAGTAATTACTTCATTTTCATTTATCTCTTTGTTACAGTTACTGCATCTTAATTTCTCAAGAAACATTAAATCTCCTCCTAATAATATAATATGAATAAGTAATAAGTAGTGAGGTGTCTTATACTTGCAGACTTGTCGATCGTTATAATGAAATAAGAAGGCAAGTGAAACTTTTTAAGTTTCCATAATGGTATTACACTGATTGATATGATGATGATGAAAAGGTATATTACGTTAAACGGATTGTATAAATGATTATTAAAATATAAAGGTACATTGTTAAAGTATAAAATTATTACTTATTAGTCAAGTTATATTTGTATACAAATTTGTGGTTTTATTAAGGTTATGGTAGTAATTTGAATACTGCCTTTTTCGGTGCTTGTTTTTTTATGCCATATTATAGAGAATATAGGGTATTAAACACTAATCAAGTTTAATTGAAATGACGGGAGTGGCGTATATGGAATACGAAGTAAAGCATTTAAATGAATTAAAGGTTATTGGTTATTTGAGTAAATATGCGACGTTGCAAGACGCACAACAAAATTTACCGAAAGCATGGCAAAAATTTCATGAATCAGGTGAAGAACAAACTTTATCTGAATTAAGCAACCACCAATTAGAAGGATACTTAGGAGTGATTGTACCTACAGAAGCAGGGATGAATTACTTAATTGCGGTAACTTCTGATAATCAATTTGGATCAGGCTTGCATCCTTATGCTTTACCTCAAGGCGATTATCTGGTTGTAAATGCTAAAGGACCTGTACCAGAATCAATCCAGCAAGTATGTCAAAAAGTGTTTAACCCTGAGTTCTTAGCAAGCGAAGGTTATCACATGGCTGAAGGACCAGCTTTTGAATTCTATCCACATGGAGATGTGACTTCATCAGATTATGAAGCACAAGTGTATGTGCCGGTGGTAAAGAAAGAAGAATTAAACAACTAATATAAATTTAATTATTGATGTAAGAAACTCAAGCACTTAATCAGTTGTTTGGGTTTCTTTTTTTCATTTTTTCAAGACTTCCAAAATATAGTATAATAGAGAGAATGTAAAATAGAGTAAAGCGATGAATGAAAGGTGATGAAACATGGTTATTCAATGGTATCCAGGGCATATGGCGAAAGCTAAACGTGAAGTGTCCGAACAGTTAAAGAAAGTGGATGTGGTCTTTGAATTAGTAGACGCACGTATTCCTTACAGTTCAAGAAACCCGATGATTGATGAAGTGATTCAAAATAAACCACGTGTGGTTATTTTAAATAAAAAAGATATGGCGAATTTAAATGAAACAGCCAAATGGGAAGACTATTTCAGAAGTAAAGGTTATTTCCCAGTATCAGTAGATGCGAAGCATGGTAAAGGCTTGAAATCAGTAGAACAAGCGGCTGTACAAGCGACAAAAGAAAAATTCGAACGTGATAAAGCGAAAGGCTTAAAACCACGTGCAATTCGTGCCATGATTGTAGGTATTCCAAATGTAGGTAAATCTACGTTAATCAATAAACTTGCGAATAAAGCTATTGCGAAAACAGGTAATACACCAGGTGTAACGAAACAACAACAATGGATTAAAGTAGGTAAGTCACTGCAATTATTAGATACACCAGGGATTTTATGGCCGAAGTTCGAAGATCAAATAGTTGGTAAGAAATTAAGTTTAACAGGTGCGATTAAAGACAGTATCGTACACTTAGATGACGTTGCCATTTTTGGTTTAGAGTTCTATAAAGCACACGCGCTTGAAGCATTACAAAAACATTATAATGTTGATTTAGATGCAGAAGCTGAAAATATTGAATGGTTTGATGCGATTGGACGTCGACGTGGTCTATTACAACGCGGCAATGAAGTGGATTATGAATCAGTCATTGAATTAATTATCAATGATATTAGAAATGCGAAACTTGGTACACAAAGTTTTGATATTTATAAAGAGATGGCAGATGAAATTAAATAATGGGACAGTCAATCAAAGCAATTAAAGAAGCGTTAAAAGATGTTAAAACTTTAGCTGAACTCGAAACACTTCAATGGCATCAAGATGAAAGAAAAGGTGTACAACAAGCTTTATTAAGTCGTAAAAGACAATTAGAAAAGGAAGCGGCACTTGTTGAGCAGTACCAAGAGATGTCGTTATATGAAAATGATATTTTAGCGCATGACAATAAGGCGATTATTTGCGGTATAGATGAAGTCGGCAGAGGACCTTTAGCTGGTCCAGTAGTCGCATGTGCTGTGGTATTAAATGAAGGACATGCATATTATGGCTTAAATGATTCAAAGAAAGTTTCAGCTGCTAAACGTGCACAGCTGAAATCTGCGCTAGAAGCAGAAGCGACATATGCTTACGGAATTGTGACTCCAGAAGAAATCGATGATTTAAATATTTATCAAGCAACGCAAGTGGCGATGATACGTGCGATTGAAGCTTTATCTATCAAACCGACGCATTTATTGATTGATGCGATGGAATTACCGTTAGATATTGAACAAACTTCTATCATTAAAGGTGACGCAAAAAGTGTGTCCATAGCAGCAGCCAGTATCATGGCAAAAGAATACCGTGATGCTTATATGCGTGAACTCGCAAAACAGCATCCAGGATATGATTTTGAACATAATGTCGGTTATGGCACAAAAGCACATTTAGCAGGAATTGATAAATTAGGTGTGATTCCAGAACATCGTAAATCATTTGAACCGATTAAATCTCTTACAATAAAATAGTTTTAAAAATAAGGTTGGTGCAAATTGTAATATTTGTTTCCAACCTTGTGTAATATTCAGGTTAATTTGAAAAAAGCTAGAATAGTTGCAATATCACACTTCGCGAGGATTCGAGATAAAGTCTAAAAGTTAACAAAATTGACAAAAATAGCCGCTTTCAGTTTACAATAGCGCTTACATTTTCTATAATTAACAGTGTACTTAACCTAAGAAACAGGAGGATGGAGAATGAATATCCACGAGTATCAAGGAAAACAAATCTTTCGTTCAATGGGCGTTCCAGTTCCAGAAGGACGTGTAGCATTCACTGCTGAAGAAGCAGTAGACAAAGCTAAAGAATTAGACACTGATGTTTATGTTGTAAAAGCACAAATCCACGCTGGGGGTAGAGGTAAAGCTGGCGGTGTTAAAATCGCTAAGTCATTATCTGAAGTGGAAGCTTACGCTAATGAATTATTAGGTAAAACACTTGTAACTCACCAAACAGGTCCACAAGGTAAAGAAGTTAAACGTTTATACATTGAAGAGGGCTGCGATATTCAAAAAGAATATTATGTCGGATTCGTTATCGACCGTGCAACAGATCGTGTAACGTTAATGGCATCTGAAGAAGGCGGTACTGAAATTGAAGAAGTAGCGGCTAAAACGCCAGAAAAAATCTTCAAAGAAACAATCGATCCTGTTGTTGGTTTAGCACCATACCAAGCACGTCGTATTGCATTCAACATTAATATTCCAAAAGAATCAATCAACAAAGCGGCTAAATTCTTAATCGCTTTATACAATGTATTTATCGAAAAAGATGCATCAATCGTTGAAATCAACCCATTAGTTACAACTGGTGACGGTGATGTTTTAGCATTAGATGCGAAAATCAACTTTGACGATAACGCATTATTCAGACACAAAGACATTTTAGAATTACGTGATTTAGAAGAAGAAGATCCAAAAGAAATCGAAGCTTCTAAATATGATTTATCATACATCGCTTTAGATGGCGACATCGGCTGCATGGTTAACGGTGCAGGTTTAGCGATGGCTACAATGGATACAATCAATCATTTTGGCGGAAATCCGGCTAACTTCTTAGACGTAGGCGGCGGCGCTACGAAAGAAAAAGTTACTGAAGCATTCAAAATCATCTTAGGTGATGATCATGTTAAAGGTATCTTTGTTAATATCTTCGGCGGAATCATGCGTTGTGATGTTATCGCAGAAGGTATCGTAGCAGCAGTTAAAGAAGTCGACTTAACATTACCTTTAGTAGTTCGTCTTGAAGGTACAAATGTTGAAATCGGTAAACAAATCTTAAAAGATTCAGGTTTAGCAATTGAGCCAGCAGCAACTATGGCTGAAGGCGCTCAAAAAATTGTCAAACTTGTCAAAGAAGTCTAAGGAAAGGATGAGACACTAAGATGAGCGTATATGTAGATAAGAACACAAAAGTAATTGTACAAGGTATCACTGGGTCTACAGCCCTTTTCCATACGAAACAAATGCTTGAATATGGTACTCAAATCGTTGCTGGGGTAACTCCTGGTAAAGGTGGTCAAGTTGTTGAAGGTGTACCAGTATTCAACACTGTAGAAGAAGCGAAAAAAGAAACAGGTGCAAACGTATCAGTTATTTACGTACCAGCACCATTCGCAGCTGATGCAATTTTAGAATGTGCTGATGCTGAATTAGATTTAGCAATCTGTATTACAGAACACATTCCTGTATTAGATATGGTTAAAGTTAAACGTTATTTAGAAGATAAACACACTCGTTTAATCGGACCAAACTGCCCAGGTGTTATTTCACCAGATGATTGTAAAATCGGTATTATGCCTGGCTACATCCACAAAAAAGGCCACGTAGGTGTTGTATCTCGTTCAGGTACATTAACTTACGAAGCAGTGCATCAATTAACTGAAGAAGGCATTGGCCAAACTACAGCAGTAGGTATCGGTGGCGACCCAGTCAACGGTACAAACTTTATCGATGTATTAGATGCATTCAATAAAGACGAAGACACTAAAGCTGTCGTAATGATCGGTGAAATCGGCGGTACTGCTGAGGAAGAAGCGGCTGAATGGATTAGTAAAAATATGACAAAACCAGTTGTAGGATTCATTGGTGGTCAAACAGCACCTCCAGGAAAACGTATGGGTCACGCTGGTGCGATTATTTCTGGTGGTAAAGGTACTGCTAAAGAAAAAATCAAAACATTGAATGACAATGGTGTTAAAACTGCAGATACACCTTCTGAAATTGGTTCAACATTAATTGAAGCAGCTAAAGAAGCAGGTATCTATGAAGAGTTATTAACAGTTAAAAAAGACGCGTAATTCACTGCGTTTTATAAATCAGGCATGGATTTGTACTTAGGTATAAGTCTGTGCCTTTTTTCATGTTAAAGTTGAGTATTCACATAGTCATTGAAACATAACTTGATTTTTCATATATAATAGTAGAAACTCTGAATAAGCTTTTGTATAGAAAAGTATTGTTTCCATTATATAAAAGGTCGTATAATAACGAAAAAACCACAAGAAAGCAGGTAAACGATTGAACCTCAAAGAATTAGATTTAGAACTCCTCAGATTACGCTACGCAGGTTACTCCACAAAGCAAATATACGCACTTTTAATTAGGTATCCAGACTATTTTGAACTAAATTTACCAGAAAGAATGACAAAACTTCGACAATTTTCACAAAGTGCTGCTTCTAAAACTATGCTTCTGCATTATCAAACATATTGTCAGATAGAGCCAAATGACATTTATCAATCTTTGGTCTCTCGAAACATCTACTTAATTTCCATTTTTCATCCTGATTATCCTCACTTACTTAAACACATTTATGCACCTCCATTATTATTATTATGTAAAGGCAATAGAACTTGCTTAAAAACACCTCACTATTTAAGCGTCGTTGGTTCTAGAGAAGCGACAAAGTATACACAAAATGTATTAGAATACCTCTTTAAAAATGAAGCATTACATGAGCTCGTTATCGTTTCAGGTTTAGCTAAAGGCGGAGATGCATTTGCACATGAAGCGGCTTTACACTATAATATGGCAACGATTGGCGTTTTAGCATTTGGTCATTATCATCATTATCCTAAAGAAACGCGTGCATTACGAAAACGAATAGAACAAACAGGTTTAACCCTCTCAGAATATATCCCCACAGATAGACCTGCCAGATATAAATTTCCGGAACGTAATCGTATCATTAGCGGTTTATCGCAAGGCGTACTGATTACTGAGTCTAGAGAAAGAAGCGGCGCACAAATCACAGTAGATTTAGCTTTAGAACAAGACAGAAATGTTTATGTGTTGCCAGGTAGCTTATTTCAAAAATTGACCATTGGAAATTTAAAACGCGCACAAGAAGGCGCGAAAATCGTTTTGAGTGCGCAAGATATTATGGAAGATTATGAAACATTAAATTGATTGAAAAAATGAAATAAAGACTTAAATGAAATGATGTCTGTTCATTTTCAGGTGAATTAAAATATTGACAAATGTAAAATAAACCGTTTATCATTTATCTTTGTAACAAGGAACATTTTATTGAAGCAGAGGGGGATCTACTTTGGCAGATAATTTAGTCATAGTTGAGTCGCCTGCAAAAGCTAAAACAATTGAAAAATATTTAGGGAAACGATATAAAGTTATCGCTTCAATGGGGCATGTCAGAGATTTGCCAAGAAGCCAAATGGGCGTTGATGTTGAAGATGATTTTGAACCCAAATATATTACGATTCGTGGTAAGGGACCAGTCGTTCAAGAGTTGAAGAGACATGCTAAAAAAGCAAAGAAAATCTTCCTAGCAAGTGACCCGGACCGTGAAGGTGAAGCAATTGCATGGCACTTAGCAAACATTTTGAAATTAGATGAACATGCGAAAAACCGAGTAGTATTTAACGAAATTACAAAAGATGCAGTTAAAGAAAGTTTTAAAACGCCGAGAAGTATTGAAATTAATTTAGTGGATGCACAACAAGCACGTCGTATTGTAGACAGATTAGTGGGCTATAACATTTCTCCGGTATTATGGAAAAAAGTTAAAAAAGGACTTTCAGCAGGACGTGTTCAATCTGTCGCATTACGTTTAGTCATTGATCGTGAAAATGAAATCCGTAACTTCAAACCAGAAGAATACTGGAAAATAGAAGGGAAATTCCGTTATAAAAAATCTACGTTTACAGCGAAATTCCTTCATTATAAAAACAAACCGTATAAACTACAAAAAAATGAAGACGTTAAATTCATTACAGACCAATTAAATGGTAATGAGTTTGAAGTGACTAAAGTCACACGTAAAGAGAAGAAACGTAATCCAGCAAATCCATTTACAACGTCTACTTTACAACAAGAAGCTTCAAGAAAATTAGGCTTCAAAACAAGAAAGACTATGATGGTTGCACAACAACTTTATGAAGGTATTGACCTTAAACGTCAAGGTACAGTTGGTTTGATTACGTATATGCGTACTGACTCTACACGTATTTCTGCAGATGCGAAAGCAGAAACAAAAGATTTTATCACTGAAAAGTACGGTAAAGAATATGTATCTCATCGTAAACAAACAGGTAAGCAAGGGGATCAAGATGCACACGAAGCTATTCGTCCTACAAAGACTCTGCGTACACCTGACGAAATGAAATCATTCTTAACAAAAGACCAACACCGTTTATATAAATTGATTTGGGAACGTTTTGTCGCAAGTCAAATGGCACCTGCTGTAATTGACACAGTTGCGATGGATGTTGAACAAGGTGATATTAAGTTCCGTGCGAATGGTCAAGCAATCAAATTCAAAGGATTCATGACATTATACGTTGAATCTAAAGATGAAGAAGAAGAACAAAACAAACGCTTGCCGATTATTGATGAAGGTGAAACTGTAATCGCAACAGATATCGAACCTTCTCAACACTTCACACAACCACCTCCAAGATATACAGAGGCGCGTTTAGTTAAAACGTTAGAAGAATTGAAAATCGGTAGACCATCTACGTATGCGCCGACAATTGATACGATTCAAAAACGTAATTATGTGAAGTTAGAAAGTAAACGTTTCGTACCTACTGAATTAGGTGAAATTGTTTATGAGCAAGTCAAAGAATACTTCCCGGAAATCATCGATGTTGAATTTACAGTCAATATGGAAACATTGCTGGATAAAATCGCTGAAGGCGATGAAAACTGGCGTAATGTTGTCGGCAACTTCTACAATGGATTCAAAGACGATGTAGAACGTGCTGAAAAAGAAATGGAAAAAATTGAAATCAAAGATGAGCCTGCTGGTGAAGATTGTGAAAAATGCGGTTCACCAATGGTGATTAAAATGGGACGTTACGGCAAGTTTATGGCTTGTTCAAACTTCCCAGATTGCAGAAACACGAAAGCCATCGTTAAAGAAATCGGCGTGAAATGTCCGAAATGTAAGGATGGCGAAGTGGTAGAACGTAAATCGAAGAAAGGTAGAATCTTCTACGGCTGTTCAAACTATCCAGAATGTGACTTTATCTCATGGGATAAACCAGTCGGCAGAGATTGTCCGAAATGTGATCATCATTTAGTTGTTCGTAAAAAAGGACGTTCTAGTCAAGTCGTATGTTCGAACTGTGATTATAAAGAAGAAGTACAAAAGTAAAGTAAGAGCTGAGAGGTTGGACACAAAAAGCACAACGCTGCTTGCGTCTCGCCTCTTTTCATCTGAATGAGGAGGATTTATTTATGACAGAGACAGTTAACGTGGTCGGTGCAGGTTTAGCTGGTTCAGAAGCTGCATATCAGCTTGCGCAACGAGGCATCAAAGTTAATTTAATTGAAATGCGTCCAGTAAAACAAACACCAGCCCACCATACAGATAAATTCGCGGAATTAGTTTGTTCGAACTCATTACGCGGCAACTCACTGACAAATGCGGTAGGTGTGTTAAAAGAAGAAATGCGTCGCTTAGATTCATTGATTATTAGAGCGGCTGATAATGCACGTGTGCCAGCTGGCGGTGCGTTAGCAGTAGATAGACATGACTTTGCAGGTTATATTACTGATACTTTGAAATCACATCCGAATATTACAGTTATCAATGAAGAAATTGAGAAAATCCCTGAAGGTTATACAATTATTGCGACAGGTCCATTAACGACAGAAGGGCTTGCGAAAGAAATTGTGGATATTACAGGTGAAGATCAACTTTACTTCTATGATGCGGCAGCACCGATTATCGAAAAAGATACGATTGATATGGATAAAGTCTACCTGAAGTCACGTTATGATAAAGGTGAAGCGGCTTACTTAAACTGTCCGATGACAGAAGAAGAATTCGACCGTTTTTATGATGCGGTGTTGGAAGCGGAAGTTGCGCCGGTAAATGAATTTGAAAAAGAAAAATATTTCGAAGGCTGTATGCCATTTGAAGTAATGGCTGAGCGCGGACGTAAAACATTACTATTTGGGCCAATGAAACCTGTAGGATTAGAAGACCCTAAAACAGGTAAGCGTCCATTTGCGGTGGTTCAATTACGTCAAGATGACGCAGCAGGCACACTTTATAATATTGTCGGATTCCAGACGCATTTAAAATGGGGTGCACAAAAAGAAGTTATCCGTTTAATCCCTGGTTTGGAAAATGTTGATATTGTACGTTATGGCGTTATGCACCGTAATACATTTATCAACTCACCGGATGTCTTAAGTGAAACATATCAACTTAAAGGACATGATCAAGTTTACTTTGCAGGTCAAATGACTGGTGTAGAAGGTTATGTGGAAAGTGCTGCCAGCGGTTTAGTGGCTGGTATCAATGTGGCGCATAAACTACAAGGCAAAGCAGAAGTGATTTTCCCGCGTGAAACAATGATCGGCAGTATGGTATATTATATTTCACATGCGAAGAATAATAAGAACTTCCAACCGATGAATGCAAACTTCGGTTTAGTGCCGTCACTTGAGAAAAGAATTAAAGATAAAAAGGAACGTTATGAGCAACAAGCGAATCGTGCTTTAACGTACTTAGAAAACTTTAAGCAAACATTGTGATAAATTATGAATATTTTGATAAAATAGATTTGTGTTTAGAAAACGTTTGCGGTTTCGAGACTTAAATCACTGCAGCTCCCTCTGTCTATATGCTACAATGCAAATGATGGAGGGGTTTTTATTGAATAAAATCCAAGATTCTTTTTTATACATGTTAAAGGTAGAACGCTTTTTTTCTAAACATACTTTGAAATCATATCACGACGATTTGATGCAGTTTAATTCTTTTTTAGAACAGGAGCATTTACAATTAAAATCTTTTGAATATAAGGATGCAAGAAATTATTTATCTTATTTATATTCAAAAGGCTTGAAAAGAACAACAGTTTCTCGTAAAATTTCAACGTTACGGTCTTTTTATGAATACTGGATGACGCAAGATGACACAGTAGTAAATCCTTTTGTTCAACTTGTGCATCCAAAGAAAGAGCAATATTTGCCTCATTTTTTCTATGAAGAAGAAATGAGTGCGTTATTTGAAACAGTTGAAGAAGATGAACATAAAGGCATGCGTGATCGTGTCATTTTAGAATTATTATATGGTACGGGCATTCGTGTTTCAGAATTAGTGAACATTAAGTTAGAGGATTTAGATTTAAATTCACCAGGTGTGAAAGTGCTTGGGAAAGGTAATAAAGAACGCTTTATTCCTTTTGGAAATATGTGCAGTGAGAGTATTGAACGTTATCTTTCAGAATTTCCTCCGCTCAAAAAAGCGTCTCATGATTATTTGCTTGTAAATATGAATGGGCGACCGATTACTGAACGGGGCGTTCGTTATGTGTTGAATGATATTGTGAAACGCACATCGGGCGTGACGGATATTCACCCGCATAAATTGAGACATACTTTTGCGACACATATGTTGAATGAAGGTGCGGATTTAAGAACAGTGCAATCTTTGCTTGGTCATGTCAATCTTTCAACGACAGGGCGATATACGCATGTTTCCAACCAACAATTGCGCAAAGTCTATTTAAATGCACATCCTCGAGCTAAAAAGGAGAAATAGGAATGAATAATTCAATTCATGCGACAACAATCTTTGCGGTCAGACAAAATGGTCATGCTGCAATGGCAGGCGACGGTCAAGTGACATTAGGACAACAAGTCATCATGAAACAAACAGCAAGAAAAGTTCGTAGACTGTATGATGGCAAAGTCTTAGCTGGCTTCGCTGGTAGTGTGGCAGATGCCTTTACACTTTTCGAAAAATTCGAAACTAAGTTGCAAGAATTCAGCGGTAATTTAGAACGTGCTGCAGTTGAACTTGCACAAGAGTGGAGAGGCGATAAACAGCTGAGACAACTTGAAGCAATGCTGATTGTAATGGACAAAAACGCAATATTAGTCGTCAGCGGTACAGGTGAAGTAATCGCACCTGATGATGATTTAATTGCGATCGGTTCAGGCGGTAATTATGCTTTAAGTGCTGGACGTGCTTTAAAACGTCATACAGACATGTCAGCAAAAGATATGGCTTATGCAAGTTTGAAAGTTGCTTCAGAAATTTGTGTTTTCACAAATGACAACATTATTGTCGAAGAATTATAAGTACAACGAAAATTAAGACAACATTATTTTTCCAAAACATTGGAAGAGGTAAATTATATATTGGAGGTTGATCAACGAATGGATGCTAGCGCAATCAAACTTACCCCAAGAGACATTGTATCGCGTTTGAATGAATACATTGTCGGTCAAGATGACGCTAAGAAGAAAGTAGCCATTGCTTTGAGAAACAGATATCGCCGAAGTCAGTTGGACGAAGAATTAAAACAAGAAATCGTTCCGAAAAACATTTTGATGATTGGTCCAACTGGTGTGGGTAAAACTGAAATCGCAAGAAGAATGGCCAAAATCGTCGGCGCACCATTTATTAAAGTTGAAGCAACTAAGTTCACAGAGGTAGGCTATGTTGGACGTGATGTTGAAAGCATGGTACGTGACTTGGTTGATGTTGCTGTCAGACTTGTTAAAGAAGCTAGAAAAGAACAAGTTAAAGACGAAGCGATTAAAAAAGCGAATGAAAAATTGGTTAAATTGCTCGTACCGAGTATGAAGAAAAAAGCGAACCAAAATGCAGGTAATCCTTTTGAATCATTATTCGGCGGAATGATGCCGAACTTTGGCAACCAAGATGATGAAGATGAAGAACCGCCAACAGAAGACGTTAAAACAAAACGTTCTGAAATTCGCCGTCAATTATTAAATGGTGAATTAGAAGAAGAAAAAGTTCGTATCAAAGTTGAACAAGACCCAGGTGCAATGGGAATGTTAGGTACAAACCAAAACCAACAAGTTCAAGACATGATGAATCAATTGATGCCTAAGAAAAAAGTGGAGCGTGAAGTTCCAGTGAAAACTGCACGTAAAATTCTAGCTGATGATTATGCAGATGAATTAATCGATCATGAAACAGCAAACCAAGAAGCGCTAGAATTAGCAGAACAAATGGGCATTATCTTTATCGATGAAATTGATAAAGTAGCCAGCAATAATCATGCAGGCGGCCAAGACGTATCAAGACAAGGTGTACAACGTGACATCTTACCGATTGTCGAAGGCAGTGTCGTTCAAACGAAATATGGTAGTGTCAACACTGAACACATGCTCTTTATCGGAGCAGGTGCTTTCCATGTGTCAAAACCAAGTGATTTGATTCCTGAGTTACAAGGACGTTTCCCAATTCGTGTTGAACTTGAAAGTTTATCAGTTGAAGATTTCGTGAATATTCTTAAAGAACCAAAACTTTCACTGATTAAACAATACGAAGCATTATTACAAACAGAAGAAGTAACGGTTAACTTCACAGACGAAGCGATTACGCGCTTAGCTGAAATTGCTTTCCAAGTTAACCAAGACACTGATAATATCGGTGCACGTCGACTTCATACGATTTTAGAAAAAATGCTGGAGGATCTTTCATACGAAGCACCTGGAATGCCGAATGCGGTGGTAGAGATAACAGCACAATATGTTGATGATAAATTGAAATCTATTTCTACAAACAAAGATTTAAGTGCATTTATCTTATAAACTTATAATTACAAATACAAAAGGAGAAGAAAAATGAGTTTACTTTCAAAAACAAGAGAATTGAATACACTGTTGCAAAAACATAAAGGAATTGCTGTAGATTTTAAAGACGTAGCGCGTAAAATTAGTGAGGTAACTGTAACTAATGTATTTATCGTTTCACGCAGAGGTAAAATCCTAGGAGCAAGCTTAAATGAATTGTTGAAAAACAGTCGAATCAATCAAATGTTGGAAGACCGCTATATTCCAAGTGAATATACTGAAAAATTAATGGACGTTAAACAAACAGAATCAAACATTGATATCGATGATGATTTATCTGTATTCCCTCCAGAAAACAGAGATGCGTTCATTGATAGTAAAACAACAATCTTCCCAGTATTAGGTGGTGGAGAACGTTTAGGTACTTTAGTACTTGGCCGTGTATCTGATGAGTTTAATGAAAACGACTTAGTACTAGGTGAATATGCAGCAACAGTATTAGGTATGGAAATCTTACGTGAAAAACACAGTGAAGTAGAACAAGAAGCACGTGATAAAGCAGCAATCAACATGGCGATCAACTCTTTATCATACTCAGAAAGAGAAGCAATCGAGCACATCTTTGAAGAGTTAGGCGGTAAAGAAGGATTATTAATCGCATCTAAAGTTGCTGACCGTGTCGGCATCACGCGTTCAGTTATCGTAAATGCATTACGTAAACTTGAAAGTGCTGGTGTTATCGAGTCACGTTCACTTGGTATGAAAGGTACTTTCATCAAAGTTAAAAAAGAACAATTCTTAGACGAATTAGAAAAAACAAAATAAGACGATAGAACGCTGACAACTTAAATTTTAAATATTGCTTTATTGACGGCAGTATGTTATATTTAATGACGGCTATAAAGCCGATAACACACATAAAGAGTTGAAATGTAATTGGTGCGATGTTATTGCGTCGTTATTACATGAGCTATTTATGGAGGAAAATAACCAAATTGGAGGATTTTAATCATGGCAGTAATTTCAATGAAACAATTGCTAGAAGCAGGTGTTCACTTCGGTCACCAAACACGCCGTTGGAACCCAAAAATGAAAAAATACATTTTCACTGAAAGAAATGGTATCTATATCATCGACTTACAAAAAACAGTGAAAAAAGTTGACGAAGCTTACAACTTCCTTAAACAAGTATCAGAAGACGGCGGTAAAGTCTTATTCGTAGGTACTAAAAAACAAGCTCAAGAATCAATTAAAAATGAAGCTGAGCGCGCTGGTCAATTCTACGTTAACCAAAGATGGTTAGGCGGAATCTTGACTAACTACAAAACAATCTCTAAACGAGTAAAACGTATTTCTGAAATTGAAAAAATGGAAGAAGACGGCTTATTCGAAGTATTACCTAAAAAAGAAGTAGTTGAAATCAAAAAAGAATACGACCGTTTAATCAAATTCTTAGGTGGTATTCGTGATATGAAATCAATGCCTCAAGCATTATTCGTAGTTGACCCTCGTAAAGAGCGCAACGCGATTGCTGAAGCACGTAAATTACACATCCCAATCGTAGGTATCGTTGATACGAACTGCGATCCAGATGAAATTGATTACGTAATTCCAGCAAACGATGATGCTATCCGTGCCGTTAAATTATTAACAGGCAAAATGGCTGATGCGATCTTAGAAGGACAACAAGGTGTTTCTAATGAAGAAGTAGCTGCTGAGCAAAACATCGACTTAAAAGAAGAAGATAAAGGCGAAGCAAAAGAAACTGAAGAAACTTCTGTTGAATCAAACTAAGAATAATTCAAAATGGGTGATAAGATATTGAGGCTTATCACCTTTTTTTAAAAATAATATGAATAAAAAGTAAAGCTTTTATTGAGTATGCGATGCATACTTGATAAGCGTATAAAAAATAAAGAATAATCAGAGTTTACGCGTTTAACGCGAGACAAATAGAGTTATAATTAGAGAGAGAACTGATATACTATATTTGACTGATTATATTATGTTATATAAATGGAGGAAAATTGAATGGCACAAATTACAGCTAAATTAGTTAAAGAATTGCGCGAAAGAACTGGCGCAGGTATGATGGATTGTAAAAAAGCATTAGTAGAAACTGATGGCGATATCGAAAAAGCAATCGACTACCTACGTGAAAAAGGTATTGCGAAAGCTGCTAAAAAAGCAGATCGTATTGCTGCTGAAGGTATGACTTATGTTGGAGTTAACGGTAACGATGCTGTAATCGTTGAAATCAACTCTGAAACTGACTTCGTAGCACGTAACGAAGGCTTCCAAGAGCTAGTTAAAGAAATCGCTAACCAAATTCTTGAAACTAAACCAGAATCAGTTGACGCATTGTTAGAAACTAAATTATCAACAGGTGACACTGTTAGCGAACGTATCAACAAAGCAATCTCAACAATCGGTGAAAAATTAAGCTTACGTCGTTTCGCAGTTAGAACTAAAGGCGACAACGATGCATTCGGTGCATACGAACATATGGGCGGCCGTATCAGTGTATTAACAGTAGTTGAAGGTACAACTGACGAAGAAGCTGCTAAAGATGTTGCAATGCATATTGCTGCTATCAATCCTAAATATGTTTCTTCTGACCAAGTAAGCCAAGAAGAACTTGCACACGAAAAAGAAGTATTAAAACAACAAGCATTAAATGAAGGTAAACCAGAAAAAATCGTTGAAAAAATGGTTGAAGGCCGTTTACGCAAATATTTACAAGAAATTTGCGCAGTTGACCAAGACTTCGTTAAAAACCCTGATGTTACTGTTGAAGAATTCCTTAAATCAAAAGGCGGTAAATTAACTGACTTTGTACGCTATGAAGTAGGCGAAGGATTAGAAAAACGTGACGAAAACTTTGCTGACGAAGTTAAAGGACAAATGAAATAATAATCTATTAAAATGTTGAACAAGAAAGAAGACACCCTTGTATATCTATATAAATGCACACATTTGTATCGGACGTACCTCAATGTGTCTTCTTTACTTGTATCACATACATATTTTTACTATAGAGAGGATAAGAAAATGGCTGAAACTTCTAAATACAATCGCGTTGTCTTGAAATTGAGCGGAGAAGCACTAGCAGGAGAAAAAGGATTCGGAATTAATCCAATCATTATTAAAAGTGTTGCAAAACAAATTGCAGAAGTCGTAGAATTGGACTGTGAAATCGCAGTTATCGTTGGAGGCGGCAACATCTGGAGAGGTAAAACTGGCAGTGATTTAGGTATGGATCGCGGAACAGCTGACTACATGGGTATGTTAGCAACAGTTATGAATGCATTAGCACTCCAAGACAGTTTAGAACAACTTGACTGTGATACACGTGTTTTAACATCAATCGAAATGAAACAGGTCGCTGAACCTTATATTAGACGTCGTGCAATCAGACACCTAGAGAAAAAACGTGTTGTAATTTTTGCTGCGGGTATTGGCAACCCTTACTTCTCAACAGATACAACAGCTGCATTACGCGCAGCTGAAGTAGAAGCTGATGTAATTTTAATGGGTAAAAATAATGTTGACGGTGTTTACTCAGCTGATCCAAAAGTTGATAAAGACGCAGTTAAATATGAGCATTTGACATACATTCAAATGTTACAAGAGGGTCTTCAAGTCATGGACTCAACTGCCGCTTCATTCTGTATGGACAACAACATTCCGTTGAATGTGTTCTCTATTTCAGAAGAGGGTAATATTAAGCGTGCGGTATTAGGCGAAGAAATCGGAACAGCTATAACTAAATAATTTTATAAATTTGAGGTGTAAGAAAGATGAGTGACATTTTAAGCGAAACGAAATCAAGAATGAAAAAATCTATCGAGAGTTTATCACGTGAATTTGCGACAGTTAACGCAGGTCGTGCAAACTCTAACTTATTAGCTAGTGTAAATGTTGATTACTATGGTGCACCAACACCTGTACAACAATTAGCAAGCATCAACGTACCTGAACCACGTTTATTAGTAGTATCACCTTACGACAAATCATCAATCTCTGAAATTGAGCGTGCAATCAACGCAGCAAACTTAGGTGTTAACCCTACAAGTGATGGTGAAGTGATTCGTATTACAGTACCTGCTTTAACTGAAGAACGTCGTAAAGAATTAGTAAAAGACGTTAAGAAAATGGCTGAAAATGCGAAAGTATCTGTACGTAATATTCGTCGTGACAGCAATGATGAATTGAAAAAAGACGAAAAAAATGGGGATATCTCAGAAGATGAATTACGTTCAGCAACAGAACAAGTTCAAAAAATCACTGATGATTCTATTAAAGAAATTGAAAAAGTATTAGATGAAAAAGAAAAAGACATTATGGCTGTCTAATCATCTAAACAGATTTAAGCAAGACAGTGTTTAAATCACTTATTAAAACTGTACCAACTCAGACTTTGGTACAGTTTTTTAATTGTTCTATTCATTGCGTTTAACGAGTGTGATAAAATGATAGATAATTGCATGAATAATCTATTATAATGTAACAGAGATAGATTGAGCTCGGAGGATAGACCATGTTTAAAAAGCTAAGAAATAAGAATCGTTCTGAAACTGAAACGAACCATTCAGAATTAGATTTACATAACATACCCGAACATATAGCGATTATCATGGATGGTAATGGCCGTTGGGCGAAGAAACGTAAAATGCCAAGAATCAAAGGGCATTATGAGGGAATGCAAACCATTAAGAAAATCACAAGAGCAGCAAATGATATTGGTGTAAAGTATTTAACGCTCTACGCCTTTTCAACTGAAAATTGGTCCCGTCCTGAACAAGAGGTAAATTATATTATGAATTTACCAGTGAATTTCCTTAAGACTTTTTTACCTGAATTAATTGAAAAAGATGTCAAAGTTGAAACTATCGGATTTACAGATGATCTGCCGGCATCAACGTTAAAAGCAATTAATCACGCGAAAGAAAAGACAGCACATAATCAAGGACTTAAATTGATTTTTGCGATTAATTACGGTGGAAGAGCAGAAATCGTAGACAGTGTTCGTCGAATGTTTGATGATATGCAGAAACAAGGATATAATAGCGAGGATATCACTGAAAGTATGATGAATCAGTATTTAATGACAAGTCAGTATCCTGATCCTGAATTATTGATTCGCACATCTGGGGAACAACGTATCAGCAATTTCTTAATATGGCAGATTTCATATAGTGAATTTATATTTGACCAGAAATTGTGGCCTGATTTTGATGAACAAGAATTGTATGATTGTATTAAGATATATCAAAAAAGACAACGTCGCTTCGGCGGGCTATTATAATTTAAGGTAGGAATTTAATATGAGAGTAAGAACGGTCACGGCTATTATTGCCTTAATCATCTTTTTACCGATATTAATTATCGGTGGTCAAGTACTGATGTACTTTTCATTTTTACTAGCGTTTATCGCTTTAAAAGAATTACTAAATATGAATAAAATCCGTTTTATTTCTATACCAGGGATTATCAGTGCACTTGGGCTCGTCATTATTATGTTGCCGCAAGATTTAGGTTCATTAGTCCCTGCTATACAGTTGAAGGGACTTGTAATCATGAGTTTCGTGGTACTAAGTTATACGGTTATGTCTAAAAACCGCTTCAGCTTCATCGACGCAGCCTTCTGCTTAATGTCTGTTGCATATGTCGGCATCGGCTTCATGTACTTATATGAAACACGTGAAGCAGGTCTTGCCTTCATTTTATATGCTTTCTTAGTCGTATGGACAACAGATACAGGAGCTTACTTATTTGGACGCAGTATCGGTAAACATAAATTATGGCCGGTTATCAGTCCGAATAAAACGATTGAAGGTTTTATCGGCGGCGTGCTATGCAGCTTGTTGGTACCGATCATTATGCAGATGTTTATTGAATTCCCAGTCAACATTTTCGTTATGATGGTTGTAACGGTTGTATTAAGTATGTTCGGACAACTTGGCGACTTAGTTGAATCAGGATTCAAACGTCACTTTGGTGTGAAAGACTCAGGTAAAATATTACCAGGACATGGTGGTATTCTCGATCGCTTCGACAGCTTTATGTTCGTATTACCGCTATTAAATATTTTACTTTTACAAAACTAAAAACGTGAGGCATGCGGTTATGCAAACAAAGAAACAGCGTTTGCTTAAGGCATGCCTCATTTTTGTAACATCGTATATTTGTTGTATGTTCGCATGATTTTCATTAAAATGATTTTATAAAATGTTACCGTCACATGTATCTTGTTTAAGCAAGTTTTACATATTTGATGGACCAATTAATTAAATAGGAGTGGCCCAATTTTGCTAATAACTATACTATCTTTTATTATCGTATTCGGCGTATTAGTCTTCGTGCATGAGTTCGGTCACATGTTCTTCGCGAAGCGTGCAGGGATTATGTGTCCTGAATTTGCGATAGGCATGGGACCGAAAATATTCAGTTTCAGAAAGAATGAAACGTTATATACTATCCGTTTATTACCCGTCGGCGGTTATGTCCGTATGGCAGGGGACGGTTTAGAAGAACCGCCTGTAGAACCAGGTATGTCAGTTAAGATTAAATTAAATGATCAAGATGAAATTACGCATATCTTGTTAGATGATCAACATAAATTCCAACAAGCAGAAGTCATTGAAGTGAAGAAAATTGACTTCAAAGATGAAATGTATTTAGAAGGTATTACCTCTTATGATGACGAACGCCATCGTTTTTATATTGCGAAAGAAGCATATTTTGTAGAAAATGGTTCGTTAATCCAAATTGCACCACGTAATCGTCAATTGGTACACAAGACACCATGGCAAAAATTCTTAACATTGTTTGCAGGACCATTATTCAACTTCTTGCTTGCGATTGTGATTTTTATCGGATTAGCATATTACCAAGGCACACCGAATAATGTGGTGAAACAAGTCGCGGATAATACACCAGCACAAGAAATCGGTTTGAAGCCTGGTGATAAAATTGAACAAATCGGTGATAAAAAAATTGAGAACTTTAAAGATATCACAAAAGCTTTAGAAGATAATAAAGGTCAAAAAGTTTCAATTCAATATGAGCGTGACGGTCACCAAAAATCAGCTGAATTCAAACCTAAAAAAGTCGTTGAGAAGTTAACCAAACTGACATCTCAAACACGCTATATCTTAGGTTTCCAACCTGATAAAGACCATAGCTCTCTGATTGCGCCGCTTACAACAGGTGTAGAGCAATTCTTCAAAGCAGGAACGATTATTTTCACAGCAATTGTGTCTATGATAGGGAGTATCTTTACAGGTGGATTTTCATTCGACATGTTGAATGGACCTGTCGGTATTTACCATAATGTTGATACTGTGGTGAAAACTGGTATCATTAACTTGATAGCATGGACAGCTATGTTAAGTGTGAACTTAGGTTTAATGAACCTATTACCAATTCCAGCATTAGACGGCGGAAGAATTCTGTTCGTTATTTATGAAGCGATTTTCAGAAAGCCCGTCAACAAAAAAGCGGAAGCCTACATTATTGGTGCAGGTGCTATATTTGTAGTAATTATTATGATATTAGTGACATGGAATGACATACAACGTTATTTCTTATAGGAAATGGAGGAGCTCAGTTTTATGAGACAGTCAAAAGTATTTATACCAACGTTAAGAGAGGTGCCAGCGGAAGCTGAAGCCTTAAGTCATCGATTACTGTTAAAAGCAGGATTGATTAAACAAAGTACAAGTGGAATTTATAGTTATTTACCGCTTGCGACACGTGTATTAAATAATATTACATCAATTATCAGAGAAGAAATGGAGAAAATTGATGCGGTAGAAATCTTAATGCCGGCATTACAGCCTTCAGAATTATGGGAAGAGTCAGGACGTTGGGAAGCTTATGGCAGTGAATTAATGCGTCTGACTGATCGTAATGGTCGTCAATTCGCGTTAGGACCAACACATGAAGAAGTCGTCACATCATTAGTACGTGATGAATTGAAATCTTATAAGCAATTACCTTTAACACTATTCCAAATTCAATCTAAATTCAGAGATGAAAAGCGTCCACGTTTCGGTTTATTACGCGGTCGTGAATTCATTATGAAAGATGCGTATTCATTCCATGCGGATGAAGCGTCATTAGATGAGACATACAATGATATGTATGATGCATATGGCCGTATCTTTAAGCGTGCGGGTATTAACGCACGTCCAGTGGTCGCAGATTCAGGTGCAATCGGCGGCAGCCATACTCATGAATTTATGGCGTTAAGTGAAATCGGTGAGGATACAATTGTTTACAGTGAAAACAGCGACTACGCTGCTAATATTGAAAAAGCAGAAGTTGTGTATGAGCCAAAAGCACATGATGAAGCTTTACTGGAATTAGAAAAGGTTGAAACACCAAATGCGCATACAGCACAAGAAGTGGCAGATTTCTTAAATCGCCCACTAGATCAAATTACGAAATCAATGGTATTCAAAGTGGATGGCGAATTTGTGATTGTCTTAGTGCGTGGCCATCATGAAGTGAATGACGTAAAATTAAAAGCTTACTTCGGTACAGACAATATTGAACTTGCGAGCCAAGATGAAATTATCAACTTAGTGGGTGCGAACCCAGGTTCAATCGGACCTATTCAAGAAAAAGGCATCAAAGTATATGCGGATAATTTCGTACAAGAAATTCCTAATATTGTCGTTGGTGCAAATGAAGATGGTTACCATTATGTGAATGCGAATCCAGAACGTGACTTTAGCGTAGAAGCGTTCGGAGACTTCCGCTTCATCTTAGAAGGTGAACCGCTCAGCGATGGTTCAGGCGAAGCTAAATTCGCAGAAGGTATCGAAGTTGGACAAGTCTTCAAACTCGGTACAAAATACTCTGAATCTATGAATGCGACATTCTTAGATAACCAAGGTAAAGCACAACCATTAATAATGGGATGCTATGGTATCGGTGTTTCAAGAACATTAAGTGCGATTGTAGAACAAAACAATGATGACAATGGTATTATCTGGCCTAAATCAGTGACACCATTTGAAGTACACTTAATTACGATTAATCCTAAGAAAGATGATCAAAGAGAACTTGGTGATGAGTTATACCAAGCACTTCAAGCATCATTTGAAGTCTTATACGATGATCGTAAAGAACGTGCAGGTGTTAAATTCAACGATGCTGACTTAATCGGTTTACCAGTACGTGTTGTAGTTGGTAAACGTGCGGCAGAAGGTATTGTTGAAGTAAAACGTCGTGACAATGGAGAAAGCGAAGAAGTTGCGGCAGCAGATTTAGTGAATTACGTGAAAGATTTATACGAACAAATTTAATTTTATAAATCAAAAAGCCGAAGTGCTCTGACTGCACTTCGGCTTTTTACATAGCGAAAAATTCAGTTTGCTCATTTTAAGTATTACTGGAAATTTGGTATAATATTTTAGAACTTCAGAACAGAGATGAAAATCAACCGCGTTGTCAAACGTGGTTCCATTTTTTCTATACTCAAAAGGGCATGCACCTTTTTAAATAAATTAAAATTCTCCCTAACCGTATGAACGATGTAATTAATGACTAAGGTGGTAATGGTCTTGGCAATGACAAATCAAGAAAAATTTAAAGTGTTAGCTGATCAGATTAAAATTGCGAATCAGCTCGAACCAGATATTATAGAAAACAGTGAATTAAACCGCATTGATGTCTCTCAAAAAGAGCGGACATGGTTATTTCAAATTACACTGCCTCGCTTTTTAACTTATGAAGACTACATGTTATTTACCCACGCTTTGATTGAAGAATTTAAAGAGATTGCGACTGTAGATTGGCATTTTGTTGTTCAAGATACAAGAAACCAAGATGAGTTTGCGATGAAATACTTCAGCCATTGTATTGAACAGACGAGATTGTCACCCAAAGTAAAAGGACAATTAGGACAAAAACGTCTGATTACTTCAGGTAATGTCTTAAAAGTGATGGTTTCAAATGATATTGAACGTGATTATTTCCATAAAGCGTGTAACGGCAGCTTAGTCAAAGCATACCAACAATGCGGCTTTGACGTGAATAAGATTGTTTTTGAAACAGACACGTCTGAACATGATAATGATTTAGCTTCATTAGAAGCACATATTCAAGAAGAGGATCAACAAAGCGCAAGAGAAGCAACTGAAAAATTAGAACGTATGAAAGCTGAAAAAGCTAAGCAACAAGATAATAACGAAAGTGCTGTTGATAAATGTCAAATCGGTAAACCAATCCAAGTGGATAACGTCAGACCGATTGAATCTATTATTGAAGAAGAATTCAAAGTGGCGATTGAAGGCGTTATCTTTGATATGAATATCAAAGAACTAAAAAGTGGTCGTCACATCGTAGAATTAAAAGTAACAGATTACACAGACTCACTCGTACTAAAAATGTTTACACGTAAAAACAAAGACGATTTAGAACATTTCAAAGCGTTAAGTGTCGGTAAATGGGTATGTGCGCAAGGCCGTATTGAAGAAGATACTTTCGTACGTGATTTAGTCATGATGATGTCTGATATTGAAGAAATTAAGAAAACACCAAAACTAGATAAAGCAGAAGATAAGCGTGTGGAATTACATCTGCATACAGCGATGAGTCAAATGGACGGTATTAATCAAATCGGTGATTATGTTGCACAAGCTGTGAAATGGGGACATCCTGCTATCGCAGTAACAGACCATAATGTCGTTCAAGCTTATCCAGATGCGTTCAGTGCTGCTGAAAAGCATGGCATTAAAATGATTTACGGTATGGAAGGTATGTTGGTCGATGATGGTGTACCGATTGCATACAATCCGACTGACCGTAATCTTAAAGACGCGACTTATGTGGTATTTGACGTTGAGACGACTGGTTTATCAAACCAATACGACAAAATTATCGAGTTAGCCGCTGTAAAAGTCCATGATGGCGAAATCATTGATAAGTTCGAACGTTTCAGTAATCCGCATGAGCGTTTATCTGAAACTATCAAGAATTTGACGCACATCTCAGATGAAATGTTAGTTGATGCTCCTGAAATTGATGATGTATTAACAGAATTCAAAGAATGGGTCGGAGATGCGATATTCGTAGCCCATAACGCATCCTTCGATATGGGCTTCATTGATACTGGCTATGAACGTGCAGGTTTAGGCCATTATACAAATGGTGTTATCGATACTTTAGAATTATCACGTACGATAAATACAGAATTTGGTAAACATGGTTTGAACTTCTTAGCCAAAAAATATGGCGTTGAACTGACACAACATCACCGTGCCATCTATGATACAGAAGCTACGGCTTATATCTTTATTAAAATGTTGAAACAAGTGGATGAACTCGGTGTTAAAAATCATCAAGATATCAACCAATCACTATCAAACGAAGATGCTTATAAACGTGCACGTCCAAGTCATGTGACAATTTTAGTTCAAAACCAAACAGGTTTAAAAAACTTATTCAAGATTGTCAGTGAATCCTTAGTGACGTATTACTATCGTACACCGAGAATTCCACGTTCATTATTAGATGAGTACCGTGAAGGTTTATTAATCGGTTCAGCATGTGATGAAGGTGAAGTCTTTACTGCGGTAATGCAGAAAGACCAATCACAAGTTGAACATATTGCGAAATATTATGACTATATAGAAGTACAACCGCCTGCGTTATACCAAGATTTAATCGATCGTGAATTGATTCGTGATAATGAAACTATGATTGAGATTTATCAGCGTTTGCTTGAAGCGGGTAAAGCAGTCAATGTGCCAGTGGTTGCGACAGGTAATGTGCATTACTTAAATGAACATGATGCAATTGCACGTAAAATCTTAATCGCGTCTCAACCAGGTAACCCATTAAATCGTTCTACGTTACCAGAAGCACATTTCAGAACGACAGATGAAATGTTAGATGCATTCCATTTCTTAGGTGAAGAGAAAGCGAAAGAAATTGTCGTTGATAATACACAAGCACTAGCTGATCGTATTGAACGTGTTGTACCGATTAAAGACAAATTGTATACACCTAATATGGATGGTGCGAATGAAGAAATTCGTGAAATGAGTTATGCGAATGCACGTAAATTATATGGTGATGATTTACCGCAAATTGTTATTGATCGTCTTGAAAAAGAATTAGAAAGTATTATTGGTAACGGATTCGCTGTAATCTACTTGATTTCGCAACGTTTGGTTAAGAAATCACTCAACGATGGTTACTTAGTAGGTTCACGTGGTTCTGTCGGCTCAAGCTTCGTTGCGACAATGACTGAAATTACCGAAGTGAATCCATTGCCGCCGCACTACATTTGTCCAAAATGTAAGAAGAGCGAGTTCTTTAATGACGGTTCCGTCGGCTCTGGTTTCGACTTGCCAGATAAGACATGTGAATGTGGTGCTGAAATGATTAAAGAAGGCCAAGATATTCCTTTCGAAACATTCTTAGGCTTCAAAGGTGACAAAGTACCAGATATTGACTTGAACTTCAGTGGTGAATATCAACCTGAAGCACATAACTACACGAAAGTCTTATTCGGTGAAGATAAAGTATTCCGTGCCGGAACTATCGGTACAGTCGCAGAGAAAACTGCATTCGGTTATGTCAAAGGTTATTTAAATGACCAAGGTATTCATAAACGTGGTGCTGAAATTGACCGTTTAGTTAAAGGTTGTACTGGTGTTAAACGTACAACAGGCCAACACCCTGGCGGCATCATTGTAGTACCTGATGATATGGATATTTATGACTTTACGCCGATTCAATATCCAGCGGATGACCAATCATCAGCTTGGATGACAACGCACTTCGACTTCCACTCCATTCATGATAACGTCTTGAAACTAGATATTCTTGGACACGATGATCCGACGATGATTCGTATGCTTCAAGATTTATCAGGCATTGATCCGAAAACAGTGCCGGTCGATGACAAAGAAACAATGCGTATTTTCAGTACGCCAGAATCCTTAGGTGTTACAGAAGAAGACATTTTATGTAAGACAGGGACATTCGGTGTACCAGAATTCGGTACAGCGTTCGTTCGTCAAATGTTAGAAGATACGAAACCGACAACATTCTCTGAACTCGTTCAGATTTCTGGATTATCCCATGGTACAGACGTATGGTTAGGCAATGCCCAAGAATTAGTACGTTCAGGTACATGTGATCTATCTGGAGTTATCGGTTGTCGTGACGATATCATGGTGTATTTAATGTATGCCGGATTAGAACCATCATTAGCCTTCAAAATTATGGAGGCAGTACGTAAAGGTAAAGGCCTGCAAGAAGAATGGGAAGAAATTATGAAAGAGAATAATGTACCGGATTGGTATTTAGACTCATGTAAGAAAATCAAGTACATGTTCCCGAAAGCCCATGCGGCAGCTTACGTATTAATGGCGGTACGTATCGCTTACTTCAAAGTGCATTATCCGTTATATTATTATGCGTCTTACTTTACTGTTCGTGCATCAGACTTTGACTTATTAACCATGATCAAAGATAAAGAAGGTATCAAAGCGGCAGTGAAAGATATGTATTCTAAATACATGGAACTTGGCAAGAAAGAAAAAGACGTTTTAACTGTGCTTGAAATCATGAACGAAATGGCACATCGCGGTTTCCGTATGCAGCCGATCAGTTTAGAAAAGAGTCAGGCATTTGAATTTATTATTGAAGGCGATACATTGATTCCACCGTTTATTGCGGTGCCAGGTCTAGGTGAAAACGTAGCGAAACGTATTGTTGAAGCGCGTAATGAAGGACCGTTCTTATCTAAAGAAGACTTGAATAAGAAAGCGGGTCTTTCTCAAAAAGTCATTGAGTATTTAGATGATTTAGGTTCATTACCTGGTTTACCTGATAAAGCACAATTATCAATTTTTGATATGTAATGCTTAAAAAGTGTCAACTGTGCTACAATTGGCATTTAAAGATGTACTGTGTTATAATCATAGTGCGTAAAAAATGAACTTTAGTCACGAAGAGTGGGGTTTACCCGCTCTTTTCTATTTGTATAAAGGAGGTCAGCATGAGTAAAATTACTGAACAAATCGAAACAATTATTCAACCGGTTTTAGATGAATTGAATTTTGAACTCGTGGATATTGAATTCACAAAAGAAGGTAGAGACCGCTATCTTAGAATCTCTATTGATAAAGAGGGCGGCGTTGATTTAAATGATTGCACATTAGCATCAGAAAAAATCAGCGCAGCAATGGATGAAGCAGATCCGATTGAACAAATGTATTACCTAGACGTTGCGTCACCAGGTGCTGAGCGTCCTATCAAAGACGATAAGGCGTTTCGTAATGCAGTCAATCAACCTGTATTTGTCACTCTTTATGCGCCGGTTGAAGGTGCTAAAGAATGGTTAGGTGTCTTGCAGTCAGTAGATGACGAGTCAGTTGTGATCGAAGTGCAAGTCAAATCAAAGAAAAAGCAAGTTGAAATCCCAAGAAATAAAATTGCTAAAGCACGTCATGCAGTTTTGATTTAACGTGAGTAGGAGGATTTAACCGTGTCAAATGAATTAATATTAGCAGTAGAATATTTGGAAAAAGAAAAGAAAATTCCTAGAGAAGTACTAATCGATGCGATTGAAGCAGCATTGATTACTGCTTATAAAAAGAATTATGAATCTTCACGTAATGCACGTGTGGAATTGAATATGGACGAAGGTACGTTCAAAGTTATTGCACGTAAAGAAGTCGTAGAAGAAGTATTTGATGACCGCGATGAAGTGGACATCAGTACAGCGTTGGTGAAAAACCCAGCATATGAAATCGGTGATATCTACGAAGAAGATGTTACACCGAAAGACTTCGGCCGTGTGGGTGCACAAGCAGCAAAACAAGCTGTGATGCAACGTTTACGCGATGCTGAAAGAGAAATTCTTTATGATGAATTTATCGATAAAGAAGAAGATATCATGACTGGTATCATCGACAGAGTCGATCACAGATATGTGTATGTTAACTTAGGACGCACTGAAGCGGTATTATCTGAAGCTGAAAGAAGTCCAAATGAAAGTTACATTCCAAATGAACGTATCAAAGTATACGTTAATAAAGTAGAACAAACGACAAAAGGTCCTCAAATCTATGTATCACGTAGTCATCCTGGCTTATTGAAACGTTTGTTTGAAGAAGAAGTACCTGAAATTTATGATGGTACTGTTGTGATTAAATCAGTTGCACGTGAAGCGGGCGATCGTTCAAAAATCAGTGTCTACTCTGAAAATGATGATATTGATGCTGTCGGCGCATGTGTAGGTGCAAAAGGTGTCCGTGTTGAAGCGATTGTTGAAGAGCTTGGCGGAGAAAAAATTGATATCGTACAATGGAATGAAAATCCTAAAGTCTTTGTGAAAAACGCATTAAGCCCTTCACAAGTTTTAGAAGTAATTGTAGACGAAGACAATCAATCTACAACAGTAGTCGTTCCTGATTATCAATTATCACTAGCTATCGGTAAACGTGGTCAAAACGCACGTTTAGCAGCGAAATTGACAGGTTGGAAAATCGATATTAAATCTGAAACAGATGCACGTGAAGCAGGTATCTACCCAGTGCCAGAACAAGACGAAGTTGAAGAAACACCAATCGAAGAAGATCTTTCTGAAGATGTGGTAGTGGCACAAGTAGAAGAAGTACCTGAAGCTGAAGATGTTGAAGTAGAAGAAGCGGAAGACATTGAAGCAGCTGAATCAGAAGAAGACGAAGCTTCAGAAGAAACAGAAGCTAAAAAAGACGTAGAAGAATAATTTGGAGTGAATGCCTTTATGAAGAAAAAGAAGATTCCAATGAGAAAGTGTATACTTTCAAATGAAATGCGTCCCAAAAACGATATGATTCGTGTGGTTATAAACAAAGAAGGCGAAATTTCTGCAGATGCGACAGGTAAGAAACCTGGACGTGGTGCGTACGTTTCTAAAGATGTAGCACTTGTAGAAAAAGCACAGCAAAAAGGGATTTTAGAGAAGTTCTTTAATGCTGATGCTGAAACTTTAGAGCCTGTCTATAAAGAAATCATACGTCTCATTTACAGAGAAGAGATTCCAAAATGAATAAGAGCAACATCTTGAATTTTTTAGGATTGGCAATGCGGGCTGGCAAGGTTAAAAGTGGTGAGTCAGTTATTCTGACAGAAATCAAAAAACGAAAAACATCGTTAGTGATTCTGTCTGAGGATGCGTCATCGAGGACAACCAAAGAAATCAGTCAAAAATGTGAGAGTTATCACGTTCCGTTGCGTATATTCGGTACAAGAGAAGAGTTAGGCCAAGCACTTGGCAAATCTTCTCGCGTGAATATAGCTATAATGGATAACGGTTTTGCCAAAAAGCTATTATCAATGATAGATGAATAACGTAAGGAGTGATTATATGAGTAAAAAGAGAATTTACGAGTATGCAAAAGATTTAAAATTAAAAAGTAAAGATGTTATTGATGAATTGAAGAAGATGAATGTTGAGGTGTCTAACCACATGCAAGCGTTAGAACCGAATGAAATCAAAGAGTTGGATAAAAAATTCAAACCAAATTCATCTAAAGATAAGCAAAACGATAAAGCTGCTCAAAATAATCACAAAAAACATCAAAACAATAATAAAGATAAAAATAAAAATAATAACAATAATAGCGGTAATGCTAAAAAGAATAATAAAAAAGGCAACAAGAACCACAACAAAAATAATAATAAAAACAACAACAAACATAAGAAAAACAATAATCAAAAACCAGCACCAGAACAACCGAAAAAAGAAATGCCAGAAAAAATTACTTATTTAGAAGGTATTACGGTTGGCGAATTAGCTGACAAAATGAATATTGAGTCATCAAGTATTGTTAAGAAATTATTCTTACTTGGTATTATGGCAAACATTAACCAATCATTAGACGATGAAACAATTGAGTTAATCGCTGATGATTATGGTGTAGAAGTAGAAAAAGAAGTAGTCATTGACGAAGAAGACTTAGATATCTACTTCGATGATGAAGAAGAAGATCCGGATGCAATTGAGCGTCCAGCAGTTGTAACAATCATGGGACACGTTGACCATGGTAAAACAACGCTACTTGACTCAATCAGAAATACACATGTGACACAAGGTGAAGCGGGCGGTATCACACAACATATCGGTGCTTACCAAATCACAAATGACGGCAAAAAAATCACTTTCTTAGATACACCTGGACACGCAGCCTTCACTACTATGCGTGCACGTGGTGCGCAAGTCACTGATATCACAATCTTAGTGGTTGCAGCAGACGACGGTGTTATGCCTCAAACAATTGAAGCGATTAACCATGCTAAAGAAGCAGATGTGCCGATTATCGTAGCGGTAAACAAAATTGATAAACCAACAGCAAACCCTGATCGTGTTATGCAGGAATTAACTGAACATGGTTTATTCCCTGAAGACTGGGGAGGCGACACAATCTTCGTACCACTTTCAGCATTAAGCGGTGACGGTATTGAAGACTTATTAGAAATGATTGTCTTAGTATCAGAAGTACAAGAATTAAAAGCGAACCCAGACAAACGTGCTGTCGGTACAGTTATTGAAGCTGAATTAGACAAATCACGTGGTCCTGCGGCATCATTATTAGTTCAAAATGGTACGTTGCATGTGGGAGATGCTATTGTAGTAGGTAATACGTTCGGTCGTATCCGTGCAATGGTGAATGATTTAGGTCAACGTATCAAATCAGCTGGTCCATCGACACCGGTTGAAATTACGGGTATTAATGATGTACCACAAGCCGGTGACCGCTTCGTTGTCTTCTCAGACGAAAAACAAGCACGTAGAATCGGTGAAGCACGTCATGAAGAAAGCATCTTACAACAACGTCAAGAAAGCAAAAACGTTTCATTAGACAACTTGTTCGAACAAATGAAACAAGGTGAAATGAAAGACCTTAACGTAATCATCAAAGGTGACGTACAAGGTTCAGTAGAAGCATTAGCAGCTTCACTTATGAAAATTGATGTTGAAGGTGTTAACGTTCGTATCATCCATACAGCAGTGGGTGCAATCAACGAATCTGACGTTACACTTGCGAATGCTTCAAACGGTATCATCATCGGCTTCAACGTACGTCCTGACTCTGGTGCGAAACGTGCAGCTGAACAAGAAAATGTAGACTTACGTTTACACCGTGTTATCTACGACGTAATCGAAGAAATTGAATCAGCGATGAAAGGTATGCTTGACCCTGAATACGAAGAAAAAGTCATCGGACAAGCTGAAGTTCGTCAAACATTCAAAGTTTCTAAGGTCGGTACAATCGCAGGATGTTATGTAACTGAAGGTAAAATCACACGTAACGCAGGAGTACGCGTCATCCGTGACGGTATTGTCATCTTCGAAGGTAAACTTGATACGTTAAAACGTTTCAAAGACGATGCGAAAGAAGTGGCAAAAGGTTACGAGTGTGGTATTACAATTGAAAAATACAACGACTTAAAAGTTGACGATATTATCGAAGCATACGAAATGGTTGAAATCCAACGTTAAACTTGATAATTTAGATAAAAGCACTTCCTTAAGCGGGAGTGCTTTTTCGTATGATTAAGGGAATACTATCATAAATATAATTGGGAGGTGTATGTATGATGGTTAACAATATTTGGTTTAATCTTGCGAGTCAGGACTTAGACAAAAGCAAGAAGTTTTATCAAAATATCGGCTTTGAGATTATGGAACGTCCGGAACAAGAGGGCAAGATGTTCGGTATCAAAGCAAAAAAAGGCTCTCCAATAATGATTGTAGCCATGAAATACTTTGAATCATATATTCATCGCGTACCTTATGGTAATGATGCGTTGATTTCACTTTCGGTTGATACAAAAGAAGAAGCACATCAACTTAAAGAAGATGTACAGAGTTTCGGAGGTAAAATTATCGATCAACCTAAAGAACGTGATGGTTTTTATGGCTTCACATTTGAAGATATTGATGGGCATTTCTTCAACATTCTAGTTTTTGATGAATAAAAATCATAAAACATATTAAATATCCAATCTGATGATAGTCTCAGCACTGTATTCAGATTGGATTTTTTTATCTTAAAACAGATTGACCTCTATAAGAACTAGGTTTGTAAATGTATTGTAAAGTTTCAATAAAAACCATAAAACTTATTGAAATAGACTTTGCATAGGCATATGATTAAATTGAAATTATACATAACTTTTTAACAAGTTGTGGGAAGTGGAATTTAATATCACTACAGCAATCTATTTTATAATCTAGAAGGTGAACAGCTATGAAAACAATCTTTGGACACAGGGGTGTACCAAGTGTCGCACCAGAGAACACGTTAGCATCTTATCATGCCGCAGCAGAAATTCCTGAACTGCAATGGATTGAAGTCGATGTCGGAATTACTGCAGATGAACAATTAATAATGATTCATGATGATTATTTAGATCGTACAACTTCAATGACAGGAGAAATCAGTGAAACCTTATTTAAAGATATCCAACAAGCGAGTGCAGGTTATTGGTTCCATCCAAAATTCAAAGAAGAAAAAGTTCTAACTTTCGATGAATTTATTGATTTTGTGAATGCCTCTCAACTAAATGTCAATATTGAACTAAAAGGTATTACAGGTAATCATGGACCAAAATTAGCTAAATCATTAATTAAACAGTTAGTTGAAACAATGCCGAAATTTAGTCCTGAAGTAGAAATATTATTTTCTAGTTTTAATATTCCATTGCTTAAAGCAGTTCAAGAAGCGCTTCCTCAATATCCTAGAGCGGTACTCTATGAAATGTGTGCATTTTATGAAGATTGGCGTACAGTTTTAGATTTTTGTGATACACATATTTTGCATTTGGAAGATATTGATTTGACTGAAGCGTTAGTCAGACGTATCAAAGATGATGGTTATATTTTAAATGTATATACCGTGAATGATGTAGATAGAGTGAACCAACTCTTTAACTTTGGTGTGGATGGTGTGTTTACAGACTATCCGCAAAATTTAGTACATTTGCAAGAATCACTTTGACATAGGCCGCAACTAGGAGGAAAAACAACATGAATTGGCTGATGCATAAACTAGGATTGAAAAATGCAAGACAACTGGCAGGATACCTCTCTGTTGTCACTGCAGGACAAATTATTTATTCAGGATTCGAAGCTTTTAAAGGTACGTTTTATCACCAACTCTTGCAGGTACTGCATGTTAATAATGCGGAACTTGGTGTGATTTTTAGTTTAATCGGGTTATCGATGTTCTTCTATATTCCAGGTGGATGGATCAATAATAGATTCTCGATTCGTTCTTTACTCATCACGGGGATGTCAATTCGTTTTATCACGATGTGTATCGTGATTTTCTTGAATCCAAGCTTTACGATATTAAAAGTGATCGCAGTCATTTGGGGGTTAGTTGAAGCGTTCTTCTGGCCTGCAGTATTGAATGGGGTAGTTTTCTTCACTGATCGTGAACATAGAGGTTTAGGGTTTGGATTATTAGAATCCATTCGCCGTGCACAAGAAATGTTGATGAACTTATTACTTGTGGCCATTATGGCTGCGGTGAGTGGCGTCGTCGTATTAAAAGGCGGTATGTTAGCCTATAACTTATTACTAATCCCGATGATTATTTTAATATGGAAATTTGTACCGAAAAATGGGATTGCGGCTGATGAATCGCATAATCAAGAAACAGGTTATAAATCTGCGAAAGCTTTAAAAGGGTTAGTGTATGTGTTAACACAACCAAAAGTGTGGTTAGCTGCGATTACCGCAATGTCAGTATATTGGGGCTATATTATTTTAATTTACACTGTACCTTACTTACAAAGTGTTTATCATTTAACAACAGCACAAACTGCATTTTTCGGTGTAATCAATACAGCGTTGATGGGGGTTATCGCTGGTGTTATTGCGGGAATGATTTCGGACTTTGTCTTTAAATCTTCAGCTAAAATGATTGGTGTAGCATTACTCGCATCAACAGTGATTTTAATCGTTATTGTATACTTTAAAATCGGAACACAGTTAAGTATTGTTTTATTAGTAATCTTGTCATTAACGACATTCTTATCAAAAAGTGTATTGCTTGCGCCAATTTCAGAATTGAAATTACCTGAAGATTTTTCAGGGTCTGCGATGAGTGTCGGTTCGTTTTTAGCGTATGCGCCAGTCTTTTGGGTGTATCAATTAAATGGTAATTTACTGGATGCCTTTAAAGGACATGAAGCTGTTGCCTATCAAATGATTTTTAAAATTGGTATTGTGGTCGCATTATGTGGTGCAGTTTCAGCATTAGTATTAACGTATTTGATGAAACGTTCACGACAACGAGAAGCTTAATAATGAAATGAAATTTAAAAATGAAATGACTAAAAATAACATGATAGTGATTGGGTTATTTTTAGTATGAATAAGAAATTTTAACCCAAGTACTTTAAACGCTTGATACAGCTATAAAGTGCTTGGTTTTATTTTTGAAGGAGCCTATTATTTTTAAAAAGTATGTGTTTATTTCTGAAATGTAAAGATTGTTTTGAAATGAAATCTTATACGTTTACGCAAAATTAATATGCTTAACTGTTTCTTAACATGTTGCGCGTGTCATATTGATTAATTGTTCAATATAAAGGGAAAAGTTTTGTAAAAGGGACGATTATAGTTTATAATCTTGGATTGAACTCAATCGTTCATTGTTGAAATGAAGAGGTGAAACACACATGAGTAAAATGAGAGCAGAACGCGTTGGTGAACAATTGAAACAAGAGTTGATGGATATTATCAACAATAAAGTTAAAGACCCGAGAATCGGATTTTTAACTATCACTGACGTACAAGTGACAAACGATTTATCTCAAGCTAAAGTCTACTTAACAGTATTAGGTAAAGAAAAAGAAGTAGACGATACGTTTAAAGCGTTAGAAAAAGCGCGAGGCTTTATTAAAGCGGAATTAGGTTCAAGACTTCGTCTAAGAACAATTCCAGAATTATATTTCGAATATGATCACTCAATCGAGTACGGTAATAAAATCGAAAGAATGATTCAAGATCTTCATAAAAATGACTAATTAAATGAAGTTATGAGCAGCTATGCAAGTGCATAGCTGCTTTTTTAATTGAATTCTAATAATTCTCTAATTCTTTACAAACTTAACCTCCTTAACATAGACGATAAGGATTTTTACTAGGAGGTTATAACAATGAAAATTGCAGTGATACCCTCAGGCTTTAAAGAAAGCTTGAGTTCAGCAGAAGTCGGTACAGCAATTCAAAAAGGTCTGCATGAAGCAGATGAAAGTTTAAATATTCAAGTGATTCCCATGGTGGATGGAGGCGAAGGATTTGCGCAAACTATCACGCAAATTAAAAATGGTCAGCTTTATCATTTAAATGCAGAAGATCCATTAGGACAAAAACGCAAAACATTTTATGGTATGTTTTATGAAAACAAGCAAAAAGTTGCGGTAATTGAGATGGCCGCAATTGCGGGTCTAAGACATGTACCTAGCAACCAGAGAAATCCGCTTCACACTTCTACATACGGTGTAGGTGAAGCAATTATCCACGCATTAGATCATGGCGCTGAACGTATCTTAATCGGCTGTGGTGATTCGGGAACATCTGATGGCGGTGTCGGCATGGCACAAGCAATCGGTGCACGTTTCAAAGATTATAAAGGTAAAACAATATTTATCCATGGCGGAGGTAAAATTGACCGTATTCATGATATGGATTTATCTCATATTGATCCGCGTGTATTAAATACACCTATAGATGTAGCAGTGAATTGGTCGAATATTTTATGTGGACCAAAAGGTGTCGCAAAAGTATTCGGTCCACAAAAAGGTGCAAGTCCAAAAGAAGTCGAACATTTATCGGATAACCTTGATCATTTGGCACGTTTAATAAAACGTTCAACAGGTGAGTCAGTTGCTTATCAACAAGGTTCTGGCGCATCTGGTGGATTAGGTGCAGGGTTAATCGCTTTTGCGAACGCTACATTGCATCCACGTTTTGAATTAATTCAACAGTACTTGCATATTGAACCTGTTATTGCACAAGCTGATTTAGTCATCACAGCAGAAGGGTGTTTAGATTTCCAAACGCCAAACGGAAAAATTCCTGCTGAAGTAGCGAGAATCGCTCAACAATATGATACACCTGTGATTGCATTAGCAGGCACAATCGGTCAAGATGCGGAATTTAATTATCAAAGTGGTATTAATGCCTTTCACAGCATTATTAAACAGCCTTCAAGTTTAGATGATTCTATTGAGTATGCATCAAAATGGCTAAAGGAATGTGCACGAAATATATATCACTCAATTCAAATCGGTATGAAGATGAATCAAACAAAGTCACAAACACACACAACTAAACAAAGACATTTTGTACTTTAAAGATGAGTTATTCTAAATTAATCGCAGCCATTCTTTATCTTATTTTCACGCTATGGCTGTTTTTAGAAACAAATTTGTCCTATTTAGGACAATTGAGTGTGGCTTTGTTTGTGTTATCTTTAGGACTATTTATTTTTAGTAAAATGCCAGCAGGGTTATCTGCGATGTTGGTTGTATGTTTAGGTATTTTACTCGGTATGCCGCAAGATATTTTGTATCAATCATTAGAAGAACATGTGATTTGGTTAATGATTGGCGCATTTATTATTGGTGGCGTAGTGGAAACCAGTGGTTTATTAGATCGTTTGATTCGTTGGATTGAAGCGAAGTGTACGTCTGGGAAGCGTATGAATATCTTTGTCTTTATCTTAGTACAAATTTTATCTTTAATTATTCCATCTACTTCAGGTCGTGCAGCAGCACTTCTACCTGTATATCAAGCATTTGGCAATCGTTTTAATTCGAATCGTCAGTATTTAGGCATATTGATGCCAGTGTTAATTTTGATGGGAACAAACTTATCTTTAATCGGTGCAGGCAGTCATATTATTGGGATTGGACTGCTTGAAAATCAAACAGATGGTTCTATTTCTTATCTTCAATTCTTACTATGGGGCTTTCCATTTGGGATAATTATTGCAATAATAAGCTTATTTATGATAAAAAAGTTTTATATGAAGCCTGTTGAAAAGATTTCAACAGAAAATATAATACAATATGAAAAACAACCATTGACTAAAAAAGAGAAAAAAGCAGCAGTCCTCATTAGTTTGACAGTGATACTTTGGATTACTGAACCACTGCATGGCTTCGATATTGCCTTTGTGACAATTTTAATGAGCTTGATTATGATTATGCCTAAAGTTGATTTGATCGGATGGCGTGAAGCATTTAACAGAGTGTCATGGAGCTTAATTTTCTTTGTAGCGGGTGCGACTGCACTCGGCAATCTATTGGTGAAATATAAAGTGCTCGATGTCATTCAACATCAATTATTTCAAGTGATGCATCATGTCAAACTGGTAAATGAATTTGTGCCGCTAGTGATTATTGTAGTATTGACTGTGACTTCTCACTTGTATATTACAAGTCATACAACACGTGCAGTCGTCTTTATTCCATTACTGATTGTTTTTGGTAAAATGTTTGGTTTAAACCTGACAGCAGTTGTATTTATTGCGCTGATCGGTACGAACTACTGCTTAACTTTTCCAGTCAGTTCTAAAGCCTTGTTATTGTTTTATGAGAATAAAGAAAGACCATTTACAATTAAACAGCTCATGTATTTAAGTTTAGGTATCATGCCAGTATATATGCTTACCATGATTGTGATGTATTATGTTTATTGGCAATATGTTGGGCTTGCATTGAAATAGGAGTGAATAGAAAGTGGAAACTATCTTAATTGTGGAAGATGACGAGAAAATAGCACGCGTCATTGAACTAGAATTGGATTATGCAGGCTATGATGTCTGTATAGCGCATTCTGGTAAAGCAGCATTACAACTTTATCAAGAACGTCAGATTGATTTGATTTTACTTGATGTGATGATACCAGATTTAAATGGATTAGAAGTGCTCAGACGTATTCGAAATGATGATGACTATATTAAAATTATTATGTTAACTGCACGTGATGAAGTCATGGATAAAGTCAGCGGTTTAGATTCTGGTGCAAATGATTATATGACTAAGCCATTTGAAATTGAAGAATTATTAGCACGTATTCGTGTACATTTAAAACAGCAGCAATTAAATCAAAAAGAAGCTGCTGAAGTTTTAACACATGATTACATCGAATTGAATCCACAATCTAGAGAAGTTTTTGTCGATGGCAGTCTAGTCGAACTCACACAAAAAGAGTACGATTTGTTGTACTACTTTATGACTAACCAAAATATTGCTTTAGATCGTGCGCAGATCATTGAGTATGTCTGGGGTTATGATTTCGTAGGTGATACGAATGTTGTAAATGTTTATGTCAGATACTTAAGAAAGAAATTAGATACGGCTGATACTTCAATTATATCAAGTGTCAGAGGTATCGGTTATATAATGAGAGCTTAGTTATGAAACTAGGAACACAACTTCAAATTTATATCACTTTGATGATTGCGATTGTTGTCATTATTACTAATTTGACGATCTATTTTATTTATCGTACCACTTCGTTAAATGCGGAAACCGCACAATTAGAAGATAAAGCAATCAGCACGATGGAGGAATTACGAAAGGCCAAAGAAAATCATAACGACAAAGAAAAAGTATTGCAAAGTTTGATTTTAACTGATGGTTATATTGCGATTGTAGGTAAAGATGATGATAGTAAATTTCAAGTCACATCTAATCCAAAATATAAAGATTTAAGTGAACCGTATAAAAATAAACAATATAAAAAGGCTATTTATAAAAAAGGGCATCATTTTGTCTTAGTCAGTATTCCGCTCGTTTGGAAAGACGGAGAAGTCAGTAATTTACAAATTTTTGAGAATATCGATTTCAAATATAGTAAATACGATATTTTAAAAGTCGTTTTAACACTTTCTACATTGTTTATTTTGTTGATTGTCTTTTTATTAAATCGATTACTGACTCAAATTATTTTACAACCGATAAATCAATTGATTGAGAAAATGAAAAAGACGATTGAAACGAATCATTATGTCATTATGGATATTAATCAAAAGGATACTAAAGAGTTGCAAGCATTAACTCAGACATATAATGATATGATGGAAAATTTAAAGGAACATGATGAAAAGCAGCAAGCATTTATATCCAATGCTTCTCATGAATTGAAAACACCGATTACGGTGATTAATTCTTATAGTCAGATGTTGAAACGGTTTGGAAAAACTAGAGAAGATATTTTAAATGAAAGTATAGATGCGATCAGCGATGAAGCACAACGGCTGAAATATTTAACTGAGCAAATGTTGGATTTAGCTAAAGTAGAGCGCAGTAATCAACAGGCAGAACGGCAATCTGTTGATTTAAATGAAATATTAGAGCATAAGGCTTCACGTTTCGCACATGCATATGATAGGGAGATTATATTTCACTGTGATAATACTGCAGGTGCATTTGTGAATGAAGATCAGTTCAAACAGTTGATGACAATTTTTTTAGATAATGCGATTAAGTACAGTCAAGATGATGTGATGATACATGCGACGGAACATCCAACGCACATACACGTGAATATTTCAGATCGTGGCATTGGTATTCCGCCAGAAGATTTAGAACAGATCTTCAATAAATTTTATCGTGTGGACAAAGCAAGGGCAAGACAATCTGGGGGTTCTGGTTTAGGACTCTATATCGCGTTTGAATTAGCCAAACGTAATGACATAGAAATTCAAGTACAAAGTGTGCTTGATGTTGGCACAACGTTTATTTTGATTATAGAAAAGGTGACTTCAAATGGTGCTCAAAAAGATGATTAAAATACTGTTGATAGTCATTATTTGTATATTGATAGTGATATTATGTGCAGTGATTTATTTCAAGTCCACGCAACACGACTACACCCAACAAGAAGTTAAACAACTAGTAGATGATCGTTATGACGGCAAAATTCAATCTATTTCTTTGAACAAAGCTAAAACAACTTATAAGGTAAAATTGTTAGATGAAGGGTTGAAGTATGATTTAGAAGTAGATAAAAAAGACGGCGCAATTAAAAATGTCCATACAGTAAAAGTCAAACAACCGACTAAGTCTAAATCACAGCAAGAAAAAGCAACTAAGAAGAAAGAGACACCTTATATTTCAGAAGAAACAGCAAAAGCGGTCGCACAACATCAAGTGCCAGGTCAATTTGTTTATATTGATTTAGAAAAAGAGCACAATCCACCTTTTTATACGGTTCAACAAATCGTAGACGATGATGAAGGCGCAGTAATTAAAGTGAATGCCCTCAATAAAAAAGTACTGTCTGTGTCATGGTTCGAAATTAAAGATGATGATGACGATGATGATTTTGATGATTAAAAATATAAGCAGCTGTTGAAGAGTTATATGCGTTCAACAGTTGCTTATTTTCTTTGCCTATATTTCATTTTGAATTTATTGTAAAATAGTAGAGGTATGACAGAGAGAAGAGGTGTAGTTGATGGAGGGTATTTTACCTGTATTTAAAGAACGTGGTTTAACAAGCCATGATGTTGTATTTAAATTGCGTAAAATTTTACATACTAAAAAAGTAGGCCATACAGGCACATTAGATCCAGAAGTAAATGGCGTTTTACCGATTTGTGTCGGTGGTGCCACTAAAGTCAGTGACTATATCATGGAAAAGGGTAAAGCATATCAAGCAATGGTTACGGTCGGTGTGAGTACAACTACTGAAGACCAAACTGGAGAGGTGCTAGAAACGAAAGCAGTCAGTAAAGATTTAACAGCTGATAAAATTGATGAAGCGATTTTATCATTTGTAGGTGAAATTGAACAAATTCCGCCGATGTATTCTTCTGTTAAAGTGAATGGACGTAAGCTTTATGAGTACGCACGTAATAATGAAACAGTTGAACGCCCTAAACGAAAAGTGCGCATTTATGAAATTGAACGTAATTCTGAGATTCGTTATAAAGATGACACATGTTCATTTGATATATTTATACGTTGTGGGAAAGGGACATATATCAGAACGTTAGCAACTGATATCGGCAGAGCATTAGGTTATCCGGCACATATGTCTCAATTAACACGTGTAGAAAGCGGCGGCTTTTCTATCGATGAAAGTTTAACTTTGGATCAAATTGATGAATTATATAAGCAAGAAGCATTACAGGAAAAGCTATTTCCGATAGAATATGGTTTGAAAGGGTTGCCTCATATTCAAATTGACGACCCGAAAATCAAAAAACGTATTTTAAATGGACAGAAATTTTATAAAAATGAATTTTCTGAAGCGATTGATGAAGTAACAGTGATGGAAGATAAAGAAACAGAAAAAGCCTTAGCACTTTATATTCCGCACGCTGAGAAACCGAATGAAATCAAACCTAAAAAGGTATTTAACTAAAGGAGCATCGCAAAATGAAAGTAATTGAAGTTACACATCCAATTCAACCTGAGCAATATATACAAGAAGACGTTGCGATGGCATTGGGATTTTTTGATGGCTTGCATAAAGGACATGCGCAAGTCTTTCATACTTTAAATGAGATTGCGAAAAAACGTAATTTGAAAAAAGCGATTATGACGTTTGATCCCCATCCATCGGTTGTATTGAATCCTAAACAAAAAAGAACGGATTATTTAACGCCGTTAAGTGATAAAATCGAAATTTTAGAATCATATAACATCGATTATGTTATTATTGTGAATTTCACATCTAAATTTGCGGATGTTTCGATTGATGAGTTTGTGAACGAATATTTAATCGCAAACCATGTGAAAGAAGTCGTTGCAGGCTTTGATTTTACATTCGGCAAACACGGTAAAGGCAATATGTCTGTACTCCAAGAATTAAAAACACATTTTAATACAACGATTGTGAGCAAACAAGAAATGTTCTCAGAGAAAATATCAACAACTGAAATTAGAAAAGCATTAAAAGAAGGCGACTTGCAGAAAGCAAATGATGAACTAGGCTATCGTTACCGCATCAAAGGAACAGTAGTCCAAGGTGAAAAACGTGGCAGAACAATCGGGTTCCCAACAGCAAATATTGAACCGAGCGACGATTATGTATTACCTAAAAAAGGTGTGTACGCAGTCAGCTTAGCTATCGGTACAGAACAACGTATTTATAGAGGCGTATGTAATGTGGGTGTGAAACCGACATTCCATGATCCTAAGAAATCACATGTCGTGATTGAAGTGAATATCTTTGATTTTGAAGAAGATATTTATGGTGAACGTGTGATTGTCTTTTGGCACCACTATTTAAGACCGGAAATCAAGTTTGATGGTATTGATCCGCTTGTAGAACAAATGAATAAAGATAAAGAACAAGCGAAATATTTATTATCGGTTGATTTCGGTGATGAAGTATCTTATAATATTTAGGTCGGAATGATTACACATGTGGTAATCAAAACAAGATTAAAAACAGTCCTCACTCTTGGCAGGTCGATACTCCGACGCCTGACTCAGACTGGGGAGACTAAATTATTAAAGGAGGAAATTGACAATGGCAATTTCACAAGAACGTAAAGACGAATTAATCAAACAATACCGTGTACACGAAACAGACACAGGTTCACCAGAAGTACAAATCGCAGTATTAACTGCAGAAATCAATGCTTTAAACGAACACTTACGTACACACAAAAAAGACCACCATTCACGTCGTGGTTTATTAAAAATGGTAGGTCGTCGTAGACATTTATTAAACTACTTACGTAAAAAAGATATTCAACGTTACCGTGAATTAATCAAATCATTAGGTATCCGTCGTTAATCTTTTCTTAAGTAAAACGCTGATACCAGTTAGAGGAAAGGACCATCGTTGGTTGCTTTCCTTTTTTTATAGCTTAGATACGAATGTGCGTATAAAAATAATCATGTAAATGATATGATAGAATTATTAATGTAAAAGAGGTAGTAAGAGAAAGGAGATTCCTAATGTCTCAAGACAAGAAAGTGTTTAAGACCGAATGGGCAAACCGTCCGTTAACAATTGAAACTGGGCAGATGGCAAAACAAGCAAACGGTGCGGTACTCGTACGTTATGGGGATACAGTTGTATTATCTACTGCGACAGCATCAAAAGAACCGCGTGATGGAGATTTCTTCCCATTAACAGTTAACTATGAAGAAAAAATGTATGCAGCAGGTAAAATTCCTGGGGGCTTTAAAAAACGTGAAGGTCGTCCGGCTGACGAAGCAACTTTAACTGCGCGTTTAATCGATAGACCAATCCGTCCATTATTCCCTAAAGGTTACCGCCATGATGTTCAAATCATGAATATCGTGTTAAGTGCTGATCCGGATTGTTCACCAGAAATGGCAGCAATGATCGGTTCATCAATGGCATTAAGTGTATCAGATATCCCATTCCAAGGTCCGATTGCAGGGGTAAATGTCGGTTATGTTGATGGTCAATATGTGATCAACCCGACTGTAGAACAAAAAGAACAATCTCGTTTAGATTTAGAAGTTGCAGGCCATAAAGACGCAGTTAACATGGTTGAAGCAGGCGCAAGCGAGATTACTGAAAAAGAAATGTTAGATGCAATTTTCTTCGGTCATGAAGAAATCAAGCGTTTAGTAGCGTTCCAAGAGGAAATTATTGATTATCTTAAACCTGAGAAATCAGAATTTATTCCAGTTGAACGTGATGCAGAAGTCGAAGAAAAAGTAACTGCATTAACACAAGAAAAAGGTTTGAAAGAAGCAATTCAAACATTCGATAAAAAAGAACGCGAAGAAAATATCGACGCAGTTCGTGACGAAATTATTGAGATTTTCGAAGATGAAGAAGATCCGGAAAACGAAGCGTTACTGGCTGAAGTAAATGCAATCTTAAATGATTTAGTAAAAGAAGAAGTCCGTCGTCAAATCGCGGATGAAAAAGTACGACCAGATGGACGTAAGCCAGATGAAATTCGTCCATTAGAATCTGAAGTCGGTTTATTACCGCGTGCACATGGTTCAGGTTTATTCACTCGTGGTCAAACACAAGCGTTATCTGTATTGACATTAGGCGCATTAAGCGAATATCAATTAATTGACGGTTTAGGACCTGAAGTTGAAAAACGCTTTATGCATCACTATAACTTCCCGAACTTCTCAGTAGGTGAAACAGGTCCAGTTCGTGCACCAGGTCGTCGTGAAATCGGACACGGTGCATTAGGCGAACGTGCTTTGAAATATATCATTCCTGACACACAAGATTTCCCATATACAGTACGTATTGTCAGCGAAGTGCTTGAATCAAACGGTTCATCATCACAAGCATCTATTTGCGGTTCTACACTTGCTTTAATGGATGCAGGTGTACCAATCAAAGCACCAGTTGCTGGTATTGCGATGGGTCTTGTAACACGCGATGATAACTATACAATTCTTACAGATATTCAAGGTATGGAAGATGCTTTAGGCGACATGGACTTCAAAGTTGCCGGTACTAAAGATGGTATCACAGCAATCCAAATGGATATCAAAATCGATGGTTTAACTAGAGAAATCATTGAAGAAGCTTTAGAACAAGCACGTGTCGGTCGTTTAACAATTCTAGAACACATGCTTCAAACAATCGATCAACCAAGACCAGAATTAAGTGCGTATGCACCTAAAGTTGAAACAATGACAATCAAACCAGACAAAATCAGAGATGTTATTGGACCTGGCGGTAAGAAAATCAATGAAATCATTGATGAAACAGGTGTTAAACTGGATATCGAACAAGATGGTACTATCTTTATCGGTGCAGTAGATCAAGCGATGATCAATCGTGCGCGTGAAATTATTGAAGAAATTACACGTGAAGCAGAAGTGGGTCAAACATATAATGCGAAAGTTAAACGTATTGAAAAATACGGTGCGTTCGTAGAATTATTCCCAGGCACTGATGCGTTATTACACATCTCACAAATTGCGAATGAGCGTATCAATAAAGTTGAAGATGTATTGAAACTTGGCGACTCAATTGAAGTTAAAGTAACTGAAATTGACAGTAAAGGCCGTGTGAATGCATCTCACCGTGTATTATTAAATAAAGAAAACTAATAGAATATGAGATTGAATAAGAAGAATGCTTGTACAACTTGATGTTGCTTCACAAGCATTCTTTTATACATATGTACGGTTTAACATCGTGCTGGACTATGGATTCATTAGTGTACATTAAAAAGATTTTAACTTATAATATAGAGTGAATACTTATATGGTCGGGGATTATAAATAGGAGGAGAAAAATTGAATTTAGTAAAGAAAAAGAATAATGATATTCGCATCATCCCGCTTGGCGGCGTGGGTGAAATTGCGAAGAATATGTATATCGTTGAAGTTGACGATGAAATGTTTATGTTGGATGCAGGTCTTATGTTCCCAGAAGACGAAATGCTGGGTGTCGACATTGTAATTCCTGATATTCAATATGTCATCGAAAATAAAGATAAATTAAAAGGTATATTCTTATCGCATGGACATGAGCATGCGATTGGTGCAGTCAGCTATGTTTTAGAAAAAGTTGACGCACCAGTATATGGTTCTAAATTGACATTAGCACTTGTTAAAGAATATATGAAAGAACGTAAAATTGATAAGAAAGTCAGATATTATACAGTCAACAATGAATCTGTAATGCGCTTTAAAAATGTCAATGTATCATTCTTTAATACATCACATAGTATTCCAGATAGTTTAGGTGTAACGATTCATACGTCATATGGTGCAATTGTATATACTGGTGAATTTAAATTTGACCAAAGTTTACAAGGCAACTATGCGCCAGATCTTAAGAAAATGACTGAAATCGGAGACGAAGGTGTCTTTGCGTTAATCAGTGATTCGACTGAAGCGGAGAAACCAGGTTACAACACACCTGAAAATGTGATTGAATCTCATATGTTAGATGCATTTACAAAAGTGAATGGCAGATTGATTGTGTCTTGTTATGCATCAAACTTTATCAGAATTCAACAAGTGTTAAATATTGCCTGCAAATTGAATCGTAAAGTCTCATTCTTAGGACGTTCACTAGAAACATCATTCAATATTGCACGTAAAATGGGATACTTTGATATTCCAAAAGACTTATTAATTCCAATTAATGAAGTTAAAAATTATCCGAAAAATGAAGTGGTAATTATTGCGACAGGTATGCAAGGAGAACCTGTAGAAGCATTGAACCAAATGGCGCGTCAAAAGCATAAAATTATGAATATCGAAAAAGGCGATTCAGTCTTCTTAGCCATGACAGCGTCAGCTAACATGGAAGTAATTATCGGTGATACGTTAAATGAATTAGCACGTGCAGGAGCAGATATCATCCCAAATAATAAGAAAATCCACGCATCAAGTCATGGTTGCATGGAAGAACTCAAAATGATGATTAACATCATGAAGCCAGAATACTTTATCCCTGTCCAAGGCGAGTTCAAAATGCAGATTGCCCATGCGAAATTAGCGGCTGAAGCAGGTGTAGCACCTGAAAAGATTTTCTTAGCTGAAAAAGGCGATGTCTTAAACTTCGATGGCGAAGATATGATTTTAAATGAAAAAGTAGAATCAGGTAACGTACTGATTGATGGTATCGGTGTCGGTGACGTCGGTAATATCGTTTTACGTGACCGCCATTTATTAGCAGAAGATGGTATTTTCATTGCGGTTGTGACTTTAGATCCGAAAAACCGACAAATTGCGGCAGGACCTGAAATTCAATCACGTGGTTTCGTGTATGTCAGAGAAAGTGAAGAATTGTTGAAAGAAGCGGAAGAAAAAGTACGCGAGATTGTGGAACAAGGTCTTCAAGAACGTCGTATTGAATGGTCTGAAATCAAGCAAAATATGCGTGATAAAATCAGCAAGTTGTTGTTTGAAAACACAAAACGTCGTCCAATGATTATCCCAATTATTTCTGAAGTTTAATTAAAAGTATGCAAGATTAACATACAAGAATGCTATGGTGTGCAAACATGCGTACCATAGCATTTCATCGTATAGCTCATATTTTAATCATGTGTAACTATGTGGTCTATACGTTAAATGTTAAAATAGAAGGATAGTAAGTTTAGCATGTGTGCGTATAGGCACCTTAGTTTGTCTGTACGCATAATACATATTCACTAAGACATATTTTATGGAAAAGAAGGTGTATGTTTTGGCACAAAGAAAGAAAAGAACAACAAATACGAAACGTAAAACGACAGCAAGAAGAAAAACCACAAAGAAAAAACAAAATGAAGCACCGTTACGCTATATTGCTGCGATTATTACGGTAGTGCTTGTTGTTCTAGGTGCCTTCCAATTAGGAATAATCGGAAGAGTAATTGATACCCTTTTCAATTACTTGTTTGGCTATAGTAGATACTTAACCTACATTCTCGTTATATTAACATCAGGCTTTTTAGCTTATAACGGCAAGTTGCCGAAAACTAGAAGATTAACAGGTTCAATTGTGTTACAAGTTGCGTTGTTATTTGCGACACAGTTGTATTTAGTCTTTACGAAAGGTGCTGCTGGCGACCGTGAACCTGTTATTTCTTATGTGTATCGTCAATATGATAAAACCCATTTTCCGAATTTCGGCGGCGGGGTGCTTGGTTATTATTTAGTTCATTTCTCTATACCGCTTGTATCCATTGTCGGCGTTGTCATCTTAACAATATTACTTTTTATTTCTAGTTTTATTTTATTATCTAAACAACGTCATCGTGATGTGGCTAAAATTTTCTTAGAGAAATTAAAATCAGGCAGTGAAAAAGCAGCAGTACATAGAAAAGAACGTAAAGCACGTCAAGCTGAGCGTGCAGAAGAAAAACAACGCAGTAAAGAAGAAAAAGCAGCAGAGCGTGCACAACAAGAAGAAGTGAAGGATGTCAGCGACTTTACAGAAGTTCCCATGTCAGAAGCAGAGAAGCAAGAAGCTGCGATTCCGATTTTCGGTGATGATCAAAAAGAAGAGACACCAAAACCAGCAGAACCTAAACCTCAAGCAGAACCTGCACCTAAAAGAAAACGTGAAAAACGTCAGTTGGTAGAACAAACACAAACAAATGAATCAACAGAATCATCTGAAGATATGGGCAGTATTTCTGAAGCGGGTGAAGTTGAAAATTCAGACTATCAATTACCGCCACTTTCTATTTTGAATGAACCAGTGAAACAAAAAACAACTTCACGTGCTGAAGTTCAAAAGAAAGGGCGCTTACTTGAAAACACATTGAAGAACTTTAATGTTAATGCGAAAGTAACCCAAATCAAAATCGGCCCAGCAGTGACTCAATATGAAGTACAACCAGCACAAGGGGTTAAAGTCAGCAAAATCGTCAACTTGCATAATGATATTGCGTTAGCTTTGGCTGCCAAAGATGTGCGTATTGAAGCGCCGATTCCTGGTCGTTCAGCAGTAGGTATCGAAGTACCGAATGATAAAATCGCATTAGTTTCATTAAAAGAAGTCTTAGATGAAAAATTCCCTTCTAAGAATAAATTAGAGGTAGGTTTGGGTAGAGATATATCAGGCGAACCTATCAGCGTAGAATTAAATAAAATGCCGCACTTGCTTGTGGCAGGTTCTACCGGAAGCGGTAAATCTGTATGTATCAATGGTATCATTACGAGTATTTTACTGAATGCGAAACCACATGAAGTAAAACTCATGCTAATTGACCCAAAAATGGTAGAATTGAATGTATATAACGGTATTCCGCATTTATTAATTCCAGTGGTCACAAATCCTCATAAAGCATCGCAAGCGTTAGAGAAAATTGTGGCGGAAATGGAACGTCGTTATGATTTATTCCAACATACGGGTACGAGAAATATTGAAAGCTATAATGACTATATGAAGCGTCAAAATGAGGAATTAGATGAAAAACAATCTCTATTACCTTATATTGTCGTAATTGTAGATGAATTAGCTGACTTGATGATGGTTGCAGGTAAAGATGTTGAGAATGCGATTCAACGTATTACACAAATGGCTCGTGCTGCAGGCATTCACTTAATTATTGCGACACAACGTCCATCTGTGGATGTTATTACGGGATTAATCAAGAACAATATTCCATCACGTATTGCCTTTGCGGTCAGCTCTCAAACAGACTCTCGTACGATTATCGACCGAGGTGGAGCTGAGAAGCTATTAGGTAAAGGGGATATGTTGTACTTTGGTAATGGCGGTTCTATTCAAACGCGTATCCAAGGTGCATTCTTAAGTGATCAAGAAGTTCAAAATGTAGTGAATTTTGTAATTGATCAACAAAAAGCGAATTATGTTAAAGAAATGGAACCTGGTACAACACCAGAGGGCGGAGAAAAGAAAAGTGAAGATCCGCTATATGATGAAGCTTATCAATTTATTGTCGAACAGCAAAAAGCGAGTACATCCCTTTTACAACGTCAATTCAGAATCGGTTACAACCGTGCATCACGTTTAATGGATGATTTAGAAAACAACCAAGTGATTGGACCACAACGAGGCAGTAAACCACGACAAGTATTAGTGGATTTAGATAATGGTGAGGTGTAATGATGACAAATACGAATTCGATATACAGAATTAAAGAATGGATATTAAATGAAATTGAAGAAGGTAACTTGCAACCGGGTGATCCGGTTCCAAGTACTTTATCAATCGCAAGAGAAGTTAACGCAAAAACTGATGATGTATATGATGCAGTGGATGAACTTATTACGGAACAAGTTTTAACACAAAACTTTGAAGCAACAGCGAGTGTTAAAACTTCTCAACCTTTCTTCTATCCACTTGATAAGTTGTTAAGCATCAGCAAAATGATTGAAAATGAAGGTTATAAAGCGGGCACTATTTTTATGAATTTAGATCAACAACCAGCAACAATGTATGATCGTAAAGCGCTGGATTTAAAAGAAGGAGAATTTGTCACGTTGATTGAAAGAATCAGAACCGCTGATGGTAGTCCTGTTGTTTATTGTTTAGATAAAGTGGCAACGAGTTACCTGACTTGTGCTGCATTTCAAGCGCATGATGAATCCATTTTAACTGCAATCAAAGCTTTTGCTGATATCAGTATCGCATATTCAGAAACAGAGATTGAATCGGTCAGCTATGAACCTAAAGTGTCAGAAGCTTTAGAGTCAGCACCAAATGAAGCATTGATGCTATTAAGACAAATCCATTATGACCATCAAAACAGACCGATTCTTTACTCTTATAATTACTTCAAGAGTGAAGTAGTCAAATTTAAAACAATACGTAAAATTGAAGAAAATTAAGAAAGGGTGTGACAGTGTGAGTCAACAACACAATCATACAGAGCCGCGCATTAAGGTGATGCCAACGGATAAATTTAAAACAACAATTATCACATTCAAATTTATGGCACCGCTGGATGAAGAAACGATGACTGCGCGTGCCTTGTTAAGTAAATTACTTGTCAGAGCCACAAAACAATGGCCGACAGATAAAGCGTTTAACAGAAAACTTTCAGAGTTATATGGGGCTTATGTCAATAGTTTCGTGACAAAGTTCAAGGATAAACATGTCATCACAATTACATTAGAAATTGTGAACGAACGTTACTTAAAACATAAAGACCCTTTGTTTGATGAAGGTTTAGCATTACTTCAACAAATTCTTTATCATCCGTTAGTTGAAAACGAACGTTTCAATGAAACATTTGTGACACAAGAAAAGACATTATTGAAAAAGAAACTAGAAGCAATCAATGATAATAAAGCACAACTAGCTTTCTTAAAATTAATGAAAAACATGTTTGGCAATCAACCATATAGTTATCTAGCATCAGGTTTAATCGAACATATACCTCAAATCACACCAGAATTGTTATATCATACATACCAATCCATGTTAGAGAACGATGATTGTGCTGTTTATGTCGTAGGTAATGTCGATTCAGAAGAAGTCACAGACAAAATCAAACAACTGTTTGATATTAAACCACTACAACAAGTGTCTTCAGTCATTCAAGCACAACGTTCTAAAGACGAACTGCCGCAAACTATTGTAGAATATGACGAAATTGACCAAGCGAAGTTGAACATCGGTTATCGCTTCAACACATATTATGGACAACCAGATTACTATACCTTTGTGGTCTTCAACACAATGTTCGGTGGTGATCCATCATCTGTCTTGTTCAATGAAGTGCGTGAAAAACAAAGTTTAGCATATTCTGTACATTCACAAATTGATGGTAAGAATGGCTACATGTTTGTGTTAAGTGGTGTTTCTGCTGAAAAATATGAAGTTGCGAAAGATACGATTTTAGCGGAATTTGAAAAATTCCAACGTGGTGGATTCAGTGAAGAGAAATTAGAACTTGCGAAGAAAATTTTAATTTCACAACGTAATGAATCACAAGACCGTCCGAAAAGTATGGTAGAAATTGCGCATAATCAAATCTTATTACCGAAAGATTTAACAAATGGTAATTATGGACAAAAAATTCACGATGTGACGAAAGAAGATGTTATTCGTCTCACACAAAGTGCCATCCTAGATACGATTTATGTGTTGACGAAGGAGGACGAAGCATAAATGAAAAAACGTTATTATGAGTTAATCGATGAAACAGTATATGAAGCGCAAATGGATAATGGTTTAAAAGTTTTTATCATTCCAAAGCCAGGGTTCCAAAAAACATTTGTTACATATACGACACAGTTCGGTTCATTAGACAGCAAATTTAAACCTTTAGGCAGTGATGAATTTGTGACAGTACCGGATGGTGTTGCGCATTTCTTAGAACATAAATTATTTGAAAAAGAAGAAGGCGACTTATTTACTGACTTTGCGGAAGATAACGCACAAGTCAATGCCTTTACAAGTTTCGATCGCACAAGTTATTTATTCAGCGCAACCTCAAATGTAGAGTCTAACATTTTACGTTTGATGAACATGGTAGAGACGCCTTATTTCACTGAAGCAACAGTTGAAAAAGAAAAAGGGATTATTGCTGAAGAAATAAAAATGTATCAAGAACAACCAGGTTATAAGCTAATGTTCAATACATTACGTGCAATGTATAAACAACACCCTGTTAAAGTAGATATTGCTGGCAGTGTTGAAAGTATTTATGAAATTACAAAAGATGATTTATATCTTTGCTACGAAACATTTTATCATCCATCTAATATGGTGATGTTTGTTGTAGGTAATGTCGATCCTGAACGTATTCATGATTTAGTACGTGATCATGAAGCAAAACGAGAATTGACAGCACAGCCTGAAATTGTACGAGATAGCTTAGAAGAGCCTGAAGCAGTTCAACAAACCAAAGTGGTTGAGGAAATGAATATTCAAATTCCAAGATTGATGCTTGGCTTTAAAAACGTACCGCAACAAGCATCAAAAGAAGTCTTTATGATACGTGATATTGAAATGACATTCTTCTTCGAAATGGTATTAGGTGAAGAAACGGACTTCTATCAAAACTTATTAAATGAAGGCTTAATTGATGATACATTTGGTTATCAATTTGTGTTAGAACCTTCTTACAGCTTCTCTTTAATTACAAGTTCAACACCAGACCCAGATAAGTTGAAGTCATTATTGTTGGATGAGTTGAAAGCTAAGGTCGGCAATTTAGAAGATGAAGAAGCCTTTGAATTGTTGAAGAAACAATTTATTGGAGAGTTTATTTCAAGTTTGAACTCACCAGAATATATTGCGAATCAATATACAAAACTTTATTTCGAAGGTGTCAGCTTATTCAATATGTTGGACATTGTAGATAGTATTACGTTAGAGAGTATTAATGAAGCGGCAGAGAAAAGTTTAAACTTTGATCAAATTGCTGACAGCAGACTGGAGATTAAGAAGTAAATGAAAGCATTAGTCATTGGAGGTTCTGGCTCTATTGGTTCCGCTATTGTAGAACAATTATTGTCAGATGGTTATGAGGTCATTGTTCATTATAATCAATCGTCACCAGATCAGCTAAAAGCTAAATATGAGAGTCAGAATGTATCGTTTGTACAAGCGGATTTGACGCAAGATATAAACATGGAATCTGTATTTTCATTTATTCATAATTTGGATGTTTTAGTTTATGCAGCTGGTCGCAGTTTATATGGCATGTTTCAAGATATGACAGCAACAGACATTGATGCATGTTATCAGTTGAATGTTAAAAACATGATGCTTATTACACGTTTCTTTTTAGAACAATTAAGAGCAAGTGCTCATGGTCGCATTTTAATTATCTCTTCAATATGGGGAGAAACAGGTGCGAGCATGGAAACTGTTTATTCTGCGATGAAAGCGGCACAAATCGGCTTTGTGAAAGCTTTAAGCCAAGAACTTGCGATGACAAATATTACAGTCAATGCTGTGACACCTGGTATGGTCAGTGGTAATATGGCAGATGAGTTTGAACCTTCTGAATTAGCAGCTATTATTGATGAACTGCCACAACAACGTATGGTTACACCAGATGAAGTTGCGTACACATGTGCTTATCTTTATGATAAACGTGCACAAAGTGTCACAGGTACAATACAGAAAGTCAATGGCGGTTGGTATATTTAAACATGAATTCCATATTCATATATTTAGAGATAATGTATAATGTAGATATCTTTCAATTCTATTGAAAATGAGTATGTATCACTTCATTCTGATGAATTCTATATGTTGTTGAACTAAGGGGCGTGTTAAAACATGATAGCACCAGAAAGAAAAATTGAATGGTATTTAGAATATGAAATTACCTTTAACCGAGCTGGACTTTTAGGAGATGTCGCAAGTCTATTAGGGATGATGGGGATCAGTATTGTGACAATTAATGGCGTCGATCAAAATCGTCGAGGTCTATTAATTCGTGCAGACAGTTTAGACAAAATGCGACGCTTTGAAGATATTGTAAGTCAAATTGATGAAATTTCGATTACTAAAATGCGTAAACCGCAATTACGTGATCGTTTAGCAGTCAGACATGGCCGCTATATCAAACAAGATGCAGATGATAAGAAAACGTTCAGATTCGAACGTGAGGATTTAGGTCTGCTGGTAGACTTTTTAGCAGAAATCTTTAAAGAAGAAGGCCATAAACTAATCGGTATTCGTGGCATGCCACGTGTCGGTAAAACAGAATCAATTGTAGCAGGCAGTGTCTGTGCGCATAAGCGTTGGCTGTTTATCAGTTCTACATTGATTAAACAAACCATACGTAATTCTCTATTAAAAGGAGAATACGGACCAGAACATGTTTATATTATCGATGGGGCAGTGACTGCCAGAGAAAATGATCCTAAGCATCGTCAATTAGTCGATGAAGTGATGGCTTTACCAGCAATCAAAGTGGTAGAACATCCGGATTTATTTGTAGATTCTTGTGATTATCAGTTAGAAGACTTTGATTATATTATTGAGTTGAGAGAAACTGAAGATCAAGAAATCAAATATGAACATATGAAACAACAAACAGTTAAAAGTAAGAATAACTTAGATTTCGGTAATTCCTTTGATGACTTTGGCGGAGGATTCGGATTTTTTGAATAATGTTTCAAGGAGTGTCAAAACATGAGCAATACAATTGGACAGACATTAAAAGGGAAAAGAGAACGCTTAGGCATGACGTTAAATGAATTAGAGTCAAAGACTAAAGTGAAAAGAGAAACTTTGACTCTTATCGAAGCGAATGATTTTAATGCGCTTTCTAATCCGAATTATGCGGAAGGTATTATTGAGAAATATGCCAAAGCAGTGAATACAGATGCTTCTATCCTGATTGCTCATCATCAAGAGGAGCTGCCGAATTCTGCAGATAGCCACTATGATGAAACTATTGAACAATTCAGTGGTTCAAATCCGCCAGATTATAAAACACAAAGTAAAGATTCTAAGCAACTGGTTGTTTGGCTCAGTATTTTTATTGTGGTAACTTTGGTCTTATGGGTGGCAGCAGTATTCTTATTATAAAATAGCAAGAAAAGAGGAAATGTTTATGAATCTACCCAATCAGATAACCATCTTCAGGGTAATTTTAATACCGGTATTTATTCTTTTTGCGTTAGTCGACTTCGGCTTTGGCAATATGACATTTATCGGAAGTCATTCGATTCGTATTGAGTTCTTTATCAGCGGTTTGATTTTTATCATCGCTTCACTCAGTGACTTTGCGGATGGCTACTTAGCACGTAAATGGAATTTAGTGACAAACATGGGGAAATTCTTAGACCCGCTAGCAGATAAATTGTTAGTTGCGAGTGCTTTAATCGTACTTGTTGAGCTAGGTTTAACGAATTCAGTTGTAGCGATTATTATCATTGCACGTGAATTTGCGGTAACAGGCTTACGCTTACTTCAAATTGAACAAGGCTTTGTCAGCGCTGCAGGTCAATTAGGTAAAATTAAAACAGCAGTTACAATGGTTGCATTAGTTTGGATTTTACTTGGTGAACCACTTGTCGTATGGATTGGTTTCCCAATCGGACAAGTATTGTTATACATCGGTGTATTCTTTACAGTTCTTTCAGGTATTGAATATTTCTACAAAGGTAGAGATGTATTTAAAAAACAATCATAATCTATATCATCTTAAGGGTGGCATATACATAGCGGTGAACTGAATGCATATGAGTTCACAAATCACTATGTTTATGCCACTCTTATATTTGTATGGTATGAATTAAGATTCTCAAAGGTAATGGAGGAAATTTTATGAAAATTTCTATTGTAGCAGTAGGATCAGAACTCCTATTAGGACAAATACTCAATACAAATGCGAAGTTCCTTTCTCAATTATTTAACGGTGTTGGCTTAAATGTCGTGGAACAAGCGGTAATTGGAGATAATGAAGCTAGATTAGAACGCTTATTGCGTCAATCTCTAGAAGTTAACGATACGATCGTAATGACAGGCGGACTTGGTCCGACAAAAGATGATTTAACGAAACATACGGTAGCAAAAGTCTTAGGGCGTGAACTGGTTACAGACGAAACAGCATTAGAATATATTGAAAGCTACTTTAAAGAACAAAAACAAGAAATGAGCGAAAATAATAAACAACAAGCATTAGTGATTGAAGGGGCAACGGTTCTGCCAAATAAAGTAGGTATGGCACCTGGTATGTTAGTAGAACAAGATGGTAAACGTATTGCGTTAATGCCTGGACCACCAAAAGAAATGAATCCGATGGCAGAAGAAGAATTACTTCCATTATTAATGCAAGAAAACGGTACAATCTTTTCTGAACAATTGAAGTTTGCGGGTATCGGAGAATCACGTGTTGAAACAGAATTGTTAGACTTAATCGACAATCAATCTAATCCGACTATTGCGCCTTTAGCCGGATCTCATGAAGTTAAAATTCGTGTTACAGCAAGTGGACCAGATGAAGCTACATGTAAGTCTTTAATCAAACCAATTAGAACAGAAATTCTTAATCGTATTGGAGATTATTATTTTGGTTCTGATGAAACAACAATCGAACAAGCAACACTTGAAAAAGTACCGGGTACTTTTGCGATTTATGATGGTGTTACATCAGGAGAAGTTTACTCTAAACTTAAAGAAGATGATAAAGTTGATAAATTAAGAGGTATGTTAGTTGATGATGTTATCTTTGTAGAACAAGACTTAGATATTAAAACACGATTAAAATCAGGTGCAGAACAAGTACGTAAACTTTATCAAACTGATATTGGTGTAGCCTTATTGCATGAAGAGGATGAAGTGTATTTAGGTGTATGCACAGAAGATGACTTCAAAATAGAAGCGTTTACTATGACGCAAAAAAGGAATTTAATTAAACATAGAACGCCAAACTATGTCTATATCCGTTTGATAAATATGTTTTCTAAGTAAGAAATAGACAAAAAATTACGTTTATAAGTACTAGTGTTCGGTTGGTTATCACTAAAAACAAGAAATAACCGAACAAATATTCGTTTATTTCTTGTAATTTAGGATAGAAACCTGTATAGTATGAATTAAGATAAATTTGAGAAGATATCTCGAATAGGAGGCCAGACATTGAATAATGAACGTCAAAAAGCGCTAGATACTGTAATTAAGAATATGGAGAAATCGTTTGGTAAGGGTGCGGTTATGAAGTTAGGCGATAACAAAGCGCGCCGAGTTTCAAGTGTATCAAGCGGTTCTGTTACATTAGATAATGCCTTAGGAGTAGGCGGATACCCTAAAGGAAGAATTGTAGAAATTTACGGACCAGAAAGTTCTGGTAAAACAACAGTTGCATTGCATGCGATTGCTGAAGTACAAAAACAAGGCGGCATTGCAGCATTTATTGATGCTGAGCACGCGTTAGATCCTGTATATGCAGAAGCATTAGGTGTAGATATCAATAACTTATACCTTTCACAACCTGACCATGGGGAACAAGGTTTAGAAATTGCAGAAGCATTTGTGCGTAGTGGTGCAGTAGACATTATTGTTGTCGACTCAGTTGCAGCATTAACACCTAAAGCTGAAATTGAAGGTGAAATGGGAGATACACACGTTGGTTTACAAGCTCGTTTAATGTCACAAGCTTTACGTAAACTTTCAGGTGCTATTTCTAAATCAAACTGTACAGCGATTTTCATCAACCAAATCCGTGAAAAAGTCGGCGTAATGTTCGGTAACCCTGAAACAACGCCAGGTGGACGTGCATTGAAGTTCTACAGCTCAGTACGTTTAGAAGTACGTCGTGCAGAACAATTAAAACAAGGCCAAGAAATTGTAGGTAACCGTACTAAAATTAAAGTAGTTAAAAACAAAGTTGCGCCACCATTCAGAGTAGCAGAAGTTGATATTATGTACGGACAAGGTATTTCTAAAGAAGGCGAATTAATCGACTTAGGTGTTGAACATGATATCGTTGATAAATCAGGTGCTTGGTATTCTTACAATGGCGACCGTATGGGTCAAGGTAAAGAAAACGTTAAGAATTACTTGAAAGAACATCCTGATGTTAAAGCAGACATCGATCAAAAATTACGTCAAAAACTTGGTATTTTTGATGGAGATGTTGAAGAGAAAGAAGAAAAAGAAGCAGAAAAAAATAGTGAAAATGCATCTTTATTTGAAGAAGAATAGTATCTATTTTATAAACCTGGAAATAGCTTCCAGGTTTTTCTTTTTGCGGTGTAATTATGAAGGTTATGTAAACTATTAACCTTGACACTTCTCATGTTAAAAAAGTACAATTGGTATATATGATTCTTATATAACTTCATATAATCATATTGAAATTGATATACAAATAAACAAAATCCTAGAAAAAGGAGGTGTTTGTGTGAATTTATTAACCCTCCTACTCATTTTGCTGGGTTGTATTCTAGGAGTTGTTGTAGGGTATATAGTTGCCCAAAAAGTTTTGCACGATAAACAAGTGCAAGCAAAACAAACTGCAGATGATATTATCAATCAGGCGAACAAAGAAGCAGAGAATCTCAAGAAAGAGAGATTACTTGAGGCGAAAGAAGAAAATCAACGTTTAAAAGAACAAACAGAAAATGAACTTCGAGAAATACGTGGAAATCTTCAAAAACAAGAGACCCGCCTTCTTCAAAAAGAAGATAACTTAGAGCGTAAGTCTGATCTATTAGACAAAAAAGATGAGATTTTAGAGCAAAAAGAATCGAAAATTGAAGAAAAACAACAACAAGTAGATGCAAAAGAGAGTAGTGTTCAATCCATAATAATGAAGCACGAACAAGAATTAGAACGCATCTCCGGTCTCACACGTGATGAAGCTATCAAAGAACAGTTTCAACGTGTTGAAGAAGAACTGTCACAAGATATTGCAGTACTTGTTAAAGAAAAGGAAAATGAAGCGAAAGAAAAAGTTGATAAAACCGCAAAAGAATTGTTGGCAACAACGGTTCAACGCTTAGCTGCTGAACATACTTCAGAGTCAACAGTATCGGTAGTCAACTTACCGAATGATGAAATGAAAGGTCGTATTATTGGCCGTGAAGGTCGAAACATTCGTACTTTAGAAACATTGACGGGTATCGATTTAATTATAGATGATACACCAGAAGCGGTTATATTATCAGGCTTCGATCCTATTCGACGAGAAATTGCACGCACAGCTTTAGTCAACCTTGTTTCAGACGGTCGGATTCATCCGGGTCGTATCGAAGACATGGTAGAAAAAGCACGTAAAGAAGTAGATGATATTATCCGAGATGCTGGTGAACAAGCTACATTTGAAATTAACGTTCATAACATGCATCCAGACCTAGTTAAAATACTCGGTCGACTTAAATTCAGAACAAGTTATGGCCAAAATGTCTTAAAACACTCAATCGAAGTTGCACATTTATCAGGAATGCTTGCAGCTGAACTTGGTGAAGACGTGACATTGGCAAAACGTGCTGGTTTGTTACATGACGTTGGTAAAGCGATTGATCATGAAGTAGAAGGCAACCATGTCGAAATTGGTGTAGAACTTGCGAAGAAATATCATGAAAACGAAACAGTTATTAATGCGATTCATTCCCACCACGGGGATGTTGAACCAACATCAATTATCTCTATCCTAGTTGCTGCAGCAGATGCTTTATCAGCAGCGCGTCCAGGTGCTCGTAAAGAGACACTTGAAAATTATATCCGCAGATTGGAACGCTTAGAAGCACTATCTGAAGGTTATGAAGGCGTAGAAAAAGCATTTGCGATTCAAGCAGGTCGTGAAATCCGTGTAATTGTATCACCAGATGACATCGATGACTTGAAAGCACATCGCCTAGCAAGAGATATTAAAAAACAAATAGAAGATGAACTACAGTATCCAGGACATATCAAAGTGACAGTTGTTCGTGAGACGAGAGCAATTGAATATGCAAAATAATTTTTGAAACCAACAGAACCTTGGGCTAGAGATAGCTCAAGGTTCTTTTATATACAAATAAACTATCCCTTCAGCTTTTGAATGAGCTCAAGGGATAGTTACATTTAATTCATATTAAACTTATATATGCAGCATACTTAGAGTCGCAAAAGTTAATGCGGATAATATAATAGATGCGATTACAATTGCTATTAATGGTTTGCCGGCACGATCTTTAATATCTTTTAAGGCAACATTCAAGCCTAATCCAACCATTGCCATTATGATGAGTAATGTTGCTAAGAAATTTAATACTGCCATTAAAGGTTCTGGCAATGGTAAATACGTATTAATCAATGCAGCAATAATAAAACCAAATAAGAAATATGGAATTTCTATTTTAGCTTTTTGTGCACTGTGTTGTGATTTGTATTTCATGATTGCGAGTAAAATCAAACTGACTGGAATCAATAGAAATACACGTCCGAGTTTTGCGAGTAGTCCGATTTTAAGTGAAGCTTCTCCCGCAAATCCAGCAGCTAATACGACATGCGCAATTTCATGTAAACTACTGCCTGACCATGCGCCATATAATTGTGGCGCAATATTAAAGATAGATGTAATAACAGTGTAGGCTAATGAAAAGAGTGTTCCGATTAATGCGATAATGCCTACACTTAATGCTGTGTCTTTCTCTTTCGCTTTTAGAATTGAAGAAGTTGCGGCAATAGCAGCTGCACCGCAAATTCCTGTTCCGATTCCTAATAGAAGACCGATATCACGATCACCTTTAAGCCATTTGTTTAATAAGAAAATAAAACCGATACTAAAAATAACTACACCGATATCCACGAGTAATAATGTACGTCCTTGTGTAATGATTTCGTTAATATTTAATTTAAGACCATACAAGACAATCGCAAATTTCAAAAGCTTTTTCGCTGAAAATTCAATGCCAGGTCTAAGTGTTTCCGGATATCCTTTAATATGTCGATAAACAATCGCAAATAAGATCGCAATAGTCAATGCACCTACATTTGCGAGAATCGGCAACTTCGCTAACAACATACTGATGAGTGCGATAACCAGAGTAAAGAGTATCCCTAGTATGAAAGGTTTTTGTCTAAATGTTGTCATAGTCATGCCTCCTTAAAATTAAGGTTATCATTGGCTGACTATAACGTTAAATAAATATTTGGTATAGCGCTCATAACAAATTTGTTATAATAGTGAAAAGTCAAAGAGTCGGGGGACGTACAATGGATCCTTTTAAAGTATTAATTGAAGTCGTAAAAACGAGAAGCTACACGAAAGCAGCACAAAACTTATATACCTCGCAACCTTCAATCAGCCGAGATATTAAACGCTTAGAAAGTGACTATGACGTGAAGGTATTTGAATTTAAACATTCGAACATGCGACTCACAACTGATGGTGAAACTTTATTTCGATATGCGATACAAAAACAGCGACTTGAAGATCGTTTGAGAAAAGATTTAAAACAAGCACCTCATACAATTTCAGGAGAACTAACCATTGGCAGCAGTTACACTTACGGAGAATATCGATTGTCTGAACATCTCGCAGACTTGGCTCTAAAATATCCTAAATTACACATTCATGCGAGATTAGATAACTCAGAACATATTATTGAACATCTTAAACATAATAGTATCGATGTAGGTATTGTAGAAAAAGAAATTCAAGACAATGCGTTAAATAAAATTAAAATTGAACATGATGAGTTAGTTTTAATTCGTAGAAAAGGGCAAGTGTTTGAACAAGCTTCAACGTTTTATATTAGAGAAAGAGGCTCAGGTACGCGTGCATACCAAGAGAAGGGGATTGAGAAACTTGGCTTAGATGATATCTTTTTAGTTGAAATGAATAACACCACACTGATTAAAAATATGGTGCGCAGTGGTATGGGAATATCTATTGTTTCCTCTTCAGCACTGACTCCTTATGATCATCAATATTTAAGCGTAGTACCTGTAGATATACAACGTGATTTTTATTTGTTTACACATAAGAATAAATACATTGATGATAATCTAAGCTTATTGATAGAACATTTGAAGAAGCAATAAAAAGTTGAACATAAAAAAGAAGTTAAGCATATTTTGCTTAACTTCACGTGTTTCATGTGTCAGTGTATATCACTGCATCGCTTTTATTTTTATAATCGTTGTCTTTATTTAGATAAAAGTAAATCTGTTTGTTTTACTTCTTTAAGTACTTCGCATGTATCTAAAGCGTTTGAAGATAATTGTGCGTATCTTTCAGCTAAACGATAAGCATTAACATAAAGTTCTAAAGCTTCTTTTGCGATATCTTCAGCATCCTCACTTTTTGACGGATTTGATTGAAGTACTAGTTCTGCGAACTTTTCGGGATCAATATTAATTGACATTGAATAACGACATCTCCTATAAATTTGATAGACAAATCATAACATACAAACACACCCTGAAAAAGTAAAACTTCTAGTCGAAAATTGACAGATTTTTTACAAATACAACAATGTGATGTATGAATGACTTAATTACTTTTACCCGCTCTACATAAAATTAAAGATGAAGTTATTAAAACTTAAAAGAATCTTTGATTTCAGAACGCGATTGATACTTTTCAATTGATGCTTTTTCCATTAAACTAACTAATATGAGAGGATGAAGGAACGTTGAGAATATTATTTATCGGCGATATCGTAGGTAAGGTAGGACGTCAGGCAATCACGACGTATCTTCCTAAATTGAAACAACATTACCGTCCGACTGCGACAATTGTGAACGCTGAAAATGCGGCACACGGCAAAGGACTGACTGAAAAAATTTATAAACAATTATTACGTGAAGGCGTAGACTTTATGACGATGGGCAATCATACGTATGGTCAGCGTCAGATTTATGAGTTTATTGATGATGCGAAACGTATGGTCAGACCTGCGAACTTCCCTGATGAAGCACCAGGTGTCGGCATGCGTTATATGCAAATTAATGACACAAAACTTGCTGTTATCAATTTGCAAGGACGCGCTTTTATGCAAGATATTGATGATCCATTTAAAAAAGCAGATGCTTTGATAAAAGAAGCGCAAAAAGAAACGCCTTATATTTTTGTAGATTTTCATGCGGAAACAACATCAGAGAAAAATGCGATGGGCTGGTATTTAGATGGCCGCGCAAGTGCTGTAGTTGGAACGCATACACATATTCAAACTTCAGATAACCGTATTTTACCTCAAGGTACAGGTTACATTACAGATGTCGGTATGACTGGCTTCTATGATGGTATTTTAGGTATTAATCGTGATGAAGTCATTTACCGTTTTATCTCAAGTTTACCGCAACGTCATGTTGTACCTGACGAGGGAAGAGAAGTTTTATCTGGTGTAGTTATTGATTTAGATAAAAATGGTAAAACCAAAAAGATTGAACGGATTTTAATTAACGAAGATAACCCATTCGAAATGGTCTGATAGGGTATCGTCCGTTAGTATGAATTTCACTTAAAACCACTGTTATCATAGTAATACAGTGGTTTATTTTGTTATGATGATAGATGAATTATATTACAGGAGGCAAAGCTAGGTATGAAATCACAAGTATCTTGGAAAGTAGGCGGACAACAAGGTGAAGGAATTGAATCGACTGGAGAAATCTTTGCCACAGCAATGAACCGTGAAGGGTATTATCTCTACGGATACAGACATTTCTCAAGCCGTATTAAAGGCGGACATACCAATAATAAAATCAGGGTATCAACAACACCTGTACATGCGATCAGCGATGATTTAGATATTCTAATCGCATTTGATCAAGAAACGATTGAATTAAACCATCATGAAATGCGTGATGACAGCGTAATTATTGTAGATGCAAAAGCAAAACCGTCTCGTCCTGAAAATTGTAAAGCCCAACTGATCGTACTGCCTTTTACAGATATCGCAAAAGAGCTAGGTACGAAATTAATGAAAAACATGGTCGCAATTGGTGCAACATGTGCCATTATGGATTTAGATATCAAATCTTTCGAATCTTTAATTGCGAATACATTCGGTAAAAAAGGCGAAAATATTGTAGACATGAACGTTCAAGCGTTACATGCAGGCTATGAAGCTATGAAAGAAGAAATGACAGACTTAAAAGGTGACTACCACCTTGAAGCAAGCCAGTCTGAGCCGCATTTATATATGATTGGTAACGATGCGATTGGTTTAGGTGCGATTTCAGCGGGTTCTAAATTTATGGCTGCTTATCCGATTACACCAGCATCAGAAATCATGGAATATATGATTGAAAACTTACCAAAAGTAAATGGTGCAGTTATCCAAACAGAGGATGAAATTGCGGCTGCGACAATGGCTATCGGTGCAAACTATGCAGGTGTCCGTGCATTTACAGCATCAGCAGGACCTGGCTTGTCGTTAATGATGGAATCTATCGGTTTATCAGGTATGACTGAAACGCCGTTAGTGATTGTGAATACACAACGTGGCGGTCCATCAACAGGCTTACCGACAAAAGAAGAACAATCTGACTTAATGCAGATGATTTATGGTACGCATGGCGATATTCCTAAAATTGTCGTAGCACCGACAGATGCTGAAGATTCGTTCTATTTAACAGTAGAAGCTTTCAACTTAGCTGAAGAATACCAATGCCCAGTCATTATCTTAAGTGATTTACAATTAGCATTAGGTAAACAAACTGTTGAACAATTAGATTTCAGTCGTGTAGAAATTAAACGTGGCGAGTTGCTGCAAAGTGATATTGAAAGAGATGAAGATGATAAATCTTACTTCAAACGTTATGCATTAACAGCAAGCGGTGTATCACCACGACCAATTCCAGGTGTTAAAGGCGGTATTCATCATGTGACAGGTGTAGAACACAGTCCAGAAGGTAAACCTAGCGAGTCTGCACAAAACCGTCAAGAACAAATGGACAAACGTATGCGTAAGACAGAAAAGTTATTAATCAATGAACCTGTGATTGACGATCAACCGTATGATGAAGCGGATATCTTATATATTGGTTTCATTTCAACAAAAGGTGCAATTCAAGAAGGTAAAGCACGTCTTGAAGATGAAGGTATTAAAGTCAATCATTTACAAATTAAACAATTGCATCCGTTCCCTACACAAATTGTGCAAGAAGCGGTAGATAAAGCGAAAAAAGTAGTTGTTGTTGAACATAACTATCAAGGACAACTTGCGAATATATTAAAAATGAATGTGAACGTCCATCAAAAATTAATCAATCAAACGAAGTATGATGGTACACCATTCTTACCACATGAAATTGAAGAAAAAGGTTTAGAAATTGCCAAAGAAACTGAAGGAGTGGTTACAGGTGGCAACATTTAAAGATTTTAGAAATAACGTTAAGCCTAACTGGTGTCCAGGTTGCGGTGACTTCTCAGTCCAAGCAGCGATTCAAAAAGCAGCTGCAAATGTAGGCTTAGAACCAGAAGAAGTAGCATTAATTACAGGTATCGGTTGTTCAGGTCGTTTATCAGGCTATGTTAACTCATATGGTATGCACGCGATTCACGGTCGTGCTTTACCGATTGCGCAAGGTGTTAAAATGGCCAATAAAGATTTAACAGTGATTTGTTCAGGCGGTGACGGAGATGGTTATGCGATTGGTATGGGTCATACCATTCATGCATTACGTCGTAACATGAACATTACGTACATCGTTATGGATAACCAAATTTATGGTTTAACTAAAGGACAAACATCACCATCATCAGCTCCTGGCTTTGTGACAAAAACTACACCAAAAGGCAACATTGAACAAAACGTCGCACCGTTAGAATTAGCATTATCATCAGGTGCAACATTTGTAGGACAAGGTTTCTCAAGTGACATCAAAGGATTGACTGCTTTAATCGAAGAAGCAATCAACCATGATGGTTTCTCATTTGTGAACATTTTCTCACCATGTGTGACTTATAATAAAGTAAACACGTATGATTGGTTTAAAGAAAATCTTGTATCTGTTGATGAATTAGAAGATTATGATCCATCAGATAAAGGTAAAGCAACACAAGCAGTTATCAATCATGAATCATTGCTGACAGGTATTGTATATCAAGATAAAGAAACACCTTCTTATGAATCACAATTAGAAGTGATGAGCGGAGAAGCTTTAGCTAAGCAAGATATCAACATTGACCAATCACAATTTGATGAACTAACAAAACAATTTATTTAAAATACAAAATAGCCTTCATATTCTTCAAATAACGGGTATAAGTTATTGTAAGGGTATGAAGGCTTATTTATGATTCTGAAAATATATTTATATGATTATTTTGTATATCCATTAAATTGAGATTGACTAAAGTTTAAAATAAAAGTTTGGCATACCGCTTAATCAGGGTAATGTTTAAATAAGTCGCATTTAAGAGGTGTACAAAATGAAGAAAGAGATAAACGGAAATGAAACTCCTATGACACAAGAGCACTTATTAAATAAAATTGCACATAATTACTTAGAAGGACAGCAAGTAGATCCTTCAAATGAACATATAATTGAAAATGAAACACCACAAGGGTATGATGCACGCATTTATTTATTAAAAAACGAAGCCAATCGAAAACATTTAGCACACTGTATTAGAGATTATATCAATGGACATCTCGTAAAAGTGTTAGTAGACGATCATTTATTAATCGATTTTACGGAAACAGCAAATAATGATCATACCCATTTCAAAAGTTTAAATGGAGAATTAATCAAACATTTTAATCGAGCAATCAGACAAATTAAAGGTGAAATTCCTTTTGATGAAGATAATCATCCTGTGCCTCTATATGTTAGACGAATCAGTGAAGGTGGTTTTAAAGTTTTGAAACTTGATGAAATCCACCGCCTAGTCTATAAAGAAATTGATCATCGCCTCATTATTATCAGCTGTTATTACCACACTGTATGATTTCCATAAAACTAAGATAGAATATTCGATAGAAAATATAAATTTTGATACAGTAAAGTTAATGAAATAGTGAAAAGAGGTTTGAAAGATGCAAGATACATTGATGAGTATTCAAGTATTACCTAAAACCCCCAATGGTGAAGACGTTATTCCATATGTTGATGAAGCGATTTCTATTATTGAACAATCTGGATTAAAATTTAGAGTATCGCCATTAGAAACAACCGTTCAAGGCACAATGAGCGAGTGTTTGATTTTAATTCAAAATATTAATGACAGAATGGTCGAACTAGAAGTACCAAGTGTCATCAGTCAAGTGAAGTTCTATTATGTACCGACTGGTATTACAATGGAAGATTTGACTGCAAAATATGATTAATAAATATTATTTGCTAAAGCATTCCTAATTACAGGAGTGCTTTTTTGTTTTATCAAACAACCTAATTATAAAAATAATAAAAAATAGAAGTGTCATTGACACAATAGTCTGAATATTAATATAATAATTTCATATAAGCGGCATAGAGATAACAGCAAGAGGAGGAATTATATGAAGAAACGATGGTTTAAGTTAGCGATAGTTTTACTATCACTGTTATTAGTACTATCAGCATGCGGCAGCAAAAAGTCGGATTCTGATAATACTAAGGGTTCAAGCAGTACGGGCAAGAGTGACAAAAAAGGCGGTACATTAAATATTGGTACAGGTGCACCACCAGAAGGTAACTTCTCTGGTATTTTTGCATCATCAGTTACTGATTCAGGTGTTATCGGATTATTCAGTGATGGATTATTCAAAATGGATGATCATTTACAATTAGAACCAAACTTAGTGTCATGGAAAGAAATCGAACCTGCTAAGAAATATAAATTCACATTGAAAAAAGGTGTGAAATGGCAAGATGGTAATCCATTAACAATCAATGACTGGATTTTCACATTAGAAACATTAGCAAATCCTGACTACGATGGTCCACGTTATGACAACGTAGATTGTATCGAAGGGGCACAAGCGAAAAAAGAAGGTCAAGCGGATACAATTTCAGGTATCAAAAAGATTGATGACTACAATGTAGAAATCACATTCAAAGAGAAAAAAGTTAATAACTTATTGAAAATTTATGCTGGCGACTTATTGAGTGAAAAAATCTTTAAAGATATTCCAGTTAAAGATATGGCAAAATCAGACGCTGTTCGTAAACATCCAATCGGTTATGGAGCATTCAAAGTTAAAAAAATCGTAGATGGCGAATCAGTACAATTAGAGAAAAACAAAGATTACTGGAAAGGTGAACCAAAGCTCGACAAAATCAACTACAAAGTTGTAGACCAAAACGCGATGGTTAAAGCTCTTCAAAACGGCGACATCGACATGGTAGGTCAAGGTACACCACCAATGGCAAAACAAGTTAAAGACTCTAAAGCAGACAACATTAAAGTATTAACAGCACCATCAACACAATACATGATTATCGGATTTGTATTAAACAAATATGATAAAAAAGCAATGAAAGTCGGAGAACCACTTCCTAAATACCAAGATGTACGTTTAAGAAAAGCAATGGATTATGCGATCAATAAAGATGAATGGATTAAAGCATTCATGTATGGTTACGCTAAACCAACGAACTCATTAATTCCAACAAGTCACTGGGTATCTCAAGGTAATAAAGGCTTAGAAGACTATAGCTACAATGTTAAAAAAGCGAAAAAATTATTAGATGAAGCAGGATATAAAGATAGAGACGGCGATGGTTTCAGAGAAGACCCTAAAGGTAAAAAATTCGAAATCAGCTTGAAACACTATGCAGGTACAAACCCAACATTTGAACCAAGAACTGCAGCACTTAAAGGTTATTGGGAAAAAGTTGGCTTGAAAACTAAAGTCAGCATGGTTGAATTCAGTAAATATAATGCAGATTTAGAAAAATCAGACGGTAACGTTGAAGTTTATGTCAGAGGATGGCAACAAGGGGCTGACCCAGATCCATCAGGTTTATATAAATCAAATGCATTATGGAATGAATCACGTTACAACAACCCAGAATCAGATAAATTATTAGCAGAAGCTACTGATTTTGATGTTGTAGGAAACGACAAAGAAAAACGTAAAGATATCTACTTGAAATGGCAAAAACTTTGGAATAAAGATGTTCCAGTTATCCCTCTTGTAGAACTTGAAGATATTACTTTAGTTAGCAATAAAGTTAAAAACTTTGAAGTTTCATTCAAAGGTTCTAACCCTGCAAATGAATGGACTGTAGAAAAATAATTTTGCATGAAAAGCCTCGATTATTTTCGAGGCTTTTTCTAAGCAAAAAAAGGGAGTGTTGAAATTGACATCGAGGAATATTTTAGAAATAACACAATTAAAAACCAGCTTTTACATAAAGAAAGAATGGCATTCTGCAGTTAATGATATTAATTTGTCAGTTGAAGAAGGGGAGATTCTTGGGATCGTAGGTGAATCAGGATCAGGTAAATCTGTATTAAGTTTATCTGTGATGCAGTTATTACCAGAAAAAATTGCCAAGATTGAAGAAGGAGAAATCGTCTTTAAAGGTAAGCGTGTCGACAACATCAGTGAGAATGACTATAACCAACTAAGAGGTAAAGAACTCTCAATGATTTTCCAAGAACCGATGACAGCTTTAAATCCAGTATTTACAATTGGTAATCAGCTTACTGAAAAAATCATGCTGCATTTGAAATTGAATAAATCAGAAGCGAGAGCCAAAGCGATTGATTTGCTGAACCAAGTAGGTATTCCGCGTGCCGCAGAAGTCATTGATAACTATCCGCATCAATTATCAGGGGGGATGAGACAGCGTGTCATGATCGCATTAGCTATTTCTTGTAGTCCTGATTTGTTAATCGCTGATGAGCCTACCACTGCCTTAGACGTTACAGTACAAGCCCAAATTTTAGAGTTGTTACGTAAAATCAGAAAAGAAACGAATATGTCTATCATCTTCATTTCGCATGACTTAGCTGTTATCTCAGAACTCTGTGACCGCGTTGCCGTAATGTATGCCGGTAATATTATTGAAACTGGCACGACAAATGAAATTTTCAAATCTCCGAAACATCCTTATACACAAGCTTTAATCAGATCGATACCTAAATTAGACAGTGATGTTGAAAAATTAGAAGTCATTGAAGGTAGTGTCCCTTCACTTGTAAATATGCCGAAAGTAGGATGTAAATTCGCAAATAGATGTCCGCATGTTATGGATATCTGTAAAACTGAAAACGTCGCTTTAAAATCGATTGACGCAAAACATAAAGTCGCTTGTCATTTATATGACGAGCAATAATGGAGGAACGATATGGATAAAAAGACAATCTTAGAAGTAAACAATCTTAAGCAATATTATCCAATTAAAGGTGGATTTTTTCGTAGAACAATCGGTCAAGTTAAAGCAGTAGACGGTATCAGTTTTAAAATTAATGAAGGAGAAACAATGGGGCTTGTTGGTGAATCAGGCTGTGGTAAATCGTCAGCAGGACGCAGCATTTTAAGATTACAGACACCGACAGATGGTACTGTTTTATTCGATGGCGAGGATATCACAAAGATTCAAGGTAGAAAGTTGAGAGAAGCGAGACAAGGTTTTCAAATGGTCTTTCAAGATCCTTATGCATCATTAAACCCGCTTCAAATGGTCGGCGATATCGTCGCTGAACCGATTAAAAACTATCATAAAATATCTAAAGAAGAACTCGAAAAAGAAGTCAAAGCACTGCTTGTCAAAGTAGGACTAAACACAGAAGACTATTATAAATATGCACATGAATTTTCAGGAGGTCAAAGACAAAGGGTCGGTATTGCACGTGCACTCGCTTTGAAACCAAAACTCATCATTTTAGATGAACCTGTCAGTGCGTTAGATGTTTCTGTACAATCTCAAGTTTTGAACTTATTAGATGATTTGCAAGAAGAGTTTAATCTCAGCTATTTATTTATCGCCCATGACTTAAGTGTCGTAAAGCATGTGAGTGATTACATTGGAGTTATGTATCTCGGACACATTGTAGAACAAGGTCCGTCAGATGAAATTTATAACAATCCTAAACATCCGTACACACAAGCTTTGATTTCAGCTATTCCTGAAATTGATCCAGAAAAAAGAAAAGAACGTATTTTATTAACAGGTGATTTACCTTCTCCTGCCAATCCACCGACAGGGTGTCCATTCCATACCCGTTGTCCGATTGCTCAAGAAGCGTGTAAAACAACTAAGCCAAAGTATAAAGAAGTCAGTCAAAATCATTTCGCAGCATGCTTATTGATTGAGGAAGAGGTGGAAAAATGATTCAGTTAATTGTTCGTCGTTTATTATTGATGATTCCGTTATTATTCTTAATTTCAATCGTTATCTTCGGTATTGCGAAAATGCAGCCGGGTGATGCTTTTACAGGATCTGTAACGTCAACTGATAGTTCAGCATCTAAATATATTGAACAGCAAAGAAAAAAATTAGGCTATGACCAGCCGATTCATGTGCAATATATGAAATGGGCTGAAAAAATCGCTCAAGGTGATTTAGGTGAATCTGTACGATTCAAACGTCCAGTTTTAGATTTAATTAAAGAAAGAATGCCAAACACAATTACACTAGGTACATTAAGTTTGATATTTACTTATATTTTAGCGTTTCCGCTTGGTATTGTTTCAGGACGGAAACCGTACTCACCTTTAGATTATTCTATACAAATCGCGAACTATTTCTTACTCGCGTTACCATCATTTGTAGCGGGTGTGTTCGCAATTTATTTATTTGCTTTCCAATTAAACTGGTTCCCATTCCAAGGCTCAGTGACGATTGGTTTGGAAGAAGGTACATTCCCGTACTATATGAGTAAAATTTATCATGCCTTATTGCCTGCATTAATTCTAGGTATTATGTCGACAGCAGGTTACGTACAATTCTTAAGAAATGATATTATCGAAAATTCACGTAAAGACTATGTCAGAACAGCACGTTCAAATGGTATTTCAGAAAACAAAATTTACAACAAACATATTTTAAGAAACTCAGTCATTCCGATTGTGACATTCTTCGGTGGAGATGTGTTATCTATCTTCGGCGGGGCTGTAATTACTGAAACGATTTTCTCTTATCCTGGTATCGGTAAATTATTAATTGAAGCAATCAGCGGTAAAGACTATCCATTAATGATGGCATTACTTTTATTCTTTGCATTTTTAGGACTATTAGCGAACTTAATATCCCACATCACATACAGTATTGTAGACCCTAGAATTAAGAGCAACTAAGGAGGAGAAAACATGTCTAAAAAATCAAAAACGAAACATGAAAGTTATTCACCGCTGAAAACAGCCATGATTCACTTCACACATAATAAATTAGCAATGACAGCGCTGATTACATTAATTGCGATATTTGTGATTTCAATGTTATCTCCACTGCTTGCGCCGTACGATCCAAACTTACAAAATTTGGTTTATATTAAGGGGGATATGTCACCAGAACACTGGTTAGGCACAGATGCCGGTGGACGTGATATTTTAAGTCGTCTGCTTTATTCTGGTCGTGTCTCTATGGTCTTTGGGATTGTGACAACTGCCGGAATTTTAATCATCGGTTTGATTGTCGGAATGATTTCAGGTTACTATGGCGGCAAAGTAGATACCATTTTAATGCGTTTTACTGAGTTTGTTATGTTGTTCCCATTCATTCCATTCGCAATCGTATTAAATGCGACATTCAGTGACAAAATCAAAAATCCATATGGCTCAGCATTTATTTTAGCAGCTGTAATCATTACCTTATCATGGGTTGGGATTGCCAGATTAACTCGTGGTAAAGTCATGCAGGAAAAAGAAAATGAATATTTCTTAGCGGCTGTTTCAATTGGAACACCTGTTTATAAAATTATGTTAAAACACTTACTTCCAAATATTTTAAGTGTCATCATTGTACAAGCAACATTATTATTTGCGGTGCAAATCGTGAGAAGCGGATGTATTAAGCAGTAAACCATGGATTTGGATGCCACCAGCGATGATTATTACGATTACAATTTTATGTATCAACTTCGTGGGTGAAGGATTAAAAGATGCTTTGAACCCTAAATCTAAACACTAATCAAAGAGTCGGTCACATTGGCCGGCTTTTTCTTATGAGAACAAGAATCATTTTGCACTTTTATGATAAACCATATATAATGTAATAATGATAAATCGGGGATATAGAAAGGATTTTGCGAAGTGAATGAAGAACAAAGAAAAGCAGGTTCTTTAGACGTCATTGCTCAACGAAATAAAAAAGAAAAAGATTATAGTCAGTACTTCGAAACAGTGTATCAACCTCCTAGTTTAAAAGAAGCCAAAAAACGCGGTAAAGAAGAAGTAAAATATAATCGTGATTTCCAAATAGATGAAAAGTTTAAAGATATGGGTAAAGGCCGTACGTTCTTTATTAAAACATACGGTTGTCAAATGAACGCACATGACACAGAAGTAATGGCAGGTATTTTTGAGGCACTTGGTTATACATTAGCAGACGACATGTTGAAAGCGGATGTTATTTTACTGAATACTTGTGCAATCCGTGAGAATGCGGAGAATAAAGTGTTCAGTGAAATCGGTAATTTAAAACATTTAAAACGTGATCGTCCAGATTGCTTAATCGGCGTTTGCGGTTGTATGTCACAAGAAGAATCAGTTGTAAATAAAATCTTAAAATCATTCCAAAATGTGGACATGATTTTCGGTACGCATAATATTCATAAGTTGCCTGAAATTTTAGAAGAAGCTTATTTATCTAAAGCAATGGTCATTGATGTATGGTCAAAAGAAGGCGATGTTATTGAAAACTTGCCTAAAGTACGTGATGACTATTTCAAAGCTTGGGTCAATATTATGTACGGTTGTGACAAGTTCTGTACATATTGTATTGTTCCGTTTACACGCGGTAAAGAACGTAGCCGTAGACCAGAAGATATTATTGAAGAAGTACGTGATTTAGCACGTCAAGGTTATAAAGAGATTACATTATTAGGACAAAATGTTAACTCATATGGTAAGGACTTACAAGATATTGAATATGGTTTAGGCGATTTATTTGAAGATATCGCTAAAATTGATATTCCACGTGTTCGCTTCACAACAAGTCATCCATGGGACTTCACAGACCACATGATTGAAGTTATTGCCAAAGGCGGCAATATTGTTCCACATATTCATTTACCGGTACAATCTGGTAATGATGCCGTACTTAAAATTATGGGACGCAAATATACACGTGAAAGTTATTTAGATTTAGTAAATCGTATCAAAGCAGCAATTCCAGATGTTGCGTTAACGACAGATATCATTGTCGGTTATCCAAATGAAACTGAAGAACAATTTGAAGAGACTTTATCACTATATGATGAAGTTGAATTCGAACATGCGTATACGTACCTTTATTCACAACGTGATGGTACACCAGCAGCACGTATGAAAGATAACGTGGCAACTGAAGTGAAGAAAGAACGTTTACAACGATTGAATAAAAAAGTCGGTTATTATTCAGAACGTGCCTTAAAAGCATACGAAGGTGAAGTGGTCACTGTATTATGTGAAGGCAGCAGTAAAAAAGATGAAAATGTTTTAGCAGGTTATACTGAGAAAAATAAACTTGTCAATTTCAGAGGACCTAAAGAAGCAATTGGTCAATTAGTGAAAGTGAAAATTGATGAAGCGAAACAATATTCTTTAAACGGTACATTCTTAAATATTGTGGAAGCTGAAGCGGTTGAAGCATAATGTACGATAAAGCAGAGATTATCGCTAAGGCACAAGCACTCAGTGATCAAATAAAAGCTTTAGAAACCGTTAAAGAATATCAAAAAGTTGAACAACAAATACATCGTAATCATCATATCGATGCGTGGATGGCTGATTTGAAACAACGACAAAAGCAATCAGTCAATTTGCAAAACTACGGCAAAATGGAAGCTTTCAAGCGTAGTGAAGCAGAGATTGCGGAGATTCAACAAAAAATCAATGCGTTGCCGATTGTGACAGAATTTCGTGATGCCCAAGCAGATGCGAATGATTTATTGCAGATAATGATTAATACGATGGCTGATCAGTTAAATGCAGCGCACCACAAGCAGTAACTTTAAATTATAAGTGAAAGGGCGTTTTTTATTGTGAATGTAAGAAAGCTTACACTGACTTCAATGTTTATCGCCATTAATGTGGTTTTAAGCAGTTTGATTGTTATCCCTATTGGACCGATTAAAGCAGCACCGATTCAGCATATGATTAATGTGCTATGTGCTGTATTTGTAGGACCGTGGTTTGGATTGGCACAAGCCTTTCTATCTTCTGTAATTAGAATGATGTTCGGCACAGGATCAGCTTTTGCGTTTCCTGGCAGTATGATTGGTGTATTGTTGGCAAGTGCACTTTACCGCTACCGTAAACATTTATTTATGGCAGCTATCGGTGAAGTCATCGGTACAGGATTAATCGGAAGTTTTATGTGTATTCCATTAGCATTCGTACTCGGTTTACAACATTTTGCGATTAAACCTTTAATGGCAGCCTTTATTACTTCAAGTGCTGTCGGTGCTTTTATCAGCTATGTTGTATTAATGATATTATTTAAAAAAGGCAAACTCTCTCGTTGGTTGCCTAAAGATTAATAAATAAGACCCCATTCGTTTCTTAAATGAAGTGAATGGGGTCATTGTTATATCTTCTGGTTTTTATAACTAAATATTGTTTTAGTTATAGAATGAAAATACTAGTAAGCTGTTAGAAGCTCATACATGAAATAACTATATGTGGTCAATTAGTACTATTTTTGATCACGTAACTGGATATACTGATCAATATAGTTTGAAAATGCACCATCTACACCTGCATTCAGCAATGCTTGCATCTCTGGTTGTGTATTTACTGTATATGGATGAACAAGTAAGTCGTGACGATGTGCTTTGTCGACATTTTGTGGTGTCGCATCATGATACTCAGGGCCGACACCTTGTGCATAAGATGAAATAAAGTCTAGTTGTTGATCGGTATAAGCGGATAATTGACCAACATCTGTTAGTTGAATAAGCGGAATATGGTTATTTAAGCGTTGCATTTTGAGTAAGCTTTCTTGTGAGAAGCTTTGAATCACAACTTGTCCGGTTTTTAGTTTTGCAGGAGTTAATAAGCCATGTTGATTCAGTGTTTGAAGTAATTTTTCTTCCATACCTGGATACACATCTGGTGACTTTGTCTCGATATAATAATTAGTATCTTGACCATAACGGTTTAAAATCTCGTCAAGCGTCGGAATTTTTGCGCCTTCATATTCAGGTTTCGCATATTGTGGATTTTCAACGTTAAACCAAGTACCGACATCCATTTGTTTCAGTTGTTCTGTCGTATAATTTTTGACGGGACCATGGAATTTTCCACCAGTTGTACGATCTATCGTTTCATCATGCATCGCGATAAGATTGCCGTCTTTGGTCATCTGTAAATCTAATTCGATGTAGTCTGCGTTAAGTTCATGTTTCGCTTTGTCATATGTGAAGAAAGTATGTTCAGGTGCATAACCACTCGCGCCACGATGTGCAATTGAAACATTTTGATTTAAGATGTTATGCGGATGATTCGACATGTTTTTTGTAGATTGATTATGCGCATTTGAAGCTGGACCGATAGTGTCGGTGCTCGCATAAGTTACCTGGGAAGTTGCGAGAAGTGCAGTAGAAATCATGAGAGTAGAAAAAATAGTTGATTTAATTTTCATATGTATTCATGCTCCTTTGTTTAAGATATTTTCATGATAGCTTAAGATTTAAGGAGAATTGCACATATTTACTATAAGTTTATAAAAGTTAACTATAGTTTTATGATTTATTATTATTTTTAAAATTAGATTAAAATTACAGTGTAAAGACGATACTCGTTTGTGAGAACATAATTTGTTAAAATAGATGAGTTAAGACAAGTGAAAAGAATATGAATTTCCTATACAATCACTTATAATGATTAAACCTAAAATTAGAAGGAATGATTGAAAATCATGACAAATGTAACGCCGATGATGCAGCAATATTTAAAAATTAAATCACAATATCAAGACTGCTTACTGTTTTTCAGACTAGGCGATTTTTATGAAATGTTTTATGAAGATGCTAAAGTCGCATCGAAAGTGTTAGAAATCACGTTGACGAAGCGTGATGCGAAAAAAGAAAATCCGATACCCATGTGCGGGGTGCCGTATCATTCAGCAGAAAGCTATATTGAAACATTAATCGATAACGGCTATAAAGTGGCTATTTGTGAACAAATGGAAGATCCGAAGGTCACAAAAGGCATGGTACGCCGTGAAGTCATCCGCGTCGTTACACCTGGTACGATTATGAACCAGGGCGGTGTTGATGAGAAACAAAACAACTATATTTTAAGCTTCGTCAGAGAAAATGGTGACATTGCGTTAAGTTATTGCGATGTTTCTACTGGTGAATTAAAAGTTACACACTTTAAAGATGAAAGTATGTTGCTGAATGAAATCACAACGATTAATCCAAATGAAATTGTGACAGCAGAAACAGTAGAAGAAAACTTAAAACAACAAATGTCGCTTGCGACTGAAACGTTGACTGTTGTAGATGATATCACGAATCAAGACTATCCAGTGAATCAAGTAGAAGATGACTTGATGCATCGTGCTGTACAAGTCTTATTAGATTATATTCATCACACACAAAAACGAAACTTAGATCATATTGAAGATGTCAAAGTGTACGAAGCAGTAGACTTTATGAAAATGGATTATTATGCGAAACGTAATTTAGAGTTAACAGAAAGTATCCGTTTGAAGTCTAAAAAAGGTACTTTATTATGGTTGATGGATGAAACGAAAACTCCGATGGGAGCACGTCGTTTAAAACAATGGATAGATCGGCCATTAATTTATAAACAAGCTATTAATGAACGTTTAGATGCAGTGTCTCAATTGATAGACCGCTTCATCGAACGTGATACACTCCGTAGTTACTTAAACCAAGTCTATGATATTGAACGCCTTGTAGGACGTGTCAGTTATGGTAACGTCAATGCACGTGATTTAATCCAATTGAAGCACTCTATATCTGAAATTCCGAATATCAAAGCTTTACTAGATGAATTTGACCAACAGCTGCCAGAACAATTCAGACAGCTAGAACCTTTAGATGATTTACTCGATTTATTAGAACAAAGTATCGTGGAAGAGCCTCCGATTTCTGTAAAAGATGGTGGTTTATTTAAACAAGGCTTCAATGAACAGCTTGATGAATATTTAGAAGCGTCAATTAATGGGAAACAATGGCTTGCGCAACTTCAAGCAAAAGAACGAGAACGCACTGGCATTCGCTCATTAAAAATCAGCTTCAATAAAGTATTCGGTTACTTTATCGAAATTACGCGTGCGAATCTAAAAGACTTTGAACCTGCTGATTATGGCTATACACGTAAACAAACTTTATCGAATGCGGAACGTTTTATTACTGACGAATTAAAAGAAAAAGAAGATTTGATTTTAGGCGCAGAAGATAAAGCTGTTGAATTAGAGTACCAGTTATTTGTGAAATTGAGAGAAGCAGTTAAAACTTATACTGAACGTCTTCAAAAACAAGCAAAATTAATTTCAGAAATTGACTGTCTTCAAAGTTTTGCGGAAATCGCGCAAAAATATAACTACGTCAGACCTGAGTTCAGTGAAGATAAAACATTGAACTTAGTCGATTCACGCCATCCAGTGGTAGAACGTGTGATGGATTATAATGATTATGTACCTAATGATTGTTACTTAGATGATGAACAATTTATTTACTTAATTACTGGACCGAATATGTCAGGTAAATCAACATACATGCGTCAAATTGCGATTATTAGTATTATGGCGCAAATGGGGGCATATGTTCCATGTGGTGAAGCGGTCTTACCGATTTTTGACCAAATCTTTACGCGTATCGGTGCAGCGGATGATTTAGTTTCAGGTAAAAGTACGTTCATGGTAGAAATGTTAGAAGCACAAAAAGCCTTAACTTATGCGACTGAAGACAGCTTGATTATCTTCGATGAAATCGGTCGTGGTACTTCTACATTTGATGGTTTAGCACTCGCTCAAGCCATGATTGAATATGTAGCACAAACGTCTCATGCGAAGACTTTATTCTCTACTCACTACCACGAGCTGACAACATTAGATCAATCGTTACCATGTCTTAAAAATGTACATGTCGCAGCAAATGAATATCAAGGCGAATTGATCTTCCTGCATAAAGTTAAAGAGGGTGCAGTAGATGACAGTTATGGTATTCAAGTTGCGAAATTAGCAGACTTACCTGATGAAGTGATTGACCGTGCACAAGTGATTTTAGATGCCTTTGAAGCAAAAGATAAACCACAGCCGCATATTCCGACGAATGAAACATCAGAAATGCAGGTGGCTGAAAGCAAAGAAGAAACAAAACAGTCTAAAGGAAATGAAGCAGAGTTCTTCCAAGGTACCTTTGACTTATTTGATAGTGCACCGAAAGAAAGTGCGATAGAAGCGGAATTGAAGCAACTTAATATTTCTAATATGACACCGCTTGAAGCATTGATTAAATTAAATGAATTACAAAATCAATTAAAATAGAGGTGACGAATCATGGGCAAAATTAAAGAATTACAAACTTCACTCGCTAATAAAATTGCGGCGGGTGAGGTCGTAGAACGTCCTGGATCAGTCGTCAAAGAATTACTCGAAAATGCCCTTGATGCACAAGCAAGTGAAATTAATATAGAAGTTAAACAGTCTGGCATTGAATCTATTCGTGTTGTAGATAATGGAACAGGTATAGAGGAAGATGACTTGAAGTTAGTCTTTCATCGTCATGCGACGAGTAAGTTAAGTGAAGATAACGACTTATTCCATATAAGAACATTAGGCTTTCGTGGTGAAGCCTTGGCCAGTATTTCTTCTGTAGCAAAAGTGACATTAAAAACATGTACAGACGGACAAAACGGTCATGAAATTTATGCAGAAGATGGCGCAATTTTAAACCAAAAGCCGGCGAAAGCGAAACAAGGGACAGATATTTTAGTAGAATCCTTGTTTTATAATACGCCAGCACGTTTGAAATATGTGAAGAGCTTGTATACAGAATTAGGCAAGATTACAGATATCGTCAACCGTATGGCCATGAGTCATCCAGATGTGCGTTTCACTTTAGTTTCAGATGGTAAAGTGCTGATTAAAACAAATGGTTCTGGACGTACGAATGAAGTGATGGCAGAAATATACGGTATGAAAGTGGCTAAAGATTTAGTACATATTACAGGTGATACGAGTGATTACCACCTAGAAGGTTATGTCGCTAAACCAGAACATTCACGTAGTAACCGTCACTATATTTCTATTTTTATCAATGGACGTTATATTAAGAATTTCATTTTAAATAAAGCCATTTTAGAAGGGTATCATACGTTGCTGACAATCGGCCGTTATCCTATTTGTTATATCAATATTGAAATGGATCCAATTTTAGTGGACGTCAATGTGCATCCTACAAAATTAGAAGTCAGACTTTCTAAAGAAGAACAGTTATATGATTTAATTGTAGAAAAAATTAGAGATGCGTTTAAAGATAAAATCTTAATTCCACACAATGATGAAAATAAATTGTATAAAAAGAATAAAGTGTTGGAATCATTTGAACAACAGAAATTAGATTTTGAAAAAAGAAACCAGCAACAATCTACTCAAACTTCGAATGATTTACCTACTACTGAATCAGAGCCAGAAGTTTCCAATGAACAGGTCTCTGAAAAGAATACATCAGCTTCAGATTATCAAGCGTATCAAGAGATGCAAAAAGCAATGTTGTCTGATTTAGAAGAAAAAGATAATCAATCTGATAATGACGATGCATTATTAAATGAAAATGAAGCTACAACACATACACCAGAAGAAGCAGCGTATGATGCGCAACCAACGCCAGATGTTCGTGAAACACAAAATGCGCAACCTAAACATCGTGTGCCTTACATGGAAGTAGTTGGCCAAGTTCATGGGACATATATTATTGCGCAAAATGAGACTGGCATGTTTATGATTGACCAGCATGCAGCACAAGAACGCATTAAATATGAGTATTTCCGTGAGAAAATTGGAGAAGTAACGAATGAAGTTCAGAATTTATTAATACCGTTAACGTTCCATTTTTCAAAAGATGAACAAATGATTATTGATGAGTTCAAGGATGAATTAGATAAAGTAGGGGTACATTTAGAACCGTTCGGTGCGCATGACTATATCGTGAATAGTTATCCTGTCTGGTTCCCTAAAGCAGAGGCAGAAGAGATTATTCAAGATATGGTAGAGTATGTGTTAGAACATAAAAAAGTAGAGATTAAGAAGATTAGAGAAGAAGCGGCCATCATGATGAGCTGTAAAAAATCTATTAAAGCCAATCATTATTTACGAAATCATGAAATGGCGGACTTAATTGATCAGTTGAGAGAAATGGAAGACCCATTTACTTGTCCGCATGGTCGTCCGATTATCATCAGTTTTTCAAATTATGAAATGGAGCGTTTATTCAAACGTATCCAGTAAAGGAGATATGAGCTTGAAACCACACATTTTACCTGCAATCCGTGAAATGCGCGATTTAGAAAAATTGGTGAAAACGGATTATCCTACTTGCGTGTTATTGGATGCGCATATCGGTCATTTACAAAGTATTACCGATTTATTGAAACAACATCGCATGGAAATGTATATTCATGTGGATTTAACAAGAGGTATTGCGCACGATGAGTTCGGTTGTGAGTATTTAATTCAAAAATTCAAGCCGAAAGGCATTGTGTCGACGAAACCTAAAGTGATTAAAAAAGCAAAGACATTAAAAGTAACGACAATTTTACGTGTCTTTATTATTGATAGTCATGCGCTTAAACGTAGTATTGCTTTAATCCAACAAGTAAAGCCGGATTTTGTGGAAGTATTACCTGGAGTCGCAAGCAAGGTAATACAGAAAATCTATGATGAAACAAAGACACCTGTTATTGCTGGTGGGCTGATTGATTTAGAAGAAGAAGTACAAGAAGCCGTAACAAGTGGTGCGGAATATGTTACAACGAGCAATAAAACATTATGGTAAATTTTTAGAACGTAATTTTGTGAAATTGTGAATAATTATTGACAACGCTTTCATAAAAAGATATTCTGTTAATAAGTTAATATAAATATTGATAGAGATAGGAGACTTCTACATTGTATTCAATTATGTAGGAGTCTTTTTGTCTTTTTTTAAGGAGTGAATTAAGATGAGTCCATATTTTGCGGAATTTCTAGGGACAGCCATTCTGATTTTATTTGGGGGCGGCGTGGTTGCCAATTTGAACTTAGCAAAATCAAAAGGTTTAGGCAGTGATTGGATTAATATTTCGCTTGGTTGGGGGCTTGCGGTAACACTAGGTGTTTATGCAGTCGGAACTTTTTCAGGTGCACATTTAAATCCAGCTGTGACAGTTGCTTTTGCGATGGATGGCGGTATTGAATGGTACAAAGTGCCAGGTTATATCATCTGTCAAATGCTCGGCGGTATTGTCGGAGGCTTTTTAGTTTGGTTAATGTATTTACCGCACTGGAAAGTGACTGAAGATCAAGGTGCAAAATTAGCAGTGTTTTGTACAGCACCAGGTATCAAAAATTACTATGCTAACTTTTTCAGTGAAATTATCGGTACAGCAGCATTAACATTAGGCTTATTATTTATTGGTATTAATAAGTTCACTGAAGGCTTAAATCCGATTATTGTCGGTGGTTTGATTGTGGCAATTGGTTTAAGTTTAGGTGGCCCGACAGGTTATGCGATTAATCCAGCGCGTGATTTAGGTCCGCGTATTGCGCACGCATTATTACCGATTGCAGGTAAAGGTAATTCAAATTGGTCTTATGCGATTGTGCCTGTGCTAGGTCCAATTGCAGGTGGTATGTTAGGTGCTTGTATTTACCGCGCAGCTTATAAAGAAATATTTGATGCATTATCTGTTGTGGCAATTTTATTAACTGCAGCAACTTTAATTTTAGGTGTTGTGTTAAATAAAATCGATAAGAAAGACATTGGTACGATTTACTAATCAAAGTGTTTACAGGCTTAGATAATTCGGGGAACAGTTAAAACATTAATAACATGTTAAAATCAGGGTTAAGGAGTGGCTTACTATGGAAAGATATATTATGTCAATAGACCAAGGTACTACAAGCACACGTGCAATATTATTCAATAAAGAAGGAGAAATTGTCTCAACAGCACAACGTGAATTCACACAACACTTCCCACATTTAGGTTGGGTGGAACATGATGCGAATGAAATTTGGACATCCGTGTTGTCTGTCATTGCGACAGTGTTGAATGACGATAATATTTATCCGCATCAAATCAGCGGTATCGGTATTACAAACCAAAGGGAAACAACTATCATTTGGGATAAACATACTGGTCGTCCGATTTATAATGCGATTGTGTGGCAATCTCGCCAAACACAAGATATTGTACAATCATTACGTGATCAAGGTTATGAAGATACATTCCGTGAGAAAACAGGTTTAGTTCTTGATCCATATTTCTCTGGTACTAAAATCAAATGGATTTTAGACAATGTGGAAGGCGCAAGAGAAAAAGCTGAAAACGGTGATTTATTATTCGGTACAGTAGATTCATGGATTGTCTGGAAATTATCAGGGGGCGCTGCGCATGTGACGGATTATACGAATGCCAGCCGTACATTAATTTACAATATTCATGACTTAAAATGGGATGATGAATTATTAGAAATTCTAGATATTCCAAAACAAATGTTGCCGGAAGTTCATGAATCAAGTGAGATTTATGCGAAAACAAAAGATTATCATTTCTTCGGACAAGAAGTACCGATTGCGGGAATCGCAGGGGATCAGCAAGCAGCCTTATTCGGACAAGCATGCTTCGAACGTGGTGAAGTGAAAAACACGTACGGTACAGGTGGATTCATGTTAATGAACACTGGTAAAGAAGCGATTCAATCTGATAACGGTTTATTAACAACAATCGCATTCGGCTTAGATGGCGAAGTGAATTATGCATTAGAAGGTTCTATTTTCGTCTCTGGTTCAGCTATTCAATGGTTGCGAGATGGTTTACGTATGATTAACTCAGCACCTGAATCTGAAAACTATGCGAACCGTATTGAATCAAGTGATGGCGTTTATGTGGTGCCTGCATTTGTTGGACTCGGTACACCATATTGGGATGCGAATGCGCGTGGTGCAGTATTTGGTATTACACGTGCGACTGAGAAAGAACACTTTATCAGAGCAACGTTAGAATCTATTTGTTACCAAACACGTGATGTGGTTGAAGCGATGATTCAAGACTCAGGTATTGAAGTGAAGAATATCCGTGTAGATGGTGGTGCTGTTAAGAACAACTTCTTAATGCAATTCCAAGCAGATATTCAAAATATTACAGTAGAACGTCCTGAAATCAATGAAACGACTGCGTTAGGTGCTGCTTATCTTGCAGGACTTGCGGTAGGTTTCTGGGATAGTAAAGCAGAAATTGCGAACCGTTGGAAATTAGATCAAGCTTTCGAGCCTGAAATGGATGAAAAAGAAAGAGAAAAATTATATAAAGGTTGGAAAAAAGCTGTAGAAGCAACACAAGTCTTCAAGCTAGACGACTAATTAGACGACTGATTTCTAACTATGTTATACTAAAGACAAGTTAATATCTATGACTCGAGAATGAGAGAACTGTTCACACCATTTTTAATGTATGGGATAGGTCTCTCATTTTTTAATTTATTTTGCGTTAAATTCGCATCTCGACTTGTCTCATGCATTCATAACAGAATATTTTAGGAGGCGTTGTTCAATGAGTTTATCAACATTAAACAGAGATGTAATTAAAGGAAGATTGAAAGAGGAAGACTATGATGTAGTTATCATCGGCGGTGGTATTACAGGTGCCGGCATTGCGTTAGATGCGGCAGACCGCGGTATGAAAGTGGCATTAGTAGAAATGCAAGACTTTGCGCAAGGAACAAGTTCTCGTTCTACTAAATTAGTTCATGGCGGTTTACGCTACTTAAAACAATTTCAAGTCGGGGTTGTAGCAGAAACTGGACGTGAACGTGCGATTGTTTATGAAAATGGTCCGCATGTAACAACACCGGAATGGATGTTGTTACCGATGCATAAAGGCGGTACATTCGGTAAATTTACAACTTCTATCGGTTTAGCGATGTATGACCGTTTAGCAGGGGTTAAAAAATCAGAACGCAAGAAAATGTTGAACAAAAAAGAAACATTAGAAAAAGAACCATTAGTTAAAAAGAAAGGCCTAAAAGGCGGCGGTTACTATGTAGAATATCGTACAGATGATGCACGTTTAACAATTGAAGTCATGAAACGTGCAGCGGAAAAAGGTGCAGATATTCTTAACTATACGAAATCAATGAATTTCACATACAATGACAACGAAAAAGTGAATGGCATTCAAGTGACTGACATGTTGACGGATGAAGCTTATACCATTCACGCTAAAAAAGTTATTAATGCTAGTGGCCCATGGGTAGATGAAGTCAGAGGCGCTGATTATTCTAGCAACAATAAACAATTACGCTTAACTAAAGGTGTGCATATTGTTATCGATCAATCTAAATTCCCGTTACAACAAGCGGTTTATTTCGATACAAAATCAGATGGCAGAATGATCTTTGCGATTCCTCGTGAAGGTAAAGCGTATATCGGCACAACTGACACATTCTATAACAATGACAAAGCGTCACCACTACCAACACAAGAAGACCGTGATTACCTAGTCGATGCAGTGAACTATATGTTCCCAGGATTAGATATAACAGATAAAGATATCGAATCATCTTGGGCAGGTATCAGACCATTGATTTTAGAAGAAGGTAAAGACCCATCTGAAATTTCACGTAAAGATGAAATCTGGGAAGGTAAATCTGGCCTATTAACAATTGCGGGCGGTAAATTAACAGGTTATCGTCATATGGCAAAAGGCATTGTGGACTTATTAGCAAAACGTTTACAACAAGACTTTGGTAAGAAATTCGGTCCATGCGAAACAAAACATCTGACAATTTCAGGCGGAGATGTCGGCGGCAGTGCGAATTTCGATCACTTTGTAGAAGAAAAAGTAGCTGAAGCTAAGAAATATCAAATTGACGCAAAAACTGCTGAAGATATTGCACAACGTTATGGTTCAAACGCAGATGAAATCTATAAAATTGCGCATACGGCACAATATCAAAACTCAGGATTGCCATTAGAAATCTATGCTGAATTGGTATATGGTATTCAAAATGAAATGGTTTATAAACCAACAGATTTCTTAATCCGCAGAACAGGTATGTTGTACTTCGATATTGAAGATGTCTTGAAATATAAAGAAGCGGTTGTAGATGTATTAGCACAACTATTAAACTATGACGAAATTCAACGTTCATTGTATACAGAAGAATTAGAAGAAGCGATTAATGAAGCAAGAACTGCGAATAATCAACCTGCTGAATAAAGCAAAATAGAGTATCAAAATGAGTTGGGACGAAGTTCCAGCTCATTTTTGTTATCCTATTATTAAAGAGTGCAGTTTTTTTACTATTTAGGTAAATGAAAGCCTATTTCAAGAATTTGGGGTCTGTTTTATAATAGAAGGGTAAGACATCTAGTGAAGGCATCTTAGAATAATAAAAAGTTAGACGGGAGTGTAGTCAATGTGTCCTAACACATTTAAGGTAACAGTTGAAGATGGTACAAATATTGAAGTTAAATTAGATAAAGCGAATAAAACACGAATTGGTATTGTACATATTTTTCATGGTATGGCTGAACATATGGGACGTTATGATACATTTGTCGAATCGCTCAACCAACAAGGCTATGATGTGATTCGTCACAATCATCGAGGTCATGGTAAGGATATAGACGAAAGCACAAGAGGGCATTATGACAGTATTGAAAATGTTGCGGCGGATGCTTATGAAATTGCGCAAACGTTATATCCAGAAAGAGATGAACTGCCTTATATTGTGCTCGGCCATTCAATGGGATCGATTATTGCACGTAAATATGTTGAAATGTATCCTGATATGTCGCAAGGTTTGATTTTGACAGGTACAGGATTGTTCCCGAAATTAAAAGGGAAGATTTTAGCATTGTTAATGAAAATAATCACGATTGTATTTGGCAAACGCAGAAGACTCAGATGGGTCAACCGTCTAGCTTTCAGACCATTCAATCGAGGAATTCAAAACGTGCAAACTGAGAATGATTGGTTATCAACACAAAGAGAGGAAGTTGATAGATATTGTTCTGATCAGTATTGCGGATTCTTAGTCTCAAATCAGATTATTTATGAAACGCTGAATGAAATGATGAAAACCAGCACACCAAAAGAAATCAAAAAGATGAATGCAGATTTACCAGTCTTATTAATTTCTGGTAAAGATGATGCATTTGGAGACTATGGCAAAGGTATTCGCAGACTGGGTGTGGCAATGAAGAAAAATGGTGTAAAACACATTACGGTACAACTTTATCGTAATAAGCGACATGAAATTCTGTTTGAAGAAGACTATCATCAAACATGGAATAACATGTATGACTGGATTAAGAAAAATATCCTTAACAAATATAAGCAGGGGGATTAATATGATCAACAATATAAAGCCCTTACTCGTTGTCATTGTAGGACCAACAGCGGTAGGGAAAACTGAATTAAGCATTGAACTTGCGAAAAAAGTTGATGGTGAAATTATCAGCGGTGATTCAATGCAGGTTTATAAAGGCATGGACATTGGGACAGCTAAAGCTACGCCTGAAGAGATGCAAAATATCCCTCATTATCTTATTGATATTTTAAATCCAGATGAATCATTTTCAGCATATGACTTCAAAGTTCGTGCTGAAGCATTAATTAAAGACATCACAGCGCGCGGTAAAGTTCCAATTATCGCTGGAGGTACGGGTCTTTATATTCAATCACTAATTTATAACTATCCATTTGATAAAGAAGAAGTTTCTGAAGAAACAGCACGTGCTGTACGTGAAAAGCTGGAGGAATTAGAAAGCTTGTCTAATGAAGCGTTACATCAATATCTCGCAAGCTTTGATGCGGAGTCTGCAGCGGATATTCACCCGAATAACCGTAAAAGAGTGTTGAGAGCGGTTGAATATTACTTAAAAACGAAAAAAAAATTAAGTAATCGCAAAAAAGTTCAACAATATACAGAAAATTATGATACATTATTAATAGGGGTAGAAACGTCGCGTGAAACTATGTATCAACGAATAAATAATCGTGTTGATCATATGATGAAAGCGGGTTTAATTAATGAAGTAGAGCAACTGCAGAGACAGGGTTTTACAAATTGTCAGAGCATGCAAGCAATAGGATATAAAGAGTTGATTCCTGCTATTGATCAAGACATTTCGATTGAACAAGCAGTTGACAAGTTAAAACAACACTCAAGAAATTACGCAAAACGTCAAATGACTTGGTTCAAAAATAAAATGAATGTGCAATGGTTTGATAGAGAGCAACAGCCACTTCCATTGATTCTAGATGACATTACTGCCCACATAAATAAAAAAAGGAGAGAATGCAATCATGAATGATAAAAGCATCCAAGAGAATTTTCTACAAGGTTTTAAAGACAGCAAAGAGGAGTTAACTGTTTTCTTATTAAACGGTTTCCAAATGAAAGGAACAATTGTAGAATTCGATGACACCGTTGTGAACTTATTCTCACAAGGCAAAAATCATGGTTGTAACCA
>NZ_KV797488.1:0-3104 GCF_001809385.1 Staphylococcus sp. HMSC055C03
AAAAATAGATTTTACCAAGCAAAACCGAGTGAATTAGAGTTTTAAAAGCTTTATTCATTTAAATGAATCGCTAGTAATCAATTGCCGACGGCAAACGATTACTCACAATATTAATAACGTGATTAAGTTATTAAGGGCGCACGGTGGATGCCTTGGCACTAGAAGCCGATGAAGGACGTTACTAACGACGATATGCTTTGGGTAGCTGTAAGTAAGCGTTGATCCAGAGATTTCCGAATGGGGGAACCCAGCACAAGTTATGTTGTGTTATCGACATGTGAATACATAGCATGTCCGAAGGCAGACGCGGAGAACTGAAACATCTTAGTACCCGCAGGAAGAGAAAGAAAAATCGATTCCCTGAGTAGCGGCGAGCGAAACGGGAAGAGCCCAAACCAATGAGCTTGCTCATTGGGGTTGTAGGACACTCTATACGGAGTTACAAAGGAATAAATTAGACGAATCACCTGGAAAGTTGAACCAGAGAAGGTAAAAGTCCTGTAGTCGAAAGTTTATTCTCTCTTGAGTGGATCCTGAGTACGACGGAGCACGTGGAATTCCGTCGGAATCCGGGAGGACCATCTCCCAAGGCTAAATACTCTCTAGTGACCGATAGTGAACCAGTACCGTGAGGGAAAGGTGAAAAGTACCCCGGAAGGGGAGTGAAAGAGAACTTGAAACCGTGTGCTTACAAGTAGTCAGAGCCCGTTAATGGGTGATGGCGTGCCTTTTGTAGAATGAACCGGCGAGTTACGATCTGATGCAAGGTTAAGCAGCAAATGCGGAGCCGCAGCGAAAGCGAGTCTGAACAGGGCGTTGAGTATTTGGTCGTAGACCCGAAACCAGGTGATCTACCCTTGGTCAGGTTGAAGTTCAGGTAACACTGAATGGAGGACCGAACCGACTTACGTTGAAAAGTGAGCGGATGAACTGAGGGTAGCGGAGAAATTCCAATCGAACCTGGAGATAGCTGGTTCTCTCCGAAATAGCTTTAGGGCTAGCCTCAAGTGATGATTGTTGGAGGTAGAGCACTGTTTGGACGAGGGGCCCCTCTCGGGTTACCGAATTCAGACAAACTCCGAATGCCAATCAATTTAACTTGGGAGTCAGAACGTGGGTGATAAGGTCCATGTTCGAAAGGGAAACAGCCCAGACCACCAGCTAAGGTCCCAAAATATATGTTAAGTGGCAAAGGATGTGGTATTGCCCAGACAACTAGGATGTTGGCTTAGAAGCAGCCATCATTTAAAGAGTGCGTAATAGCTCACTAGTCGAGTGACACTGCGCCGAAAATGTACCGGGGCTAAACATATTACCGAAGCTGTGGATTGTCCGTAGGACAATGGTAGGAGAGCGTTCTAAGTGCGTCGAAGCATGATCGCAAGGACATGTGGAGCGCTTAGAAGTGAGAATGCCGGTGTGAGTAGCGAAAGATGGGTGAGAATCCCATCCACCGATTGACTAAGGTTTCCAGAGGAAGGCTCGTCCGCTCTGGGTTAGTCGGGTCCTAAGTCGAGGCCGACAGGCGTAGACGATGGATAACAGGTTGATATTCCTGTACCACCATTTATCGTTTTAAGCGATGGGGGGACACAGTAGGATAGGCGAAGCGTGCTGTTGGAGTGCACGTCTAAGCAGTGAGACTGAATGGTAGGCAAATCCGCCATTCTCAAGGTTGAGCTGTGATGGGGAGAGGAAACATGTTTTCCTCGAGTCGTTGATTTCACACTGTCGAGAAAAGCCTCTAGCTAGATAACTGGTGCCCGTACCGCAAACCGACACAGGTAGTCAAGATGAGAATTCTAAGGTGAGCGAGAGAACTCTCGTTAAGGAACTCGGCAAAATGACCCCGTAACTTCGGGAGAAGGGGTGCTCTTTAGGGTTCACGCTCTGAAGAGCCGCAGTGAATAGGCCCAAGCGACTGTTTATCAAAAACACAGGTCTCTGCTAAACCGTAAGGTGATGTATAGGGGCTGACGCCTGCCCGGTGCTGGAAGGTTAAGAGGAGTGGTTAGCTTCTGCGAAGCTACGAATCGAAGCCCCAGTAAACGGCGGCCGTAACTATAACGGTCCTAAGGTAGCGAAATTCCTTGTCGGGTAAGTTCCGACCCGCACGAAAGGCGTAACGATTTGGGCACTGTCTCAACGAGAGACTCGGTGAAATCATAGTACCTGTGAAGATGCAGGTTACCCGCGACAGGACGGAAAGACCCCGTGGAGCTTTACTGTAGCCTGATATTGAAATTCGGCACAGCTTGTACAGGATAGGTAGGAGCCTTAGAAGCGTGAGCGCCAGCTTACGTGGAGGCGCTGGTGGGATACTACCCTAGCTGTGTTGGATTTCTAACCCGCGCCATTGATCATGGCGGGAGACAGTGTCAGGCGGGCAGTTTGACTGGGGCGGTCGCCTCCTAAAGTGTAACGGAGGCGCTCAAAGGTTCCCTCAGAATGGTTGGAAATCATTCATAGAGTGTAAAGGCATAAGGGAGCTTGACTGCGAGACCTACAAGTCGAGCAGGGTCGAAAGACGGACTTAGTGATCCGGTGGTTCCGCATGGAAGGGCCATCGCTCAACGGATAAAAGCTACCCCGGGGATAACAGGCTTATCTCCCCCAAGAGTTCACATCGACGGGGAGGTTTGGCACCTCGATGTCGGCTCATCGCATCCTGGGGCTGTAGTCGGTCCCAAGGGTTGGGCTGTTCGCCCATTAAAGCGGTACGCGAGCTGGGTTCAGAACGTCGTGAGACAGTTCGGTCCCTATCCGTCGTGGGCGTAGGAAATTTGAGAGGAGCTGTCCTTAGTACGAGAGGACCGGGATGGACATACCTCTGGTGTACCAGTTGTCGTGCCAACGGCATAGCTGGGTAGCTATGTATGGACGGGATAAGTGCTGAAAGCATCTAAGCATGAAGCCCCCCTCAAGATGAGATTTCCCAACTTCGGTTATAAGATCCCTCAAAGATGATGAGGTTAATAGGTTCGGGGTGGAAGCATAGCGATATGTGGAGCTGACGAATACTAATCGATCGAAGACTTAATCAAATTTCAAGTTTTGATTGGTCGAATTGAAATTTACTTACTATCTAGTTTTGAATGTATAAA
>NZ_KV797489.1:0-1746 GCF_001809385.1 Staphylococcus sp. HMSC055C03
ATAAACATTCAAAACTGAATACAATATGTCACGTTATTCCGTTTCAGTTTCCTGCGAAACTGTTCCGAATAATATCCTTAGAAAGGAGGTGATCCAGCCGCACCTTCCGATACGGCTACCTTGTTACGACTTCACCCCAATCATTTGTCCCACCTTCGACGGCTAGTTCCTAAAAGGTTACTCCACCGGCTTCGGGTGTTACAAACTCTCGTGGTGTGACGGGCGGTGTGTACAAGACCCGGGAACGTATTCACCGTAGCATGCTGATCTACGATTACTAGCGATTCCAGCTTCATGTAGTCGAGTTGCAGACTACAATCCGAACTGAGAACGGCTTTATGGGATTTGCTTGACCTCGCGGGTTCGCTGCCCTTTGTACCGTCCATTGTAGCACGTGTGTAGCCCAAATCATAAGGGGCATGATGATTTGACGTCATCCCCACCTTCCTCCGGTTTGTCACCGGCAGTCAACTTAGAGTGCCCAACTTAATGCTGGCAACTAAGCTTAAGGGTTGCGCTCGTTGCGGGACTTAACCCAACATCTCACGACACGAGCTGACGACAACCATGCACCACCTGTCACTTTGTCCCCCGAAGGGGAAGGCTCTATCTCTAGAGTTGTCAAAGGATGTCAAGATTTGGTAAGGTTCTTCGCGTTGCTTCGAATTAAACCACATGCTCCACCGCTTGTGCGGGTCCCCGTCAATTCCTTTGAGTTTCAGCCTTGCGGCCGTACTCCCCAGGCGGAGTGCTTAATGCGTTAGCTGCAGCACTAAGGGGCGGAAACCCCCTAACACTTAGCACTCATCGTTTACGGCGTGGACTACCAGGGTATCTAATCCTGTTTGATCCCCACGCTTTCGCACATCAGCGTCAGTTGCAGACCAGAAAGTCGCCTTCGCCACTGGTGTTCCTCCATATCTCTGCGCATTTCACCGCTACACATGGAATTCCACTTTCCTCTTCTGCACTCAAGTTTTCCAGTTTCCAATGACCCTCCACGGTTGAGCCGTGGGCTTTCACATCAGACTTAAAAAACCGCCTACGCGCGCTTTACGCCCAATAATTCCGGATAACGCTTGCCACCTACGTATTACCGCGGCTGCTGGCACGTAGTTAGCCGTGGCTTTCTGATTAGGTACCGTCAAGGGATGCACAGTTACTTACACCCTTGTTCTTCCCTAATAACAGAGTTTTACGATCCGAAGACCTTCATCACTCACGCGGCGTTGCTCCGTCAGGCTTTCGCCCATTGCGGAAGATTCCCTACTGCTGCCTCCCGTAGGAGTCTGGACCGTGTCTCAGTTCCAGTGTGGCCGATCACCCTCTCAGGTCGGCTACGTATCGTTGCCTTGGTAAGCCGTTACCTTACCAACTAGCTAATACGCCGCGGGTCCATCTATAAGTGACAGCAAAACCGTCTTTCATCATGAAACCATGCGGTTTCATGTGTTATCCGGTATTAGCCCCGGTTTCCCGGAGTTATCCCAGTCTTATAGGTAGGTTACCCACGTGTTACTCACCCGTCCGCCGCTAACGTCAGAGGAGCAAGCTCCTCGTCTGTTCGCTCGACTTGCATGTATTAGGCACGCCGCCAGCGTTCATCCTGAGCCAGGATCAAACTCTCCATAATAATTTATGATGTTTGACTAGCTCATAAAAACTAATTGTTTTAAAACGTCCTTAGGACGTTTGTTAATTTGGAATTAACGTTGACATATTGTCATTCAGTTTTCAATGTTCATT
>NZ_KV797490.1:0-1815 GCF_001809385.1 Staphylococcus sp. HMSC055C03
CTGGTACTTGCACCTATGTGAAAATGATTTAATGGTAAAGGCGGTGCGTTAGATGAACGAGATTAAAGATTTAAGAAGAGATGATCGTATTATCTTATGGCAATATCGTGGATTAAATGTGCAGGACGGTCATGCAGGTGTTGTTATTCGAGAAGTTGATAGACTTGGCAAACAATCAGTCATGGTTCAGTTAGATGGTATCGATGACCCGTTCGAACTTACTGATGAGGATTACTTCGACAAGAAAGCTGAACATTTTGAAGATTATAAAAACATCCCTGAACATTATCAAGGGACAGGTGATATTGATGTTATCGAATTTTGTAGACAACACTTTACACCCGAAGAGTTCAGAGGCGCAATGAAGTTTAATCTTATTAAATATCCAACAAGGCTGGGTCGTAAAGACGCATTAGATAAAGAGTTGGATAAAATCATCGATTATGCGCAACGTCTCAAGGAGGGGCTTTAAATGGGCTTATTGGAAGGAGCTAAAAATAAATACTATCTCAAAAACAAGTATGGAGAAATAGCATTCAGTGTAATACCGCTTGCTGAAGATACAAATTATGTAGGCAATATGGCAGGCATGCATTATCAAAAAATGAAAGCTATTAAAACAGATGAGGAATTAGCACAGTTTATTAAAGCTAACGATCTGGTGAAGTGATGAGAGAACTTACAAACACAATTAAACAGCGTTTCAAATCAGACACACGAGGACGTAGTTTAACGCAACTAGAGCAAGAGTTACAGAGCAGAGGCGTAAAGGGGTTTGTGATTGATGCAAGCCCTACACGCATCACTGCAATCGTTGCTAGAAAGGGTTATTTGAATAACAGGAGGAATTGGAATGATACCTAAATTCAGAGCGTGGGATTCGTTAGAAAATAAAATGAGATATGACATAGGCGTTATTGAATTTAATGCATTCGATAAAAACGTTAGTGCATTAGCTTTTAATCATCACCTTGACGACACGGGTTACGGGGAAGTTGATAACTCGCAATCTGAATATTACGATGCCCTTTGTTTTAAACTAATGCAGTACACTGGTCTGAAAGACAAAAACGGTACAGAGATTTATGAAGGGGATATTATCGACAAAGGTTATTTAAATGGAGTTCACGATGAAATTGGTGTAGTTACATTTGGTACTGGCTTTGACAGTGACGGTTCCCAATCTGAAAGTTGGTTAGGTTGGGTGACAGATAAAGGTTCGTCAGTTCTTGATGTCCATGAAAAATGTGAGGTAATTGGTAATGTATTTGAAAATAAAAATTTATTAAGTGAGGATGATATTGAGTGAAACCACGTGACTATGAGAAGGCTTGGCATACGCTGAAAGAAAAGATGCTGTCAGATTACGTGAAAACACATAAAGCAGTTGAAAAGATTATTAAGCCTAATAATCAGTACCACTTATTCCAAGTGGCGAATGCAATGGTAGGTAAAAATGAATTGCAAAGATTGTTAGAGGTCATGGACTACTTAGATGAAACAAATGAGTTCAGTAATTTACTACATGATCTAGAGAGGGGCAGTGAGTGATGAAATACAAATACATGGAAAAACAAGTAGAAGGTGCTAAAGCATTAGCAGAAAAATACCCGCATATGCAAACACATCAAGATATTTACAAAGAGCATGTAGAGGTGCTGGAAAAGGCAAAGGCGTTTGATGAAGTAATTAAAGCAAGTCAGAAAGAAAAAACATATGAACAATTAGGTTTTACGGCATCAAGAATAGCCAGTGAATATTGGAGGGACAAAAGCAATGACTAAACTACAAATTAAACTACTCTCAGAAAACGCA
>NZ_KV797491.1:0-181385 GCF_001809385.1 Staphylococcus sp. HMSC055C03
TTGGACTGTATTTATGTCCCAGCCCCTTTGTTTAACTTTATCTTTCAATAACCTCTATTAATTTGTTAGTAAGATTTTCAAAATCAAAGTCGATAGATTTCTGTTTTGAATTTTCACCTTGTGTTCTTGCTTCATTTTCATTTTGAGCAAGATCAACTAAAGCTTTAGCAACTTCTTCTGGTGTTTGATTTTTTGCACAGTAACCACAATTTTCTGTTTCAATTACACTGTAGCCAGTCGAATAAGTTTGAATAATAGGTCTACCCGCTGCTAAATATTCAAACAATTTATTTTGACTCTGTCCATATTTATCTAAGTTTGTACTGCGATTATGAAGTATATTGCCATAAGAGTTTTTCAAAATAAACGGAACATATTTTTTATGTACTTTTCCTTTAAATACTATATTAGATAATTTCAATTCACTTACTTTTTCTTCTAAATTAGTTTTCTCGTCTCCATCGCCATAAACAAGAATTCTTATGTTTGAATCTGGATATTTTTCGTCTAATATTTTTGCAACATCAACTAAAAACGATAAGTAGTTTACTTTTCTTATTGATCCAGTGTATACATAATTTTTATAATTAGTGTCCATTAGTTCTGAGTCATTTACTTTATATAAATCAGCATTCTGATTAAAGTTTTTTAAAACTACACCATTACTAATATGGTAAATTTTTTCTTCTGATATTGAAGAGAACCAACCTTGATTTTTAATATAATCCTTACCACCTTGCCACGTCATTACAATTGCATCAGCTTTTTCATAAATTTTCTTTTCTGCTTGATACATCATTTGTGTAATTGGGTTGCTTTTACTTAAAATTTCATATGCAACAATACTTTCTGGCCATAAGTCTCTGACTTCAACTATACATTTCACTTGTAATTCTTTTGCTATTTTTAAACCTGCTATTAAAGTGAGTGGATGTACACTTGATGCTATAATAATATCCGGTTTGCCATATCTTTTTCGATATTCTTCTGATACTTTAAGTAATCTTTTACTAAAAGAAAGCATATTTAAAATTCTATGATGGTTATTTGAATTATAAGTATGGGATTTCACAAAAACAAATGGAATTTCGTTAACAACTCTTTCTGCATACAGTTTTCTGTTGGTATCTATAACATCATTAGAATTATGTCTCGTATTTGCACAAAATATTGTAACTTTATACCCTTTTTTCTTTAAAAATTCTGCAAACCAATAATGTCTTCCGCCTTCATTAAAATAATTGTCTGTAGCATAATGGTTAAATATCCATATATTTTTCAAGTTAACAACCTCCATATTTTTTCGATAAATCATTCTATTATCATTTTGCTTTCTTTGTTTAAGTTTGTCGCAACACTATATCCAACACCCATTATAAATACTTGTAGCAATCCTACTGATAACTGATTTTGGAATAAGGTAATCTCAAATGATTGGTGTACAATTACTCCTAAAAAATAACTAGCAGATAATTTAACAATGAAATTATCTCTTTGTTTTACCATTGCATTCCATATAATCAATAAAATAGCTGAAATTAGTATTAAGCCTAAATAACCAATTTGCATCAAAATATTTAAATATAAATTATGTGGCGACTGATCATGTGAATATAATTCTTCTGCCATAGTTCCAGGGCTATAACCAAACCAAGGCTTTTCATTAATTAATTCAATTAATGGAATCCACAAGTCATTTCTACCAGACATTATACTTTTACCAGTATGATCCAACATCCACTGTTCTATAGGTGTAAAGAATCTAAAAGTAGGTAACATTGGATAGATATAAACAAATGAAATACTAAGTATAATTATGAGAGCAAAAAATAAGACTGCTATAATTTGATACTTAGTTAAAAATTTCCAAAATAAGAACACGAATATCGTTGCAGCAATACTCAAAAGTATAGATCGTGTATCACTAGCTAAAACAAGAATTAAACTAATAAAAAGAATTCCAATATATATAATTTTAAATTTAGAGTATCTTATACCTAATATCAGGAAGAAAGAAGTATAAAACATATAAGGACCAATCAGGTTTGAATTATTATATATACTTGCAAAGAAACCAGGTAAACCCATTGCTACCCATACTATAAAATGAAATAGGACGAATATTGCGACTAACACGTTTATATATTTAAGATTTTCAAAACTTATTTTGATAAAAGATAAATACATAATGATTAATAAACACGCAATCATTTGAATTGTATTAATTAAATCCTTCATTTCAAATGTATTATTTGAAATAGAAGTAACACATACCATTGTCAATAATAGAATTAAAATCAATACTGCCAACTGCGATTTATCAAAAGGAACTAATTTACTGATATAAATAAGTATTCCTAAAGCGGCAATAAAAAAAGTTAGAAACAGCGATGCAGTTCCAATAAGGACAGTTGCAGATTCTGTCGCATTAAGTGATCCTATAATTATTAACAAATACAATATGAATATAACAATTGTAGATACTTTAATCGTAAACTTATGTTCATGCAGATTATTTTTCATACTTTACCTCCTTAACCATTAATGATTAAGCTGCTTTTTCAAATCGCTTTGAGGAATTTTATTCAAATGAATTTTTTCTCCATACTTTAATTCATTTTCTAATGGGTACAGCACTAATTGACCGCCATTAGGATGAAATGTCATTTCACCAAAATACAATTTATCCTTACTCACAAAAAAATCAACTCTACAAAACGGAAATCTCGACGCTAAATTTTCAGATACTTTAATCATTTCAGGTATAAATTTACTGAATTTGAAATCATCATCATTAAACTCTTGTCTTTTGATATCTATATTCATTTTATTCAGGTCTGTGTCGTATAGATTAATTTTACTTTCTAGAGATTGGTTGCCTTGCTCATCATTAATATTTTTTATGATAGCAAAAAATTCTACTTTACCTTCAAATACGAAGAATTTATAATCAATAAAATCCTTCATATCTAAATACTCTTCCACTAAAATTTTAGGTCTAATATTCTTATAATTCCATTCTCTTGAATATTTAAAATAGTTATCTTTCATAGCTGCATCAAATTTTTCTTTAGTTTTCTTTAAGTTTGTTTTGTTTTTTTCAACTGCTTGGTTTACCCCAGATGTATGGTTGGTTTTTAAAAATACTTTATCTGGCAATTTTTCAAAGTTAATATCATTAAAATTATCATATGCACCTAATAAAGGAGGTAATAAGTTGCTATACTCATTATCAATTAAATGCTGTCTCATTAGATACTTATCAGTATACTCAGTTTGCAAGTCATTTCTATAATTCAACTTCAGCCAATTTATTTTTTCAACAAACATCTTAGGGTTTTTCAAGTTTAGTTTAATACCTGTATTATGTTTTATATTGAGCTTTGTAAATTGCTCGTCACTCAAAAATCTCATCAATTTAGCTTTTATTTTACTCATTTTCTTATATAAATTTTTAGTACTTTCTCTTAATAACAATTTTCTAATAGCTATCTTAATACGACTAATCATCTTATTCCTCCATGTAATCTGTTTTTATACTTTTAGTTTTGAGAAGATATACAATTGTACAGATAGCTTTATTGAGTATGTAACTAATTGAGCAACTGCAATCATAACTAAACTATGGCTAAAAATACTTAATATCATTGATAATACTACAAAAAAGATTAGCGTTAATATGTCAATCAACGCTTTGCGTTTTAATGAATAATATTTAACTAAGAAACTACGTATAATGTAATCAGCACAAATCAATCCAAACGTTATTGTTACAAATAAATATATAGGTTTGACTGCTTCTAAATAATTTTCATATAACAGATATATCAAAATATAGCCAACAAAATAGGAAATAACAAATACAATAACACTTACAATCGGCATCAACATTAATACGCGTTTTTTAATTCTTTTTGTGATTTTTTCAGTATCAGCAATGTAACTCAAAATAACTGATGAAATCATTGTAAACGGGAATAACATTAATTTAGTTGGCAAAGTTGCTATATAAAAAATCGAAACACTACTTGCACCAAGTAAAAAACTTGTTATAAATCTATCAGAATAGTTCATTAAAGATCCTGCACAGCCTGAAATTAATAAAAAAGTTAGTGCTGATGCTTCAAAATAATAATTTTTTGTTTTGAACAATGCAATTACATTAACTTTAACTAATAGGTAAGTAACTACATTAATCAACAACTCTATCACTACAAAACATAAAAGAACGCCTCTCACACTTTCTATAGGTAAAAAGTATAGCAATATATACATAGAACTAAGTACTAAGTTAACATAAAGAATTTTCATAAATTCTTTTTTCACCCTGTAGAAAACTAGTAAAAACATTCTACTCGACGTAAATAAAACTAATAAATAAATTAGTAAATATTCTATTTCATCAATATGAAATACCCAAATTGATACAGAAAATATCACAGATACTAACGTAATATATAGCAACAACTTTTTATAATACGTGTAAAGTGCAGATTTGTTATCTAGTTCTTGATCAAACGTGTTGAATTTTTTTTGATACAGATTGGTAAAACTTGCATTTAAGGTTATTACCAATACATTAAAGTAACCATATATTATTAAAAATCTACCGAACTCCCCTTGACCAAGTGCTTGTTCGAAATTGGGAAATAAAAACAATTGTTGAACCGCTATAAATAAACCTTGAGATAATATGTTTATTAACATATCTTTGATAAATTTCATTGTTCAACCCTTGCCTTTGCTATTTCGTAAATTTCTTTGTGTTTTAAGGCATTGTTTTGCCAAGAAAATCGTTTCTTATCTATTTGACTAATATTTTTTTGTATTACATTATAATTTTCAATAATTTTTCTTACTTGCTTTATTAATTCATTATTATTCGTTGGGTTTACAGAATAACCAACATACCCTTCTTCAAAGTATTTATCAAAACCTTCATTTTTGGTATATATAACAGGTAAATTTTGTGTCAGCGCTTCTAAGTACACTAAGCCAAACGTTTCTGTAAAAGAAACCATTATAAAAACGTGCATATTTTTCATAATTTCTACAATGTTTTGTTTGCCTTTTTTGCCAAGAAAATACATATTAGGATATTTTTTTAAATTCTGGTAATATTTCAAATCAACTACATCACCAACTATATAAATATTTACATTTCTTCCTAAGTTTTTAGCAGTAAGATTTTCAGCTAAAAATTCCAAATTTTTATTTTTCATAATCCTACAAACACAAATAACATTTATATCTTCATTAATATGTTTTGTTTGGTCACTGGAATGCTTCAACCAATAATCATTAATACCATTAGGTATGACATGTGATTTTTCGTAAATTTCTTTTTTTATTTTTCTAGTACCAAACAACATTTCTATAGTATTGTTTTTATAAGACTCCGATAAAAATATTATTTGACTGGCTTTTTTTAAAATTTTTCTTCCTAAAGGTAATAGGTGCTTGTAAAATTTCATATAAAAATTTATATCAGTATTTCTCACTGTAACAATATATGGCTTACCTGATTTTAACGCTTGATAACCATCTGAAAATAAAGTGTGTGCGTGAACAATATCGTAATCATTCAAGTCAAAGTTTAATGACTGAACCCAAGCTAGTATCTTCTTTTGCTTTTTAAAATAAAAGAAACGATCAGTTGATTTTAAAAATTGTTTTTCAAACACATTTGTGTTTGTTTCAATCAACTTATCACTAACGTTTGCTTCATCTTTAATTTTCCTTGGCATAATAACATCATTTCTAACACCTTGTTTTTCTAATTGATTAAACATTTCGCTATATAAAGGTGAATGTAAGTAATTGCTATTAAAATGCAAAATTTCCATAACATCTAACCTTTCTTTTTAAATAGACCAGTAAGTAACGTTATCATTTTCATATTTCTTAAATCTATTTTTCAAATCAACAATTATAGAAGAGTCCTTTTTCAATAATTCTAAGAAACTTGTATCTTCTATATTTTTGAAAACATCATGATTCACGGCATATAGTAAGACATCAACGCTTTCTTTAAAGTCTTCCATATCTACAATATCCGCTTCAATTTCGTCGCTAAAACTATTAATATAAGGATCGAAAATTTTTGGTTTTATACCAAATTCATTTAAAGACTTAATCATTTCTAACACTTTAGAGTTCCTGAAGTCAGGTGTATTTTCTTTGAAGGTCAAACCGGCAATTAAGACTGTTGCATCTGATGATTTACCTTTTTTCATCAACTCCTTTATTATATTGTTAACAACAAATGCAGGCATCGCATTATTAATCTTTCTTCCTGCTGTAATTATTTGAGAGTGATATCCAAGGTTCTCTGCTCTATAAATGAAGTAATAAGGATCTACACCTATACAATGACCACCTACTAAACCTGGATAGAAACCTAATGCATTCCACTTTGTATTCATGGCATCTATCACTTCATGAGTATTAATTCCCATTAAATTAAAGACTTGTGATAGTTCATTCATAAATGCAATATTTATATCTCTCTGACTATTTTCAACTACTTTTGCACTTTCTGCTACTTTGATATTTGAAGCTTTGTGAATACCTGCTTTGATAACTTTTCCATATATTTCGGCAATCACATCTAGTGATTCTTTATCAATACCTGAAACAATTTTTATTATATTTTCAACTGTATTTTTCTTATCACCAGGATTTATTCTTTCTGGGGAGTAACCAACTTTGAAATCATTAATTACTTCCAATCCGGATATTTCTTCTAATAATGGTGCGCATACTTCTTCAGTAACACCAGGATAGACTGTGGATTCATAAACTACATAATCATTATTTTTTAAGTATTTCCCTACTAATTTAGTAGCGCTTTCAATTGGTGCTAAATTTGGTGTATTATCTTGTTTAATAGGTGTAGGTACAGTGATTATAAAAAATTCTGCATCTTTTAAATCATTCTCATTAGAAGTGAATTTTAATGATGTATTCTTTAACACTTCTTCTCCAACCTCTCCAGTTGGATCAATGTTATTGTTATATTTATTTATTTTATTTTCATCAATATCAAAACCAATTACTTCAAAATGTTTAGCAAAAGCTATAGCTAACGGCATTCCAACATATCCCATACCAATTACTGCGATTTTTTTCTCTTTCATCTTTATCCCTCATTTTTTATATTTATATTCTAAATTTTAACCACTGAAAAAATCATTTTAAAAGTGACTTAATACTTTCAATTACATCAATTAATTCCTCATTTGTTATATTTGAACCAGATGGCAGACAAACACCTTCTTCAAATAATTTTTTGGCATTATCTTTCTCATCATAAAAATAATCAAATGCTTCATATAATGGTTGTAGGTGCATCGGTTTCCATACTGCTCTTGCTTCAATATTTTTGACATTTAATTCTTTTATTAAATCAGCTGCAGAAATATTAATCTTATTTGGATTGATTGTCATTGCTGTTAACCAACGATTAGATTTACTATCTGGTAATTCAGGTTGGAAATTAATACCATCAATTTCACTTAATGCATCATAATACATGTCGAAGATGTCACGTCGACGATTCACACGATCATTAATAACTTCCATTTGGCCACGGCCAATACCTGCTGAAATATTACTCAATCTATAATTAAAACCTAATTCACTATGTTGATAATATGGTGCTTTATCTTTAGCTTGTGTTGCTAAGAATAACGCATGGTCAATGTATTCTTTATGATTAGAAAGCAACATGCCACCACCACTTGTCGTGATGATTTTATTACCATTAAATGAAAAAATACTTAAATCTCCAAAACTACCACTCATTTTACCGTGATAAGTTGACCCTAGAGATTCTACTGAATCTTCAATTAAGGTAACATTATAATGTTTACAGATTTTTGATATCTTCTCAAAGTCTGCTGTCTGACCGTATAAATTCACTACTAAAACTGCTTTAGGTAAAGTACCTTTATCTTCATATGTTTTGAATGCTTTTTCTAAAGCTGTCGGTGACATATTCCATGATTCCATTTCTGAATCAATAAATACTGGTGTAGCATCTTGATATAAAATTGGATTAGATGTTGCACAGAATGTTAATGATGAACAAAAGACTATGTCACCTTTTGCAACACCTGCTTCAATCAATGCAAGATGAATAGCAGATGTACCACTTGCTGTAGCTAGTGCATAATCTGCACCTACGTAATCTTTTATATCATTTTCAAATTCCGTTACATTTTCACCTAAAGGTGCAATCCAATTATCTTTAAAAGCTTTTTCTATGTACTGGGTTTCTGTCCCACCCATATGCGGTGTTGATAAAAATATTCTCTCTCTCATTATCATCATTACTCCTTAATAACTTTTGCGGGTGATCCTACTACCGTTACATTGTCCCTTACATTAGAAATTACGGTAGAACCTGCGCCTACCATAACGTGTGCTCCAACTTTCAAATTCGGAATCACTGTCGCATTTGCTCCAACTTGCGTGCTCTCACCAACCGAAACATTACCAGTTAACACTGCTCCTGGTGAAATATGTGTATAATCCTTTATTAAACAATCATGTTCAACTATGGAACCGGTATTTATAATGGCATGCTTCCCTATTACTGTATCCGCATTAACAATGGCACCGGGCATAACAACGGTACCATTGCTAATTTCTGCATTTTTACTAATAATTGCATGCGGATGAATAAACACTGGAAATCTTTCGATAGGCACATTAATCTTGTCGAAAATTTTATTTCTAACTTTATTATTCCCTATTGCAATAACAAAATAATAATTTTCTTGATAAAGTCGAATATTTCTAAGATTATCGAAAATCAAATCATTTTCTCTATACATTTTTTCAATATTATCATCCAAATATCCACTAACTTTATAATTGCCTTCAGCTTCGATTACATCTCTGACAACCTTAGCGTGTCCGCCATTACCAATAATTAATATTGATTTCATTGTGGCGAACCTCGAAATTTTTCCATTGTTACGTGATCCTTAGCACTTACATCCTTACGATTTAAAACATTGATAAATGTTTTGTATAGGATATACATATCTAACTTGAACGATTGGTTTTCAACATACCAAACATCCAATTTAAACTTAGCTTCCCATGAAATCGCATTTCTCCCGTTTACTTGCGCCCAACCCGTGATACCAGGTTTTACCAAGTGACGTTTCTTTTGCTCGTCTGAATATAAGGGAAGATATTCCATTAATAACGGACGTGGGCCTACCAAGCTTAAATCACCTTTTATGACATTAATTAATTGTGGCAGTTCATCAATGCTGGCTTTACGAATAAAACTGCCCACTTTTGTCATTCTTTGTTCATCAGGCAATAATTCACCTTGATCGTCTCGTGCATCAGTCATAGTTCTGAATTTATAAATATAGAAGGGTTCTCCATTTAAACCTGGTCTTTGTTGTTTAAATAACACTGGTCGTCCCATACTTTTGGCAATGGCAACAGATGCACCGACTAAAATTGGAGCACTTACTAAGAAAACTGAACTACCTATCGCTAAATCAATTGCTCTTTTTAACATCCCTATCACCTTTCTTTTATGAATAAAAATTTAAAGTATCAAAAAAGCCCAAGAATTTTCTTCTTTTTATACTCAATAGGTCTTCTTTGAGTAATTTTTTCATCACAAACCAGGTGTTTATTATTCTCATACATTTCCTTAATTTCTTCTTCATATTTACTAAGTTTAGAAATTGAAAATAGTTTCTCAGCTATAAATGGTCTAAATTTTACATCATGTGCATCAGAAGCAATGAAATGAACTAGATTATGTTTAATCATTCTAATTGAAAATTTTTGAATATTTTTCCCCATATTACCTGCTAAAGAAGAAGCTGTTAATTGACAAAGCGCTCCGATATTAACTAACCCATATAGTATGTTAATGTCTTGAGCAATTTTTTTATTTCTTTCTGGGTGCACAATAACTGGAATGTATCCTCTGGTTTGAATTTCATAAATAATATTTTGAAGAAAGTTTGGTACATTATTTGATGGAAGTTCAAGTAATAAGTATTTTGAATAATTAACTCCTTTAATATTTCCATTATCCAAATCAGTTAGTAATTCATCCGTCACCCTTATCTCTTGGCCAGGTAAAATTTTAATTCCTAACTTTCTAATTTCCTCATGTTTATTCAAAGAATTGACATGTTTCTCTACATCATCAAATTTATTATTGTATTTATAATGTAAATGATGTGGTGTTGCCACAATTTCGTTGATACCTTCTTCAGAAGCTTGTTGCAATAAACTAATCATTTCATCTTCATTTTTCGGACCATCATCAACGTTATATATAATGTGATTGTGAATATCTATCATTATGATTCTTCTCCATAATACGCATAGTAACTTGAATTTTTTTCATGTTCTGTTTTGTTTAAAACAACGCCTAAAACTTTAGCTCCAGTATTTTCAATCAATTCTTTACTTTTTAAGATTGACTTCCGATCATTATTTTTTACATTTATTACTAACGCAGCATATCCACTGATTTCTGAAAACAGTTGTGCATCTGTAACAGTATTTACAGGAGGAGTATCAATAATTATAAAGTCATATATTTCTTTTAATTCCTCTAAATGATTTTGAAACTGGATTGAGCCAATTAACTCAGACGGATTCGGTGGAATTGGTCCAGAAGTTAATAAGTCTAGGTTATCGATTTCTGTTTTAGTAATCGCCTTTTCAAAATATGATTTACTAATTATTAAATTAGATAATCCATCAATATTGCTAGTATTGAACATATAATGCTGAGTGGGTTTTCTCATATCTCCATCGATAAGCAATGTTTTATAACCGGCTTGTGCATATGTAACTGCTATATTTGCAGAAACCAAAGATTTTCCAACGCCAGGTTTTTCAGATGTTATTACTAAAGTTTTAACATCATCATTTGCAGTAGAAAACATTATGTTTGTACGTATTCCTCTAAATTTTTCACTAATAACAGATTTTGGGTCATAGTGAGTCATTAATGGATTATTTATAGCTTTACTCTTTTTTTTCATCTGTGAATTCTCCTTTATCATTTTTTATTAAACTCAGGAATTGCACCTAAAACTGGTAAATCCAATAATTCTTCAACTTCATCTTCACTTTTAATTCTTTTATCAAAAATAGCTATTAATATTATGATAATCACAGCAAGAATAAGACCTAATACTATACTGATAAGTGCATTTGTAATAGGTTTAGGAGCGACTTTTTTTGCATCTTCTGCTTTAGATAAAGTAGACACATTATCTATACTCATGATTTTACTAGCATCATCACTAAATACTTTAGAAATTGTATTTGCAACTTTTGTGGCGTCACCTTTTTTATTACTCTCTACAGTAATGCTCATGATTTGAGAATCTGCTTTATTATTTACACTTAACATACTAGATAATTCTTTTTCTGAATATTTACCATTTAAATCTTTAGAAACTTTATCTAAGATTCTCGGGCTTTTAATAATTTCTGAGTATGTTTTAACAAGTTGAATATTAGATTGAACCTGTTGTGCCATCATTTCATTGTTTGAGTGTTTCTGATTAACCAATACTTGAGTAGTTGCAGAATATTTGGGTTGTATAACAAAAAAACTTAACAATAAACTTACAACTAAAAATATTAACGGAATAATCAACAGCAATTTAACGTTTTTCTTTAGTGCGGTAAATATCTTACCGATATCAATTGTCTTTTCCATAGTAACCTCCATTATATGTATAGTACATACTAATTAACGTATATTTTACATTATATTAGGATAACATGACGCTTTTGAAACAAATTTTAAATATTTTTACAATCAAAATCAGATTGTAATATTTTTTAATAAAATCCACAAAATTATAACAATCACTAAATCTATTGATAGCTTAATTCACTGGATACCTATGCTAAGGAGTAAAAAAAGCACCTACCAAGATTTCTTAGTAGATGCTTTAAACTATTGTAAAATAATAAAGAAAACAATAACAAATATACTTACAATGAACCTCACACTTTGTGCTAAAAAGATGATTTTCCCAAAAGTTCTCTTTTGATAGATACCTATACCTACTTGGATCATTGCAAACCCAATGATTAAAAGAATCAGAGCTGGTATGAAATTAGCAATTAAAGCTCCGATATCTAACAATAAGCTTCCTACTATTAAGAGGATCATTGTAATTTTAGGTGTTTTCGGATTACGTGCTAACATTAATATCGCAGATAAAAATGTGAAAACTGAAAATGCTATGATAAACGTTTTGAGCAGAATCATAAAATCACTCCTTGATTCCTTATTATACATGAAAATAATCATTACAATATCAAAAAAGGGATATTAACTTATAATTACCTATATAAAATATATACACCTGTACAAGTTAGTGCATTCTTAATAATAAAACCTCATTAAAAGCAATTTACTTTCTATTACTTTTAATGAGGTTGCTTTTTATTATCAGTTAACCAAAAACTACTGTGATACCTTGGTTTGGATATTGATCATTTTCAGCTTCATCTATAAATGCGTTGCTGAAATCACTGTACGATACATAAGATTTATTTCTTGAGTTATAAATAATTGTATCAGTACCCAATTTATAATCGTTGGTTTCTGGACCATTAAAATCAAACATGCTTGCAGGACTTACAAACGTCCAGTCTTTTAGTTTGTCTTGCGCTGCTAGAATATCATAAGCTTCAGCCATTTTTATAGCTGATTCTTTTACAGTCTCTGGGATATTTGGATTATCCGCTACTCTTGTTGTTTTACTATCATATATATACAATCTACCTGTTCCACCAACAAACATCAGTTTTACATCTATACCGTCTAAAATATTAATAAGATGATTAGTCATTTGAATATATAACTCTTCTTTTCCACTTGGTGCGCCAAATGCGACGAATACTGCATCAAAACCTTCTAAATCTTCACGAGTAATATCTAATATATCTTTTTCTACATATGGAACATCAAATTGTAATTTATTATGATTTCTGACAAACGCAGTAACTTCATGGTTTCTCTCTAATGCTTTTTCAGTTAAAATTGTTCCTTGTTTACCCGTTGCGCTAATGATTGCTATTTTCATCGTTTCATCATCACCTTTTGAAAATTAATTATAACTTTGATAAACTGCTTACTTTTAAAAGTATGGTATCTCATAAAGAATCCTTAATCGTATATCTATATGAAGTTCGTAAGCAGATAAGCATTTATAATTTAATTTATTTTACACCACTTTTTGTATAGTACGCAATAATAAAGAACTTTCAAAAAGTGTTACACTTATACATTGATGTTGGCTGAAAATAAAAAGATAAGTGACAATCTAAAAAGCATCTAATACTTCCTAAATCATCACTTATCCTTGATTTTATGCTATTTTATTCACTACATCATGACATAAGGGTTTATGTCTATCTTTAATGAAAGCTTATCTTTTTGATAGCGTTCATGATAGTAATCATCTAAATATTGAAGTGCTTTGTGTAATTCGGGTTCACTTTTGTATTTGACTAGAACTTGGAAACGAAATTCTCTATTAATTCTAGCGATAGCTGCTGGTGATGGTCCTAAAATCAAAGCCCGATCCGTAAGGTGTTGTAATAATATTTTATGAACATGTGCCGCTGCTTGCATAACTTCTTTCATATTTTGGTGAGAAATCGTAAAGTTAATCAAGAAATAGTATGGTGGATACTTACCAATTTGTCTGTATTTCATTTCTTTATGATAGAACGATAAATAATCATTAAGCTGGACATCTTGTATCGCATAATGATCAGGGTTATAGGTTTGAATAATAACCTTCCCTTCTTTTTCATGACGTCCTGCACGCCCTGCTACTTGAGTCAGCAATTGGAAGGTTCTTTCACTGGAACGAAAATCTGGTAAGTTCAACATTGTATCAGCGTTTAATACACCGACAAGTGTAATATTTGGGAAATCCAACCCTTTCGCAATCATTTGAGTACCGAGCAGAATATCCCCTTTACCTTCTCCGAAATCATTCAATAGCTTCTCATGTGCGCCTTTTCGTGATGTTGTATCTGCGTCCATACGAATAATCTTCGCATTTTCAAATTCACGATTTAAAAGTTCTTCAACGCGTTGGGTACCAGTTCCCATTTGACGAATGTGTTCACTTTCGCAGTTTGGACATTTATTAGGCGGTGTTTCTTCATAACCACAATAGTGACATTTCAATTTATCGCTAGATTTATGGTAGGTCAATGAAATATCACAGTTTGGACATTGCGGTACATGACCACAGTCTCGGCATAATATAAATGAAGAATAACCACGTTGATTTAGGAACAGTACAATTTGTTCATTGCGAGATAAACGGTCTTGAATTGCTTCTCGCAATTCTGTCGAAAACATTGACCGGTTACCATTTGCTAATTCTTCACGCATATCTACAATATCAATTTCAGGTAATGGTTGATTATTCACACGATCAGGTAAGCTTAATAAGTGATAAACTCCCTTTTCAGCACGTGCATATGATTCAAGACTTGGCGTCGCACTACCTAAAATTAATGGACATTGATGATATTTTGCGCGCCATAATGCAATCTCTTTCGCATGATAACGCGGATAATCTTCTTGTTTGTATGTTGCCTCATGTTCTTCATCAATAATAATCATACCCAGATTTTTAAATGGTGCAAAAACACTAGAACGCGCGCCTACACTTACGCGTGCGCGTCCGTCACGTATTTTTTGCCACTCATCATAACGTTCACCTTTTGAAAGACCAGAATGCAATACTGCAACTTCATCACCAAATCTACGTTTAAAACGTAAAACCATTTGTGGTGTCAAAGCAATTTCTGGAACTAACATCATAGCCTGTTGATTTTTTTCTAGAACAGCTTCTATCGTTTGAAGATAAACTTCAGTTTTACCAGAACCTGTTACACCATGTAATAAGAAAGTCTCTTGTTTTTCTTCATCAATAACCTTTTTAATCTCATCGTAAGCGATTTGTTGGCTTGGAGTGAGTTGTCGTTTTTCTTCTTGTTCAAATACTCTTGATGCATATGGGTCACGTTCTACTATGGCATCATACTTCTCTACAAAACCATTACGTTCCAATGTTTTAGCACTTGAAGCTGATAACCCTACTTCTTCAAGTTCTTTTAAAGGAACATCTCTATTTTGTGCATCTAGCAAGTAAGCATAAACATCATATTGTTTAGGGTGTCGTTCTAACATTGCTAAAACTTCATCTGGTTGATGATCATCTCTTATTCGTATTGCACGTTGTGTTTTTTTCTTTGTATTTTGAGACAGTAACGTTTCTTCTCTAACGATACCTTCTTCTAATAAAGGAACTAAATGTTTTAAATCACCATTTTGTTGAGCAGCTTTATAAGCATAATGTCCTTCTTTATTAAAGCGTTTTAAAATGTCATCTGGTATTGATTCATCTTCTACAATTTCAAATACTTTGGTATATCTTGCTTTAATAGCACTTGGTAACATGGCTTCTAAAATAGAAATACGTTTCGTGACATGATATTTACCATACCAAGCGCTTAAATCAACTAATTCAGGTGTCAGTTCTGGTTTGATATCTTGAATTTCTTGGATTTCTTTTAGTTTAGATAAATCTAGTTCTGGATCTGGTTCCTCAGCTATTTCCATAACATACCCTTGAATGGTTCTGTACCCAAAGGGTACAACGACTCGTACACCAACTTGAATAATGGGTACGAGTCGCTCTGGTATTTTATAGTCAAAGGTAAAGTCTACGTTTTTAGCTGGGACATCTACAATTACCTTTGCATACATTATTTCCACCTACGTTCTAATTCTTCTAAGATTCTTCCAGCAAGCTGCTGTTTCTTACCTTTCTCTATATTAACTGCTTCGTCATTTTTGAAGTATAATGTGACTTCATTATCATCAGAACTGAAACCGATAGATGTGTCTCCTACGTTATTCGCAATAATCACATCTGCATTCTTTTTCTCTAATTTAGCTTTTGCATATTTTTCAATATCTTGTGTTTCAGCTGCAAAGCCAATTAATTTTTGATGCGATTTATGCTCACCTAAATATTTCAATATATCTTTAGTTCGTGTAAATGAAATGGTTAAATCTCCATCTTGTTTTTTCATTTTATGTTCCAGTTTTTCTGCTGGTTTGTAATCTGAAACTGCAGCCGTTTTAAAGACAAAGTCCTGAGCATCAAAACGTTCAACTACTGCGTTAAACATATCTTCCGCACTAGTTACAGGTACAAAGTCCACATTTTCTGGTGGCGTTAAGCTTGTTGGACCACTCACTAAAGTTACTTTAGCGCCTCTCTTTTGTAATGCATCAGCAAGTGCATATCCCATTTTTCCTGATGCTCTATTAGACACAAAACGTACAGGATCAATAACTTCGACCGTCGGTCCTGCTGTAACTAAGGCATGTTTACCATTGAACCAATCACTCTCATTGATGACTGATTGATTATTATTTTGTTCCATCGTTTGGCGCATGAATGCCATGATATCCAATGGTTCCATCATACGGCCCTTCGCTACATAGCCGCAGGCTAAAAAGCCTTCACCAGGTTCAGCGAAATGATAACCATCTTCAGTCAATACTTGCATGTTCGCTTGTACTCTTGGATTTTCATACATATGCACATTCATAGCAGGAGCAACAAATTTAGGAACAGTCGTCGCTAATAAAGTTGAAGTAATCATATCGTCAGCAATACCGTTTGCTAATTTACCGATAATATTGGCAGTTGCTGGCGCAATAATCACTGCGTCTGCCCAATCACCTAACGCTATATGTTGAATTTCAGCTGGATTTTCTTCTTTAAATGTACTCGTGTATACAGGATTACGACTGATTGCTTGGAAAGCAAGCGGTGTCACAAACTCTTGTGCATGTTCAGTCAGCATTACACGTACGTCATACCCTGCTTGTGTTAATTTACTTGTTAAATCAATCGCTTTATAAGCTGCAATACCACCCGATACTGCTAATAAAATATTCTTCATCGCAATCTTTGCCTCCAAGTTTATTCTCTCTTTATGTATACGGCTTAATATTAAAAAATGAGTCCAAATGAAATGGCCTCATAATTCATCAATCATTTTATATTTTAACACTCTAGGTCAAAAAAGTCCTTTGCTTTGCAAAGCAATAAAGTTGATTCTCTACCTCTATCCGCGTATGATAGCTTTCGACACAGACAATAGAAAGAAGGTTTGAAGATGGAGACTTTAAAGCAATATGACGATATTACACAACGCATTGAATCAGAAAATAAATTCTTATTATATGTCATGGCGAATGGTTGCTCAGTCTGCCATGCAGACCAACCTAGAGTAGAAAAATTAGTAAATCCGTTAGAAATACCTGCAGCACAAATTATTGTAAATGATATTCCTGAAGCTGCTGGTCAACTCTCACTCTTTACTGCGCCTGTCGTCATTCTTTTTAATAATGGAAGAGAATTTCATAGACAAGCACGTATTATAGATTTCGATCAGTTAGAACGTTCTATGGAGCAATTGAAGATGTCTTATTAAATGAAAAACAACCTTTAAAGCAGTTTTTTGCCTTAAAGGTTGTTTTCAATTTATATAATCACTTTAAACTCAGTCTTTTGTTTCGAATTCACTTTCGTTTAATTCTGGTTCGATTGGAGTGATTTTGCCATCGGCAATCTCTTCTAGAGCTTCTCCAACTGTTTTAACTGAGTGATATTTTTCTAATAACGCAGTGTCTTTTTTGTCATATAATTCACGTGCGCGTTTGGCTGCCACTGTTGCGATTAAATATTTTGATTTTACTTTTGAAGTTAATTGATTAAGCGGTGGGTATAACATTATTTTTTGGCCTCCAATATCATTTTTCTATACTTTGCTTCTATACGTTCACGTTTTAGATGTTCGGCTGCAACGATTGCTTGAATACGTTCTTTAGCAAGTTCTACTTCATCGTTTACCACAACGTAGTCATAAAGATTCATCATTTCCACTTCTTTACGTGCTTCTTTCACACGACTTTGAATCTTTTCGTCTGATTCTGTACCGCGGCCGACTAAACGCTCTCTTAAGTGGTCTAAACTTGGCGGTGCTAGGAAGATAAATAATGCATCAGGGAATTTCTTGCGTACTTGTTTCGCACCTTCAACTTCGATTTCTAAGAAGACATCATAGCCTTCATCCATAGTGTCTTTCACATACTGTACAGGTGTACCGTAGTAGTTACCTACATATTCTGCATACTCAATAAATTGATCTTGTGCGATAAGTTGCTCAAACTCTCGTTTTGTCTTGAAAAAATAATCAACGCCATCTTGTTCACCTTCACGCATTTCACGTGTCGTCATTGAAATTGAATATTTGTATGATGTTTTCGGATCATCAAATATTTCTTTGCGGACAGTACCTTTTCCGACTCCAGATGGACCTGATAAGACAATTAGTAAACCTTTTTCATTATCCATGCCTTACGACCTCTCTAAGCTATTGTTGTATTATATAATGATACCATATTCTAAATAAAATTGTATAGATGCCAATAGATAAAATCTTAATTTGGAAGTTTACCATATTCACATGGTACAATAATAAGAACGTAGTACAAGAACGAAAATAAAAAGGTAGCTGATAATTATGGCATTTGATGGCCTATTCACAAAGAAAATGGTAGAAGAACTGTCCTTTCTTGAAGGTGGACGTATTCATAAAATCAACCAACCTGATAACGATACAATTATAATGGTCATTCGTCAGAATCGTAAAAACCATTCATTACTGTTATCTATCCATTCTAATTTCTCTCGTATGCATATTACGAAAAAGAAATATGATAACCCATTTGAACCGCCAATGTTTAACCGTGTCTTTCGTAAACACTTAGACGGCGGAATTATACAAGCAATTCGTCAAATTGATAATGACCGTCGTATCGAAATCGATGTTCAAAGCACAGATGAACTCGGTGATAAAATATATCGTACCGTTATCCTAGAAATTATGGGTAAACACAGTAACTTAATACTAGTTGATGATAATCGTAAGATTATCGAAGGTTTCAAACATTTAACACCAAACACAAACCAATATCGAACTGTGATGCCAGGTTTCCAATATGAAGCACCACCTACACAAAATAAAATCAATCCTTATGAAGTTTCAGGTCAAGACGTATTAAAATATATAGATTTCAATCAAGGTAATATTGCGAGACAACTGTTACAAACTTTCGAAGGTTTCAGTCCACTCATTACGAAAGAAATTACAGAACGTCGTCAATTTATGACTACTGAAACATTACCAGCAGCATTCGATGAAGTTATGGAAGAAACTAAACTTAAACCTGTTCCGATTTTCCATAAAAACCATGAAACAGGTAAAGAAGATTATTACTTCATGCGTTTGAAACAGTTTGATGATGATAGTGTGACTTATGAATCACTTGATGAGTTATTAGATCGTTTCTATGATGCGCGTGGCGAACGTGAACGTGTTAAACAACGTGCGAATGATTTAGTTCGTTTTGTCCAACAGCAACTTCAAAAAAACCGAAACAAACTCGTTAAATTAAATGCTGAATATGAAGGTACGCAATCAAAAGAAGATATGCAGTTATATGGTGAGCTCATCACCGCAAACATTTATCGCATTAAACAAGGCGATGAAACCTTAACGACAGAAAATTACTATACAGGTGAAGAAGTGACGATTAAATTAGATCCGACTAAATCACCTTCACTGAATGCGCAATATTACTATAAGCAATATAACCGTTTAAAAACACGTGAACATGAACTTGAACATCAAATACAACTCACAGAAGAAAACATCGCATACTTTGAATCTATTGAGCAACAGTTGGCTCATATCACAGTAGAAGATATTGACGAAATCCGTGAAGAACTTGCAGAACAAGGCTTTATGAAGCAACGTCAAAATCGTAAAAAAAAGAAACAACCGCAAATGCAGTTGCAAACTTACCTTTCTACAGATGGCTCAACTATATATGTAGGTAAAAACAACAAACAAAACGATTATCTAACAAATAAAAAAGCACGTAAGCACCATTTATGGTTCCATACAAAAGATATTCCTGGTTCTCACGTAGTCATTTTCGAAGATGAACCAAGCGATAAAACAATTGAAGAAGCTGCAATGTTAGCAGCCTACTTCTCTAAAGCAGGAAACTCTGGTCAAATTCCAGTAGATTACACAGATATCAAAAACGTACACAAACCATCAGGTGCGAAACCTGGCTTTGTAACGTACGATAATCAAAAAACATTATATGCCACACCAGATTATGATCACATCCAATCAATGAAAAGCGATTCAGAAAAAGTGAAATTAAAATAATCTATTTACTTTAAAAGCACTCGAAGACAAAATGTTTTCGAGTGCTTTATTTTAAAATATCCAACCTTTAATTTTTTGACTATCAGGAATAAGCGGTTCACGCTTATCAATTTCTTCGTTTTTAATAATTGCTTCTGCATTCTTGATTAACTTCATCATAGATTCACAAAAATCCAATAACACTTCTTCTTTAAATAAAGACTTCATCATAAAAGGTCTAGCTTCAAAGTCATGCGCATCAGATGCGATAAAATGAGCAAGATTGCATTTCATTAGTTCATTCGATACATCTTGAATTCCTTTACCAAAATCCCCTACTAAAGACGTTGAAGTAATTTGACTTAATGCTCCTTGCTGAACTAAGTTATATAAAACACTCATATCTTTCAACAAAGCGATATTACGTTCAGGGTGTGCAATGATGGGAATATAACCTAAATCCTGTATATTTTGAAACATTTGATACGTATAATCAGGAATGTCGTTAGGAGGAAACTCAATGAGTAAGTATCTGGACTTGTTTAAACCACTTACCTTTCCGGATTTAATATCTTCAATTAAATTCTGATGAATTCTTACCTCTTGTCCTGGATAAATTTGAATTCCTAAATCTTTAAACTCTTTTTATTTACATAATCTTTTTATTTTTAACTTTACTTTATCAAAAGAATTATCGTATTTATTAGTATAATGAGGTGTTGCAATAATTTTTGTTACATTTTCTTTTTTAGCTTGTCTTAATAATTGAATAGCCGCTTCTTCATCTCTTGGTCCATCATCTGCATCAATTAATATATGATTATGCATATCTATCATGGGTATCACTCCAAAATTCAGACTACCAATCTATCTTTTTAAATGGCGTTTGTTCATAACTCACCTTCATTATATTCTTCTTTCATAGCTAGCTGTAAATAAAAAACAACCCACCTATCAGATGAGTTGTTTACATATCATTGATGAAATTAATCCATTAATGCTAGTTGGAAATTCACACCGAAGCGATCTTGTATCCATGCGAATTCTCTGTAAGGTCCAAGCTCAGTTTTGGCCATTAAAATGGCACCGCCGCTTTTTAATCCACTGTATAGACGTTCCATTTCCATAGCATTATCTACTGTCACAAATAAAGAAATAGATGGATTCATCGGTATTTCAGTTCCATTAGAATTATCAATCGCCATAATAATTTGGTCTTTTAAACGAATAATTGCGTGTTGGACTGCACCCGCTTCTCCGCTTCCAAACTCATCATACTTCACCATTGAAACCACTTCACTGTCTTCAAATACTGAAGTATAAAGTTCAATCGCTTCTTCAGCTTCATTATTAAACATTAAAAATGGTGTTACCTTTGGTATTTGCACACTATCCCCTCCTCATAGACTTACTATTTACTAATCACATAGTAATTTAAAATTAAGCAACTTAAAAATCACTATTTTGACACTTAAAACGATACATGAATGACTATACAAAAGCAACTCAACCTATACATAGAACTGCCTTAATTGAAATTGTGTTTTTCCTTAAAAGGGTTAACTTAAGCTAACATTGTGAAAGACCAAAAGTGAATCAAACAGTACCTTTTTCTATATGTATGACACAATTCATAGTATAATGACTTTATTCCAAAACAATGAGTAAATCTTAATCAGATGATTGAATGAATGGAGGTCTATGATGTCTCACTTTTTCTTACCTATTTTAGCAATGTTAGCAGTGATTATTATCGGTTATATCTTTATTAAAATATATTTACGCTAGTCTATCTGTCACTTTTGACTTAGACGCGTTTTTCTTAAAATTTAAAAATCCGCAATCATAAGCTCAAAATGAGTGTTCATGATTGCGGATTTTGTCGTTTGTTTTAAATTAAGCCTTTTTCTTTTATATCTGTTTTACATTTCTTGAATATGTTTTTCTCGTGTTCATTCGATAACCATTGATTTTCATCTTGATCATGATTATTGACCGGCTCACGGTAATCTTCATTTGCGGATAAGAACTTATTTAAGTGCGCAAATGGTTTATGAGCAGTTTGTGCATGTGTATTGGACATGGCTCATCCCTCCATCCAATTCCATCTTATGCTAAATTGTCTCTCCATTCAACTAAAGATTGAATATCAGACTCAGAAATTTTTCCTTGTTCTTTAGCCACGTCGATTAATTCGTTGTAGTCACTTAAAGTATAGAACGGAATATCAGCATCTTTAAACATTTGATCCGCTTTAGCAAGACCATACGTAAAGATTGCGACTACACCTAATACTTCGGCGCCAGCTTCTCTTAATGCTTCTGCAGCAACTAAAGAAGAACCGCCTGTTGAAATTAAGTCTTCAACGACTACGATTTTTTTACCTTTACTTGGTGCACCTTCGATTTGGTTTTGTTTACCATGGCTTTTACTTTTAGAACGTACATAGCTCATTGGCATATCTAATTTTTCAGAGATGAACGCTGCATGAGGAATGCCCGCTGTCGCAGTTCCTGATACAATTTCAGCATCTTTGAAATGTGTTTGAATCAATTCGATTAAACCGTCACGAATCGCGTTACGAACTTCTGGATAACCTAATGTAACACGGTTATCACAATAAATCGGAGATTTAATCCCTGAACTCCATGTAAATAAATCATTCGGTGATAGTGCAACTGCACCAATATCTAACAATGATTGCGCAATTTGTTTTGACATCTTAACCTAACCAACTTTCTTTAATATGATGATAACTTTCAACCGGATTGTCACTTTGTGTGATTGGACGACCTACTACAATATGTGTAGAGCCCATTTCACGTGCTTTGTCTGGTGTTGTAATACGTTTTTGATCGTCTTGTGCGTAATGTGCTGGACGAATACCTGGTGTTACTTTCAAGAAGTCTGAACCTAATTCTTTTGTCAGTAATTCTGCTTCTAATGGTGAACATACTACGCCATCTAAGCCAGCTTCTTTAGTTAAACGTGCATAGTTTAATACAGCCTCTTCAATTGAAGTTTGGATGTTTTGTTCTTTTTGCAGCATTTCTTCTGTTGTTGATGTTAATTGTGTGACCGCAATAATTTTAGTGTCTTTGTTAACGCTACGTAAGCCTTCAACTGCTTGGCGCATCATTTCAGTACCGCCTGCAGCATGTACGTTTACTAAATCTACATTTAAACGTCCTAAACCAGCCATCGCTTGTTTGACTGTATTTGGAATATCATGCAGTTTTAAATCTAAGAAGATTTGGTGGCCGCGTGCTTTAATTTTGTTGATTAATTCAGGGCCAGTTTGATAATAAAGTTCCATTCCGATTTTGATGTATAAAGGTTCATCAAATAAATCTAAGAAATTTTCTACTTCTTCAGCCGTCGCAAAGTCTAATGCGATAATCGGTAAAGGTAAATTACGATTTACCATTATTTAGTCACCTCAAAAGTCCTTTTGTACAATTCATTGATATGGTTTACACCTAAGTCGTCGAGCAATGCTGGCAGTTCATCAATGATTTCTTTACATACCATTGGATTTTGGAAGTTAGCTGTTCCAACTGCTACCGCATTCGCACCCACTGAAATATAGTCTATAACATCTTGTGCGTTTTGAACACCGCCCATTGCGATAATTGGAATATCTACAGCTTGTCTGACTTGATAAACCATTCGCATTGCGACAGGTTTGATTGCTGGTCCGCTTAAGCCACCGACTGTATTTGCGATAATTGGACGCCCTGTTTTCGCATCAATACGTAAGCCGACTAATGTATTAATCATTGTTAAACCATCCGCATATTGTGCGATTGCTTTAGCCATTGCGACAATATCTGTTACGTTTGGTGAAAGTTTCACGTATACAGGCACTTCAGAAACTGCTTTAACTTTACGTGTCAATTCAGCAGCAACTACTGGATCCACACCAAACTGCATACCGCCTTCTTTCACGTTCGGACAAGAGATGTTTAATTCCAACGCTTTCACGTTTGGTGCTTTTGAAATATGTTCAGCCACGTATACATAGTCTTCTTCAGTAGAACCAGCAACGTTTGCGATAATCGGTACATCAAATTGTTCTAACTTCTTAAGTTCATGTTCAATAATGTGATGCACACCAGGGTTTTGTAACCCAATCGCATTAATCATACCACTATCAGTTTCAGCAACACGTGGTGTTTCATTACCATAACGTGCTTCTTTCGTAGCGGCTTTAATCATAATGGCACCCAGTTCACTTAAGTCATAAAATTGACTGAACTCAGCACCGAAAGCAAAACAACCGCTTGCTGGCATAATCGGGTTCTTTAACTCTAATCCTGGAATTTCTACATTTAATCGACTCATAGGATGACTGCTCCTTTCTCAAATACAGGTCCATCTGTACAAACTTTGACATAACTTGTTTCAGATTCAGGTGTATGGCAGACACATGCGTAACATGCACCGATACCGCAACCCATGCGTTCTTCAAGTGATAAGAAACCTTCAACATCTGCTAATTTGTCATGTTCTTTAATGGCTTTTAACATCGGTTTAGGTCCGCATGTATAGTAAATATCATAATCTACCGGCAACTCAGAAATCACATTTGTCACAAAGCCTTTTGCTCCCATTGTGCCATCTTCAGTCACAATGTGTGTTTCACCTAATTGCGCAAACTCATCTGCGTAGAAGACATCTTTTTTACTTCTGAAACCTAAAACATGTACTGTTTCAATACCTTGACGATTCAGTTGTTTAGATAGTTCATATAAAGGAGGAACACCGATACCGCCGCCCACAAGAAGCGCTTTACGTTCTGCTTTTTCAACAGGGAAACCATTACCTAAAGGTGCAATAATATCAATCGCATCATTCTCACGCATTTGAGACAGACGTTGTGTCCCAGCACCTTCTGCACGATATAACATCGTAAAGGTTTCAATTTCAGGTTCGATATGACAAATTGAGATCGGACGTCTCAACATATGCAGTGAACCTTCACCTACTTTAATATGAACGAATTGTCCAGGTTGTGTCATTTTACGTGTCACAGGTCCTTTTACTTTAATTTCAAAAATGCGGTCCGCAATTTCTCGATTGGATACGATAATGTTTTGTTCCACTGTTAAATCCTCCTTTTAATCTTGAATCTATCTTCATTATAGCCACTTTAACTACTTTTACATACTTCTCATTGTGAATGTCATACTTTCAATCACATTCGTTAACGCATTCGCTGTATCTAATGATGTTAAACATGGCACACCATTTTCTACAGACGCACGTCTGATTTGGAAACCATCTCTTTCAATCGTTTTCCCTTTTGTCATAGTGTTAATGACAATTTGTACGTCACCATTTTGAATGCGATTTAATAAATCATCTTCACCGCCGATTTTACCCACTGTTTCAACCGGAATATGATTTTCAGCTAATTTCGCAGCTGTACCTGAAGTTGCGAGTACTTTATATCCCACTTCATGTAAACGTTTGGCGATTTTAACCATTTCTTCTTTATCTTTATCACTGACAGTAATTAACACTGTACCATGATCTTTTACTTCCACACCGCTCGCAGTTAAACCTTTGAACAATGCTTTTTCTAATGTTAAATCTTTACCCATGACTTCACCTGTTGATTTCATTTCAGGTCCAAGCGTAATGTCGACATTTTTCAATTTATTAAAACTGAATACTGGCGCTTTAACATAAACGCCCTCTGAATAAGGTTGAAGTCCTGGTTTGTAACCTAAGTCACTGAGTTTTTCTCCTAAGATGGCACGCATCGCAAGTTGTGCCATTGGAATATCTGTAATCTTACTTAAGAACGGTACTGTACGACTTGATCTTGGGTTCACTTCTAAGACATAGACACCATCATGTGCTAATACGAATTGGATATTGATTAAACCGATAATATCCAAGCCTTTCGCAAGTTTCGTTGTATAAGCTTCTAAAGTTTGAATCACTTCATCAGATAACGTTTGAGGCGGATAAACTGCGATAGAGTCACCTGAGTGCACCCCTGCACGTTCAATATGTTCCATAATACCTGGAATAATCACTGTTTCCCCATCTGAAATCGCATCAACTTCAATTTCTTTACCTGTTAAGTAACGGTCAACAAGTACAGGATGTTCAGGACTCGCTTTTACAGCTTCTCTCATGTAGTTTTCTAACTCTGCATCATTATACACGATTTCCATCGCACGGCCACCTAATACATACGATGGACGTACAACAACTGGATAACCGATTTCTCGTGCATTGTCTAAAGCTTCTGCAGGGGAAGTTGCAGTTTTACCTTTCGGTTGCGGTACATCGATGGTATTTAATAGTTCTTCAAACTCTTTTCTATCTTCAGCACGGTTTAAATTCTCTAAAGATGTACCTAAGATTTGTACACCGTGTTTCGCAAGTTTTTCTGCTAAATTGATGGCAGTTTGGCCACCGAATTGAACTACAACACCTTTAGGTTGTTCGAGTTCAATAATGTTCATGACATCTTCTTCAGTTAATGGTTCGAAGTAAAGTTTATCTGAAATTGAAAAGTCAGTTGACACTGTTTCAGGGTTGTTGTTGACGATGATTGCTTCATAGCCTGCATTTTGGATTGCCCAAACGGCATGAACTGTCGCATAGTCGAATTCAACACCTTGACCGATACGGATCGGACCAGAACCAAGTACAATCACTTTTTCTTTATCTGTTACGATGGATTCGTTATCTCTTTCATATGTTCCATAGTAGTACGGTGTCGCAGATTCAAATTCTGCAGCACATGTATCTACCATTTTGTATACTGGTTTAATATCATTTTCATGGCGGAGTCGATAAACATCTTCTTCTTCCATATCAAATCTATGTGCGATGACTTTATCGCTGAAACCATAGTCTTTCGCATATTTAAGATATTCGATATCACCTTTATGTGCTTTTAATTCACGTTCGATATCGATAATATGTTGGAATTTGTTAAGGAAGAAGTAATCGATTTTAGTCATCTCGTGAATTTCTTCGAGTGTTGTACCACGTCGAATCGCTTCACCGATGAAGAAAAGACGTTCATCATCTTGTTGTAAGATACGTTCTTTTATGTAGTCTAAATCGTAACTTTCTCCATTCGGTAATCCTAGATGATGGACACCATATTCTAATGAACGAATGGCTTTTAATAATGATTCTTCATACGTACGGCCGATGGCCATAACTTCACCTGTTGCTTTCATTTGTGTTCCAAGTACACGTTCGCCTTTTTCAAATTTATCAAATGGGAAACGTGGAATTTTAGAAATTACATAATCTAATGCTGGTTCAAAGGCCGCATAAGATGTGCCTGTGACAGGATTTAACATTTCATCTAATGTTAAACCAACCGCAATTTTAGCTGCTAATTTCGCAATCGGATAACCTGTTGCTTTTGATGCTAAGGCTGATGAACGTGATACACGTGGGTTAACTTCAATGATATAGTAATTCATTGAATATGGATCAAGTGCTAATTGTACGTTACAACCACCTTCGATACCTAAAGCACGAATAACTTTTAATGATACATCACGTAACATTTGATATTCAACATCTGTCAAAGTTTGACTTGGCGCAACAACGATAGAGTCACCTGTATGGATACCAACTGGGTCGATATTTTCCATATTACAAACCACAATGGCGTTATCGTTTTTATCACGCATTACTTCATATTCAATTTCTTTAAATCCTGCGATAGATTTTTCAATCAAACATTGTGTAGCTGGGCTATAATGCAAGCCGTTTGTCACAACTTCTTTTAATTCTTCGTCGTTATGACAAATACCGCCGCCTGTACCACCCATTGTAAATGCTGGACGTACGATTAATGGATATCCCACTTGTTCTTTAAACGCAAAAGCTTGTTCTACGGTGTGGACGATGTCACTTTCAGGAACAGGTACATCTAAGTCATTCATCAAACTTCTGAATAACTCACGGTCTTCTGCTTGTTGAATTGAGCTTAATTTTGTTCCTAATAAACGTACATTGTTCGCTTCTAAAACACCGCTGTCATGAAGTTGAATGGCCATGTTCAAACCTGTTTGTCCACCAAGTGTTGGTAAGAGTGCATCAGGTTGTTCTTTACGGATGATACGTGCGATAAAGTCGTGTGTTAAAGGTTCGATATAAACTTTATCTGCAATTTCTTTGTCAGTCATAATTGTTGCTGGGTTTGAATTGACTAAGATAACGCGGTAACCTTCTTCTTTTAAGGCTAAACACGCTTGTGTACCGGCATAATCAAACTCTGCAGCTTGACCGATGATGATAGGTCCTGAACCAATCACTAAAATGGTTTTGATGTCATTATTTCTAGGCATTGACTGTACGCTCCTTCGCTTTGAATTCTTTCATCATATCAATGAATTGATCGAATAAGTAATTTGAATCAGTAGGTCCTGGGCATGCTTCTGGATGATATTGTACTGAAAAAGCAGGAAGCGTTTTATGTTTTAATCCTTCCACTGTGCCATCATTTAAGGCAATATGTGTGACTTCTAAATCTGTGTGTGCAACTGAAGCTTCATCAATTGCGTAACCATGGTTTTGACTTGTTAAAGCAATTTTTCCTGTTGCTAAGTCTTTAACTGGATGGTTTGCACCACGGTGACCAAACTTCATTTTGAAAGCTTCGGCACCTTGTGATAATGCAAATAGCTGGTGACCTAAACAAATACCGAAGAATGGAATTTTTCCTAAGATACCTTGAATCATTTCCACAGCTTCTGGTACATCTTCAGGGTCTCCTGGGCCATTCGATAACATAACACCGTCAGGTGACATGCCAAGAATAATTTCAGCTGGTGTATTGTATGGCACGACAGTTACATTACAACCGCGTGCGTTAAGTTCTCTAACGATATTTTGTTTCTTTCCGAAGTCTACCAATACGACGCTTAAGTCTGAGCCAGTTGATACATAAGGTGTTTTCGTCGATACCATCGGTACTTCGTCACGAGAGAGTTCAAATTGTTTAAGTTCTTCTATGAATGCTGGAATATGTTCAGCGTGATCTGTAAAACCTGCTTTAAGTACTCCGTGTTCACGTATTTTACGTGTGATACTACGTGTATCTACACCAGAAATACCTGGAATATCATATTGAACTAATACATCGTTGAAAGTCTTTTGTTGACGGAAGTTGCTAGGATGTGTACTCGCTTCTTTTACGACTACACCACTTAATGTCGGTACTAACGATTCAAAATCATCTCTGTTAATACCGTAATTTCCGATTAAAGGATAAGTGAATGTAATGATTTGACCTGTGTAAGACGGGTCAGAAATTGTTTCTTGATAACCCGTCATTGCTGTGTTGAAGACAATCTCACCTTTAGTCAGATTGTCTGATCCCAGCTTTCTTCCTTCATAAATTGAACCATCTTCAAATACAAGATATCGTTTTTCTAACATTGTTGTTTATTCCTCCTTGAATGCCACTTCTCCAGCTACCATTGTTAATACAGGGTTGCCGTATACTTTATAACCGATGAATGGTGTGTTGCTTGCTTTTGAATGGAAATCTTCTGCTTTGATTTCTCTCTCTTCTTCTAAATCGATTAATGTTAAGTCTGCTGTTTTGCCTTCTTCTAGGATGCCGTATGGCAAGTCAAAGATCTGTGCAGGTTTAATTGTTAAGTAGTCAACTAATTGTTGTAATGACCAATCTCCATTTTTTACAAAGTGTGTGTAAAGTAATGGAAATGCTGTTTCACTGCCGACAATACCGAATGGTGCTTTTGTCATTGGTTGTGCTTTTTCATCAGCTGCATGTGGTGCATGGTCAGTTGCGATACAATCAATTGTGCCGTCTAACAATCCTTCAATCAGTGCATCTCTGTCTTCTTTACTTCTTAAAGGAGGATTCATTTTGTACATTGCGTTGTCACCAGGGACATCGTCTTCTGTCATTAATAAGTGGTGCGGTGTCACTTCAGCAGTGACTTTGATACCTGCTGCTTTCGCATCACGGATAGCACGTACACTTTCTTTTGTTGAAACGTGACATACGTGGTAGTGACAATCTGCTGCTTCAGCTAATAATACGTCACGTGCGATTTGTACAGCTTCACAAATGTTTGGAATACCTGGAATACCTAATTCTTTACTGCGTTTCCCCTCGTGCATAGCGCCGCCGTAGATTAAACTGTTATCTTCACAGTGTGCAACCACTGCTTTGTTTAATTTGGCTGCTTGTTGCATTGCTTCATACATTGTGCCGGCTGTTTGTACCCCTACACCGTCATCTGTGAACGCAAATGCGCCGTGCTCAGCTAACCCTTTGAAATCAACTAATTCGCTGCCTGCTTGTCTGATTGTAATTGAAGCGTATGGTAATACACGAACGCGTGCGTTATCTTCAATTAATTTGTTGAGTTTTTCTAAATGTTCAACTGTATCTGGTACTGGGCGAGTATTCGGCATTGGACAAACTGTTGTGAATCCACCGCGTGCTGCTGCTTTTGTACCTGTTTCAATTGTTTCTTTATGTTCTCCGCCTGGTTCTCTTAAATGTACGTGTACATCAACTAAGCCAGGTGCTGCGAAGCGACCTTTTGCGTCGATCACTTCAACTTCTGAACCTACTGTGATTTCTGGTGCGATTTCTTTTACTTTGTCGTCTTCTACTAAGATAGAAGCCTCTGTTAATTTCCCGTCTTTTAATACTTTTGCATTCTTAATTAGCAACATCGATAAGAACCCCTTTCTGTTGTTCCGCTATAATATGGCTGATGACTGACATACGTAAGAACATGCCGTTTTTCATTTGTTTGAAGATACGTGCTTTTGGCGCTTCTACTAATTCTGTATCAATTTCAACGCCTCTGTTCACTGGTGCTGGGTGCATTACAATTGCGTTTGGTTTCATGCGGTTGTATCTTTCTTTTGTTAAACCGTATTTTTCATGGTATTCATGTGGATCAAAGTTTAATTCTCCGTCATGTCTTTCGTGTTGTACACGTAATAACATCACAATATCCGTTTCTTCGATGACATCATCAATTTTGACATATGGTGCATCTAGAGTATCGTCAATCCATTCATCTGGTGCTGCGAATTTAACGTTAGCACCTAAAGCTGTAAGTGCTTGGTAGTTACTGCGTGCTACACGTGAGTTTTTAATATCTCCGCAGATTAACACGTTCAAGCCTTTGAATTTTTTGTATTCTTCATAGATTGTCATGATGTCAAGTAAGCTTTGTGTTGGGTGTTGACCACTGCCGTCTCCGCCATTAATGACTGGGATGTTTAATCCTTCTAATTCTTTGTAGTAATCATTTTGTGGGTGACGGATAACTAATGCGTCTACACCGATGCTTTCTAAAGTTTTGCATGTGTCATATAATGACTCACCTTTTTTAACAGATGAAGTACTAGTTTCAAATGGAATTTCTTGCATACCTAAGCGACGTTCTGCCATTTCGAAGCTGCATTTTGTGCGTGTTGAGTTTTCGAAAAATAAGTTTGCTACGTATGTGTCATTTAATTTATGAACTTTCTTACCTTGTTTATATTCGATTGCTGTTTCGATAAGTGAATAGATTTCTTCATTTGATAAATGTTCCATAGATACTAATTGTTTCATTGTTAATTCCCCCTAAGAATTGGATAAAGTTTATTTATTTGATGTTTCCGGTTTTACTTTAGGTAAAATTAGGTTCAATACGATACCTGAAAGTGCTGCAAGTGCCATACCTTCAACTTTGACGCCGTGAATATCGAACATTAAGTTTCCGATACCCACCACAAGAATAACTGACGCGATTACTAAGTTACGGTTTTCCGAAAAATCTACCTTGCTTTCAACCAGCATTCTTAAGCCGCTTGAAGCGATGATACCGAATAAGAGAATGGATACCCCACCCATGACTGGTGTTGGGATTGATGAAATCAATGCTGTGAACTTACCTACAAATGCCAGGATAATCGCAATGACTGCTGCACCGCCGATAACGTAGATACTGTAAATCTTTGTTATCGCAAGTATGCCGATGTTTTCACCGTATGTTGTACTTGGCGGTCCGCCGATAATACTTGCAAACATTGTAGATACACCGTCTCCGATAATTGATCTGTGAAGACCTGGTTTCTCGAAGAAGTTTCTGCCGACAATCTTGTTGATGACCATTTGATGTCCGATGTGCTCACTGACTGTGACGAATACAATCGGAACCATTAAGAGCACCAGTCCGAAGTGGAAGCTTGGATGATAATCTACAAATGGTACATAGATGTGCGGCCAGTCGAACCATGATGCTTTCATCACTGGTTTGAAATCTACGATGCCGAAGATGATGCCTGCGATGTAACCTACAATGATTCCGATTAAGACTGGAATCAGTGAAAAGAACCCTTTCATGTAGCCTTGAACAACTAATGTTGTGATTAACGTGATCATTGCGACAATCAAGTAAGTAACGTTGTAACCTTTCATGTCTGCAGTATTTTCAAACATTGCCATGTTGGCAGCTGTTGGCGCAAGACTTAATCCGATAACCATGATGACTGGTCCTACTACAACGGGCGGTAACAAATGCATAAGCCAACCGATTCCGCTTAGTTTGATTAAGATTCCGATGATGACATACATCACACCACTCATGAAGAGTGCCACAAGCATGTCTCCTAAGCTGTGTGTACTTAATCCTGTAATAATCGGTGTGATGAAGGCGAAGCTTGAGCCTAAGTATGCTGGAATCATTGATTTTGTAATTAAGATATAAAGCAATGTTCCGATTCCTGATGCAAGCAATGCTGCTGAAATTGGCAAGCCTGTTAGGAATGGTACTAAGACTGTTGCTCCGAACATCGCGAATAGATGTTGTAAGCTGAGGAAGGCCCATTGGCCTGCTTTCGGCTTTTCATTGACATCTAGTACGGGTTTCACCGTTCGCTCAAACATTTGTTCATTTTCCATTTCTCTTTCTTCCTTTCATAAAAAAATCTCTTTACAGCAATCAGCGTGCAAAGAGACATTGTGGGGGAAAGATAAGAAGGTGTTGTCTGTTTGAGATACACGTGTACCTCTTTAGAAGTTGTTTCTTACAAGCTTTGTAGCCTCTCGTGCTAGTATTGTAAGTCGACAACAGTTCTTATCTAACCCTTTGTCAGTCTCTCGTACTGATTTAAAAGGGTAAGCTATTCAATTATAACTGCGTTACGACCATCTGTTTCGTCTACATAGACTAAAACTTCTTCGTCTTTCGCAGTTGGAATATTTTTACCTACGAAGTCAGCGCGTATTGGTAATTCGCGGTGTCCGCGATCCACTAATGTTGCTAACCCGATTTTTTGTGGTCGAGAATGTAGTAAGATTGCATCGAGTGACGCACGTACAGTTCGACCCGTATAAAGCACATCATCAATGATGATAACGACTTTGTCTTTAAGGTCTACATCAATGACATAAGACTTCTCAGACATTTTAGGTGTCGGTAACTCTAAATCATCTCTGAATTGCGTGATGTCTAATGTTCCTGTAGGAACACTTACGTCTTCAATTTGTTGAATCTTCATTTGAATACGTTTCGCTAAAAATTCTCCGCGTGTTTTCACACCAAGCAACACAAGATTTTCAGTACCTTTGTTATACTCTAGAATTTCATGTGCGATACGTGTTAAAGTCCGCTGCATGCCTGCATCATCTAATACAATACGTTCTGTCATTCCCGCACTCACCTTTCCATAAAAAAATCCCGTATCTCAATTGAGAGACACGGGACACGAAGAACATGCGAGATTTACTATCTCAACTATTTAAATCAGTAACTGTTTTGTCGGTTACTTTACTAAATTTGTATGGCAATCAGGGTTGGTGAATTGCGTGTTCATACAAAATTACCTCTTAATAAAGTGTTTACTTAGTTACTTTCTCTAGTTTCAACATGTAAATTATCTGCCTTCGGAGCATCTCTGTACTCTCAATTAAAGACTTACATTAAACTGTACTAAGTTTAACACAGATAGATGAAAAGTCAAAGACATTTCCTAAACAAATATAAAGATTTTTCCATTCAAACAAGCATGATAAATAGTTAAGTTATACCCGCTTGTTTAAATCATTCTAAAAGATCACAATTCTAAAACGAGCTATGTTGGAAGTGTGAATGGTGAGGGTTCTACTTCATTCTAAAAGATCATAATTCTAAAACCTTAAACAACGAGAAATCAAGGTTTTAGAGACCTTTATAATGACAGTAAACTAATATTTGTTCATAAATTGAATGAAGAACTCATCATCAAGATATGGATGTTGGCAAAATTCATGATAAGCTATCATTTTGCTTGTCTTATCCAAATCAGTTATTGTTTCTTTTTCTTTAAACAACAATAACTCTTCTCTTATTTGTTTAGTATTTACCGGTTCTCCATTCATTTTAATAAGCGCTAATGTATCTGACTCGATAATAAAATAAGGATGACTCGTAACAATAATACTAAACATATTTAGAGTCTGCAGATATTTTTTAAATGCCTTCATATCCGAAAGCCCTAAATGAGCTTCAGGAAATAACAAAACCAACACATTTTCTTTTTCTGTTGATGTTAATGTGTCTATAAATAACTTGCGTTGCTCTATCGCATTTAAATCATCTAAATCATTATGAAAGTCTGGTTTAAACATGCCAAGCAACTTTTTCAAAACAATATTAGAGGATTGAAAGTCAACTTGATAACTTTCATTCTTTATTTCTAATGAGTTTAAGAAACTTTCTATCGTTGACTCTACCTTATTATATAATAAATTAGTCGTTTCTTCGTTAAAAATTTGTTGTTCGAAACGATGATATAATGCTTCCTTGAATATTTTACTATCAAAGAGGTTTATATCACCGCACGGAACAATAATTAAGTTTACTTTATTAGGTAATATTGTTTGATAATCATCTGCTACAAGTCTAACGTTTTCATCATAATTTTTAGATTTAGACTGACTATACTTTATAAGTCCCTCAGTTAAAGCATTCAATTTACTAGTATTCTGAAAAGAAATCACATTTAATCTTTGCTTTGCTATTTCAATCGGTTTATTAAATTCTCCAACTAATTTCATAATTCAAGAATTCTTTCTGTTGTATTTACATCATATTTCGTTCTAGGTTCGCCAACTAGATAGGTCATGTCTGAAAATTGTTTTTCAGTGACAATTAACGATTGCACAATTCCATGCGCAGGCAAGTTTTGTTTAAGCTTACTTATTTGATGGTTTAATGTACCTCTATTTAATATCAATTTACAATAAATTGAATATTGACTTCTGACATATCCTTCATTCAACAAAAATTTAACAAACTTTCTATATTCACGTCGTTCTCTCGAAGTTTCAACAGGTAAATCAAACATAATAAAAAGTCTCAAGAATCTCATATTACTCCTTTCAAACACAAATTTTTAAAAGTTGAAAATAGGCATTTTTATAAAGTTTACATCTCCACTTTCCAAAAATTTAAAAATCCCATCCAAATATATTTCAATCGCATTGACTAAAAAGTATTTCTTTTTGTTTAACTTAACTTTCTCATTAAACATGTTTAAAATCGCTCTTTTTTCGTCCTTTTCAAATTGATCGTACACATTTTGCAGAACCAAAAAATCTACCAACGGTCTAAAGACTTCCATAAAATCACATGCTAAGTTAAAAGGGTTAAATTCATTTTTATGTTTTATGCCAATCTCAGTTAAATAACCTTTACTAACAATAGTTCGTACAAATACAGCTAATAATACTTGATAGCCATAATCCAGTCCTGCATTCACAAATTCATCTGAATTTCTAGAAACACCTGAATCTAATATAATATTGAAATAAGACTTTGCGGCTAGTCCCTCTCTATTTGTACTATCATTTAATCTGGTTTCATGAACACAGTTATCAAAGAATGAGGTATCAATATTTCTATAAAAATATTGAATCACTTGTTTTTGTTTAGCAATTTTATTTTTTATAATCCTCTGCCAAAGTAATGATTTATATTCCTTATTCCAGTTCAATTGTTTAGCAATATGCCTAGATTGTTTGTGATGCCCATAAATTGGCACCACAAACGATGAAGGTAAATGTTTTTATCGCATAAAAGCGTAATAATCTTATTTTCAGACAAGGCATTTAATAAATGTCCAGTAATAGAAACGCTTGGATTTTCTATCACCAAGCATAGAATTTCTTGGAGTGGAATTTTATACAATTCATCAGCTTTTACTATTAAATGATTCATTCTCAAGGACAACTTTGATTCTTTAGTAATTATGACAGTCCTAAAGCTCATTTTTAGACTCCGCTAATTTGAAAATAGATTTAGGTTTAGTTGTTTTTAAACCAGTAATAGATTTATATTGTATTTCAGCATTATTTTTAGTATCTATAAATGTGTTTGGCGTTTGTCCATTCCATCGTATCTTTAATTCTTTTGATCTCTCAGCTGAGACTTTAGTCATCTTCAAAACTTCTAATATAGATTGAGTCATTGAGTCGTTAGACTTTTCTGTATTGTTAAACAGATTTTTTATTAAGTTAACCTTTCTATCTCTAGATTGTAATCCAATACTATTTCTGAACTCTTCAATAACTTTTTCTGCAAACTGATTATAAAACTCTACTTTTTCTTGTTCTGTCATATTATTATATGGACTTAATGCCTGTTTTATTTTACGTTGCATTGCGATATCAAACTCTAATTGTTTACCATTAATGCGTTCATATGCAGAAACAAATAAGAATGGATGTCCATTGACAAGAAGTGTATCGCCCTTATTAATACTAAATAGATATTGTACTTTTTTAATGTCTAATTTAGGAAATGCTTTTCGAACAATTTTCAATGCACGTGTATTCATATCTACATCAGCATTATTTACATATTCAAATACCGTTTCATTAAATACGCCGTAACCTATTAACTCTTGATCTTTTTTAACATAAGTGTAGCTAACTACAATACCACGTTTATTTTTCATTTCTTTATAAATAGCTGTTTTATTTTTATCCGAGTCATACTGTGCAGTCGTATTTTTAGGAGAAAAAGCACTTTGTTTATAGAATGCACTTTCTGTACTTTCTACTTTTCTTGAATAATTGAACTTAAAATTATCTAAGTCAAATATCAATTTAGAAATCATACCTTCCCCATGTTCATTAACATAGTTTTCCATACGCTTAAACAGGAAGAATTCTCTTTTCTTATTATTCTCAGTGAATTCACCCAATTGTCTCCATTTTTCACGCACTTTTTCCCACTTGAAGTTAAATTCAAATAAATTAACTTTAGGATAAAAGACACGAGCAGCTTGATATACGAAACCATTTAAATACGCATCTACCGCATGATGCCAATCGTTAAGTTGACGAATTTTAGGTATATCAAATTTACGTCTTAATTCAGAAACGACGTTTGCTTTCATAGGAACGACAGTAGTTGATGGATATTCTTCTGTTAAGAAGTCACTTACATGAGAAATAATCTGTCTTGTTTCAACAAGTTGTCTTTGAATAAAACCTTCTTTATCCAAATCATTAAATTCTTTCTTCATTAATTTTGAAAGCTTACTACTGCTAATTAGGTCGTTTTCATATAGCATCTTCCAAAATGGAACAAGTACATGATTATCAAAAATTTCCAGCGGCATTTTATCGCCTGATTTTTTCTGGTTAGCACTTTGTATAACAAGCACTTTATTGTTAATACTATCGTCCTTTACAAATGTTCTCGGTAAAATATGATCTATTTCATAGAGTTGATTATTCGTATCTGACAATAATCTTTCTAAATCTATCGGCTTCTTGGTATACATACATTTACCGTTTTGATGAATATAAAGCCATAATTTAGGATTAGAAAAATCTAAATCAGGATAAGCTTTTATTTCTTCAAACAAACCTTTGAACTCTTTATTTCGTTTTAGGTTATTCTTTTTAACCAAATCATCCCAAAGTTCGCTACGTGACTTTTGGCGTTTACCTTTTACTTGATCTTCTGTCGCAAATTCAATAATAATTTTCTCTGGTGCACCAAATAAATTGCTAATTTCTCTTACCATTTTTATCGCGTTCCAAATGCCCTTTTTAAGTGCAGGAGAAGTTCTTAATTCAGCAACATCTTTATAAGAAATTTTAGCATTTTTTACCTTATTACTATTTTTAATGAAACAATCAAATCCTAAAGTTTTATCTGTGATAATTTCCATAAAGTTATTTTCTGTACTATACATCAAATCTATTAAAGAACGACCATTCACTTCTTTAGTTAGTAATTTTTCACTTAGTCTTCCCCATCCAGAATAATTCAGTTTAACAATTTGATTAAGTTGTTTCTCAGTAATATTTGGATACTTTTCACCAATTTTCTGTTTCAATATCGCTTTATCTTCAAAGATTGTAACCCATAAAACTAACTCTTCAATCATCTGTCTTTTATTTTCAACAGAACCAAAAATAGCTTTCATATCATTATAAGTAGAGAGTTTTGACGCAAATTTTGAATCATTTTGCGTACCAAACACTTTTAATTTTTGACCACTTGTTTTGTTTAAAGTATTTCTATGTTCAGAGTTTTGCAGTAAGGTGATTAAATCTTTATGCGTGACATTCTTTTTCTTTTGGAACAGATTATGATAAATAAATTGTTTAACTTTAGGATCAAGTCTATGGATTCTATGCTTAGGTTCATTTTCTCCTCTAAGTTGCACATTATTAAGTTCATTGAGTACTTCCATCTCTTGGTATAACAGACTGTGTTTTGGTAATACATCTTCTTCTAACAAATAAGTACACTTACTTGTCATACGTCTGATGAATTTTTCAGCACTCTTAGATTTATCAATAACTTTGTCAAAGTTCCATGGTAAAGCTTGTTCATCTGATTTTCGAATCATCCACGCAAAATCAGATTGCCCATTTTTATTAGTGAGCGGACCTACATAGTATGGAATTCTAAATGAAATTAAATTGATAACTTTACCAATCATCTCTTCAGTAATTTCAGGATAATATTTTTGTTGATTTCTAAGTATATTTTCCGCTTCAAACACATTATTTTGATACGGTATACTCGCATTATCCGTCGTATTTTGGACCACTAAGAACTTTTGTTCATCTATTAAATTTAAAACCTCAGTATATTTTTTAGGCACTATCCCTTTTAAGTCCTTCATCAATTTCGCATACTGATCTTTAGGATGAATGAGATATTGATCAAACTTAGATAGCTTCCCGAACGTTTTCGCATCAGGGTTTTCTTGATATGCTCTCATATCTTCTTTACTTGTCACGAAAAACTCATGATATTTATCATACTTATTTTGATAAACGATATCTTTAATTAACTTCAATTGATTTTTGAAAATCTTATAATCTCTCACTTTGGCTGCAGAGATACTTGTTGCACCTTTTAATATTCTGTCTAACATAATACCCATAAAGAACGTATTAGCCGACTCAATAAAATTCAGTTGTTCGTCTGTAAGAAACTCTGATAAATTTTCATAATAATCATCAGATAACGAAATTGCATCACTCCCTGTAGCACTTTCTTTTATATCTTCTACATTTTCCATATTTTCAAATAAAATACTTTGCTTAAATTTAAGGCCAACTAACATTTTAAATAGCTCTGCATGAGTTTTTGACACATTTCTCTTTAATTCTTTAGATTTATCATTTCTTGTTAACTGATCATCTTTTAAAGTATCAACAATCACTTTAATATCTTTATTGAAAATAGAGCCTTCATATGGATTAATACTTTGATATTGTTCTAACAGCTCTGATAGTTGTGCTTCATTATCAACAGTTTTTCCTTTATCAAAACTTAAATTATTAAATAAGAAATGGCCACGGTACTTAACTAAGTGGTAAAGCGCTAAAAAAATTAATTCTGGTTCAAATTTCTTTTCGGGATGGTTCTGAATGTCTTGTTGTAAATGATAAATCGTAGGATAAGTTTTAGGGTTCTTCCCTAAAGTTTTTAAGACTTCAGATAAACTGCGATGTTTAAAATCCTCATTTGAATTTTTCCATTTATGCAAGTTTAATAATTGGTAATAATTAGGATTCTTTACTAATGGTGCTAAAACTTCCTGTAATAATCCAAGACGTTTAATTCTTCTATTTTTACGTCTTCTACTTGTTCTAAATCCACGCCTTTCAGCTGCTGTATCCGCACCTTCAAATGTAAGCACACCTATCGCATCTTTATCATGGTATTTTAAAATATTAAAATCTAAATCCATACAAGCATAACCAATACTTGCTGTTCCAATATCTAAGCTAAGAATATATGGGTTAGTTTTTTTCATCTCATCACCTATTGTTCACTATTTTTTAAATTATCTCAAAATTCTTTTGTTTTTGAAAGTAATATGTTATTCTATATTTAGAAGTTTACTTCATTCTAAAAGATCATAAATAAGTTAAAACAAGCTTAAAGCGAAAATGTAGCTTAAATGCTAACGTCTTACTGTGTCAGTAAGACTTTTTTTATGCAAAAAATCCCTTGAAACGAACACTTTCATTTCAAGGGGTTTTCTATTAGATATTAAGTTTACTTTTATTTACGCATGTCTAGTGCGAATATCTTCAAGGATTTCCTCAAAGTAATCTGGAAGAGGTGCTTTTCTTTCGATGTATTCACCAGTTACTGGATGTGTGAAGCCGATGACACCTGCATGTAAGGCTTGACCACCAATGTCCATTGTTTTTTTCGGTCCGTATTTTGGATCTCCAACTAATGGATAACCGATGTATTTCATATGTACACGAATTTGGTGTGTACGTCCTGTTTCAAGTTCACATTCTACTAATGTGTAATTGTTGAAGTGTTCTAGCACATTAAAGTGTGTAATCGCATCTTTACCGTCATCGACAACATCCATAGCTTGACGGTCTACTTTATTACGGCCGATTGGCGCATCGATTGTGCCGTAGTCATGTGGAATATTACCATGAACTAATGCCGTATATTTACGCGTTACAGTTTTGTCCATGAGTTGTTCAACTAAACCTCTATGCGCAATATCGTTTTTCGCAACCATTAATAAACCTGATGTATCTTTATCGATACGGTGGACAATACCAGGTCTGATTTCACCGTTAATGCCGCTTAAATCTTTGATTTGGTACATTAAGCCATTTACAAGTGTTCCACTGTAATGACCTGGTGAGGGATGCACAACCATACCTTTAGGTTTATATACAATTGCCACATCTTCATCTTCATAATAAATGTCTAAGTCCAAATTTTCAGGTTGAATATCCGCTTCAACCGTCTCCTTCTCCGTCACTTGAACTTGATCATTCTTCTTCATTTTATAATTCGCCTTCACAACTTTTTGATTCACTTCAACTAAGCCTTCTTTAATCCAATCTTGGATTTGGCTACGTGACCAATCAGAGTTTTGTTCAGGCAAGAATTTATCTATACGTTGGCCAACGTGTTCATCTTCTGTAATCTGAAAATCAAATTGAGTCATTTCAACACTCCTTTACTTCACTTTATTTTTCTTAGAATCAAACAACAACAAAATCAAAATTAAAATGACACCTACGGTCAAACTAGAATCCGCAACATTAAAGATTGGGAAATCATAACCGAAAATATACGTATCAATAAAATCGACCACTTCACCATTTTTCATACGATCGATGAAATTACCTAACGCACCAGCAAATAATAAACTGATTGCCATCTGCATCCAGAAATGACCTCTTGCTTCTTTAACGTAGAAATAAGTAAGTAACCCTAATACAATAATCGTAACTAAAAAGAAAAAGCCCATCTTGCCGCTGAGTATTCCCCAAGCAGCGCCTGTATTACGGTGAGAGGTGATGTTTAAAAATCCTGGAATGACTGAATATGAGTCGCCTACTGACATTGTTTTTACAATATATGCTTTAGTAAATTGATCTAAAATCAGTACCGCTAAGGTCACAAATAACGTGGCACCGATGAAATATGATTTTCTCATGTCTTCCTCCTTGAAGCAGCCAGATAATCTATTGTGTCACCACAATGATGCATACTGACCTTTCACTTCTTCATAACAACATTGTATATTATAACAAATTGCCAGTAGAACAGATACTAAAATTATCAATTAAGCTTCTTTAGTATCTTGTGTCTTTGGCTTCTCTTTTGGATGAATATAATGATAATTTTGAACTTGTTGTGGTTGAATCGTACGTGAAGTCACTTTATGAGGGGCAACGTAATTCATTTCAGTTACATATAATGAACCATCGTCATTCACATGTTCAATGTATGCGACATGACCTTCTTCACCTCTTGGTGATTGTAAGAGTGATGAAGATTTAGGTTGTTGATTCACTGTGTAACCCGCTTCTTCAGCTTTGTCTGCCCAGTACTTCGCATCTCCCCAACTTTTACCAATCATATTACCGTCATCTTTGACTTTCTCAAACACATAATCCGTACATTCTCCATCATCGTACGGATTAATTGCCATAGGATCAGGTTTCATCTGTTCTATATAATGTTCAATCTCATCTTGATGGTCGACTGCCACATATGTTGCTCCACCAAGGACGACCAACATAACACCTGCTGAAATTAGTTTTTTCAATGATTATCAAACTCCTAGATAATTAAATCGAAATGCGATACCGTCCGGTCCTTTTAGCCAAGTATGTGTCGTCTCTGGATAATGGAAATCTACTAATGTTAAACCATACGTATCATCATTTTCCATCCGCTGCATACTAGACATCCAATGATTGACAGCTAAAGTATGATGATAACCGTTTGATGACATAAAGAGTGATGATTTATTCACAAAAGAAGATTCTTCTAATCCAAAGTGTGCTAAGTAATAATCTTTCACTTCAGAAATACGTACCGTCTTCAAATGTAAATTACCAATCATACTGTCATCTGGAATACCTTGCCATCCATCACGTGAACGTAAGTTCATTAGTTTAGAGGCATATAAATGTCTTGTATCCATAATCACACGATTCTCTTTATCAAAATCCCAGGTTTCTTCCGGTTGGTCCGCATAAAATTCAAAGCCATTACCTTCAGGGTCTGTAAAATATAATGACGTACTGACATTATGTTCCGCACCATTTAACGGGATTTCATGTTCCGTTAAGTGTGCCATTAAATCCGCTAAATGCGCGTGCGAACCTAAGCGAATACCGATATGAAATAATCCTGCTTCTGATACTAATGGCTCTCTGCCATCATCTATTTGATGTAAGGTAATGCGATGTTTTGAATCTCCTACTTCATATTGAATAGAAGTATACGTTTCATTAATCACATTTAATCCTAATATCTCTTCATAAAAGTGTTTTAAGTTTTCTTTATCTCTCACATTTAACGTCACACCATTGACGTAATGTTTTTCTCCTAATTGACGCAATGCCGTCGCTCCTTTCTGTCTATTTTCATTGACGTTCCATAAGCGTATTACTCATTATACCGAGTTTTCGACTCAATTACTCAGGATTGGCTCACAGTCTATACATTGAAAAAAGCACTCTGAGGGTTAGTCAGAGTGCTTCATTTTTACTTTAAGCTTTATTTTAACAATGTGTGACTTATAAAGTTTCTACAACTGCTTGGCAACGTGGGCATAAGTGATCTAAGCCGTTTGCTGAACCAAGTTCAGTGCTGTAGTTCCAGCATCTTTCACATTTTTCACCGTCAGCGTGAACAACTTTGATATCGCCGTGATAGTATTCAGTACCATTTTCAACTTTATCTTCTACTTCCACTTGAGATACGATGAATAATTGTTGTAAGTTTTCAAAGTCTTTTAAGAAGCTAGTCGCATCGAAGTGTTCGTTGCTTCCGATGATTACTTTCGCTTCTAATGATTTACCGATAACTTTGTCGTTACGTGCACTTTCTAAAGCACGGTTCACATCGTCACGTAATTTCATGAATGTGTTCCATTTTTCAAGTAATGCTGTGTCTGGTTCAACCACTTTAGGCATATTTGCTAAATGTACACTTTCTTCTTCTACGTGAGGGATATATGACCAAACTTCTTCAGCTGTATGCGCTAAGATTGGTGCTAATAATTTAGTCATGTCGACTAAGATTTGGTAAAGCACTGTCTGCATACTACGACGTTTTGGTGAATCTTGTTTTTCGATATACAAGATATCTTTACCGTAATCTAAGTAGAAGTTACTTAATTCAACGTTGATGAAGTTTTGAACTTCTTGATAGATGTTTAAGTAGTCGAAGTTATCATAGTGTTTGATAATATTCGCTGTGAATTCACGTAAACGATTTAATAAATAACGATCGACTTCTAATAAGTCCGCTTCATCCAACGCATCTGTGCTTGGATTAAAGTCATTAACGTTACCTAACATGAAACGTAATGTGTTACGGATTTTACGGTAAACATCCGCAGTTTGTTTTAAGATTTCATCAGAAATACGTACGTCAGATAAGTAGTCTACACTGCTCACCCATAGACGTGCGATATCTGCACCTTTTTGTTTTACGATTTGATCAGGAACGATAACGTTACCTAATGATTTACTCATTTTCTTACCTTCTCCGTCCATTACGAAACCATGTGAAAGTAAGAATTTATATGGTGATTGGCCACGTGTCGCAACTGAAGTTGTGATAGAAGAGTTGAACCAACCACGATATTGGTCACTACCTTCTAAGTAAAGGTCAGCTGGGAATGACAATTCCGGACGTGTTTCTAATACACCACGGTGTGATGAACCTGAGTCAAACCATACGTCCATGATGTCTTCTTCTTTTGTGAATTCACCATTTGGACTGCCTGGATGTGTGAAGCCTTCAGGTAATAAGTCTTTCGCTTCACGGTCGAACCATACATTTGAACCATATTTTTCAAATAAGTTCGCTACATGATAGATGACTTCTTTATCCATGATGATGTCGCCATTTTCAGCGTAGAAGACTGGAAGTGGTACACCCCATACACGTTGACGTGAGATAACCCATTCGCCACGGTCACGGATCATGTTATAGATACGTGTTTTACCCCAGTCGACTTTGAAGTGTGTTTCTTCAATTGCGTCTAAGATATCTTGACGTACTTTACTGATTGAAGCGAACCATTGTGGTGTCGCACGGAAGATAACCGGTTTTTTCGTACGCCAGTCATGTGGGTAACTATGTGTGATGAATTGTAATTTTAATAAAGAACCATTTTCTTTAAGTAAGTCTGTGACAGCTTTATTTGCTTTGTCATAGAACATACCTTCGAATTGGCCGCCTTCTTCAGTGAAGACCCCTTTATCATCTAATGGGCTGATAACAGGTAAACCATATTTTTGTCCGACAATATAGTCATCTTCCCCGTGTCCAGGTGCTGTATGGACCGCACCAGTACCAGCGTCAGTTGTAACGTGTAAGCCGTTGATAACTAATGATACACGATCAACAAATGGATGTTGTGTTTCAACATATTCTAATTCTTTACCTGTGAATGTTTTTTCAAGTTCGATTGCGTCTTTATCCCAATCTAATGCTTCAGCAACTTCTTCTACTAAGTCAGTACCTACAACATATTTTTCACCATTCACTTTATATTGACCATATTTCAATTCTGGGTGAACTGTGATCGCAACGTTTGAAGGTAATGTCCAAGGTGTAGTTGTCCAGATAATGAATTTCGCATCTTCATCTACAACACCTTTGCCGTCTTTAACGTCAAATGCCACATAGATAGATGGTGAACGTTTATCATAATATTCGATTTCCGCTTCAGCTAATGATGATTCACTTGATGGTGACCAGTAAACTGGTTTTTTACCTTTATAGATTAAACCACGGTCAGCCATTTCACCGAATAAACGGATTTGTGCTGCTTCATATTCAGGTTTTAATGTGATGTATGGATCGTTGAAGTCACCATTCACACCTAAACGTTTGAAGTCTTTCTTTTGAATATCGATTTGTTCTAAAGCGAATTCCTTACATAATTCACGGAATTCAGATACAGGCATTTCTTTACGCTTAACACCTTTTTTCGTTAACACTTGTTCAATTGGTAAACCATGCGTATCCCAACCAGGAACATAAGGTGAATAGTAACCTTGCATTGATTTATAACGTACGATAAAGTCTTTTAAAATTTTATTTAAGGCATGTCCCATGTGTAAGTTACCGTTCGCATACGGTGGGCCATCATGTAAAATATAAGTTTCATTTCCCTTATTTTTTTCTAAGATTTTATGGTATAAATCTTGTTCGTCCCATTGTTTTTGGATTTCTGGTTCTTTCTTTGGTAATCCCCCTCGCATTGGGAAGTCTGTTTTCGGCATCAATAGCGTTTCTTTGTAGTTCATTAATTTTCACTCCTTAAAATATAAAAAAGAACTCTAAGTTCAATTAACAGGGACGATTAACCGCGGTACCACCCTGATTAACTCAACTTAGAGTTCTCTTCATTCTTACCTATATGATTGGATAAAACAGTGATATAAGAATTAAACATATATTAGGCTCGCACCATCCCTAACTCGCTGTTATGTTGATATGTTCACTTAATTCTTACGCGTCTGTTTTACAAAATTCAATTATTATTTTTGTTCTTTATCTGCTTCATTTTGTGCTGGTGTGCCGTCTTGTGCTTCAGCTTGTTGTGCTTGCGCTTGTTGTTTCTCTTGTTCAGTCACATCATTTTGATGTAAATGTTGGAAGTTTTCTTCTGTGACTTGTTGTGCATCTAAGTCATAGTTTAATAAGTAATCCCAATCATCATTCTTCAATAAATCTAACTGAGCTTCCACTAACATGCGGAAACGAGAACGGAAAATCTTAGATTGACGTTTCATATCTTCTGTTTGGAAAGATAAACGTCTTGCTTTTTCCACACCGTCATTCACAATACGATCTGCTTCTGCTTTTGCTTTCGCAATAATCGCTTCTGCTTCTTTTGTCGCAGCCATTTTTGTTTCTTGGCTTGCTGATTGTGCTTGAACTAAAGCGTCACTTACTGATTGTTGTACTTCTTTGTACGCTTTTAAGTTATTTTCTTTTTCTTCTACAACTGTTTCAAGTTGTTTTTTCTGTTCTTTTAAATGTTCAATTTCTTGACTGAGTTGGCTTAAATAATCAGCGACTTCAGTGGGTTCAAGGCCATTCTTAATTCTAGAAAATTCTTTGTTTTTAATTTCATTCGGTGTAAAAGACATCTTATATTGTCCTCCTTAATCATACACTATTTGAATAAAGTTTCATATACTATGCGCAGTTTGTCTTTCTTTGTTTTATGACCGATTTCAGTCACTCTCGCACGGCCATGTCCTTGTATCGACAGCAAATCTCCAGGTTCTAGTTGGAAATCTGGACGTTCAATAATTGTATGATTCACTTTGATACGTTTCTTTTCAATATATTGTTTCGCAATTGAACGTGATTTACGAATCATTTCCTTCAACACAACATCTAAGCGCATTGCGCTGACCGTTGCTTGATGGAGCGTCCAATCCTCTTTTGATTGTATCATATCTTCTAGTGGTACTTCATGCAGTTTGACCGGTACACCCTTGATTCGCTTTAATTCCAACATTATATACGATTTAATATTCTTTGTCAAAATAAACTGAATTTTATCGCCTACAATAATATCACCGAGTTGATCGCGTTCAATACTGAGTGACATCAACGTTCCAAGCACGTTACGATGATCAATTGACGCAAACTTTTCAGGATACTCTAAATCAAACAGCACCAGCTCAAAATCTTCTTCAGTCGGTTCAAAGTAATCTGGCGCAATCACTGCACGCTTACGTTCACTAGATGGACTGCCGCCATTAAATGAAACCTGCAAATCATCGAAACTATTGACGATGACCTCTAAAATATATTGTGCTCTTGGATCTAGAAAGTGTGTTAACACCGGCGCATAATTGCGTTCTGCTTGTTGTACTTTATCCATCAACATAGTGATGATAGGTTGTTCTTCTCTTCTAAAGTGTTGATATATATCTATGTGAATTCACCCCTGACAAAAGAAAAAGGCAGCCTGATTCCAATGAAATTCGGCATACCTTTCATGATTTATTAAACTAATTGTTGCAGAATCAATACGAATATCGCATGTAAGCCTCTTTGGAAGAATATCAACACAAAGATAGCGGCTAAACTTGAGATATCAATCATACCGATTGGCGGGATAATTTTACGAAATGGTGCTAAAAACGGTTCGTAAATCTTACGTAGGAAACGTCCAAATGCAGAACCTTGCGCATTCGGTATCCATGACATAAAGAAGTATAAAATCATACCCCAGTAATACACTGTCAACAATATCTCTATCGCATTAAATAAGAGCGCTAAAACATTAACTAAACTCATAGCTGGTTACCTCATTCATAATCAAATTCAGACGTATCAATATCTTCTGTAATACTGCCAGCTACTTCTACGTTATCTGGTGTACATAAGAAAATATCATTACCGACACGTTGGATGTCTCCGCCGATTGCGTATACTGTTCCGCTTAAGAAATCAATAATACGTTTCGCAGAAACATTGTCAATACGTTGTAAATTGACGAGTGTCGCACGTCTATTCTTCAACTCATCCGCAATATCTTGCGTATCTGAGAAGACACGTGGCTCGAATAAACACATTTTTGAACTTTCGTGCAAGTTCCCAGCGTTCATATTGACTACATTTCTTGAAGGGTCATTGTTTGTGTGATTAGCCATTTGATACTTCCTTTCATTGGAAGACGTCTGCAATCGATTGCTTTGTGTTTGACGTTTAGGGACAGTCTTAATTGCACGCTGTCTTTCATTATAATAATTATTATTGTTTGTTGATTGCGTTTGCTGCGCTGTTGTAGTAGCTTGTGTTTGAGGTTCTGGTTCAGCTTGTGCAGTATTTTTTGTAGGTTGCTGACGATCAGCAACTTCCTCTTCTTCTTCTATGACAAAAAAATTGTTAAATAGGTCTTTTAAAGCCAATTGGCTCACTCCTCTTTCCCTACTAGTTTAGTACCGATTCGTACGAAGGTTGCGCCTTCTTCTGCAGCAATTTCATAATCATTACTCATGCCCATAGATAATTCAGTGCATGGCGCATAATCTAATTGTTTTGCTTGAATTTCATCACGTTTATGTCTTAATGTTTCAAAAATCTGTCTAATTTCTGCTTCATCTTCTGTATAAGGTGCCATTGTCATCAGACCCACGACTTGAATGTTCTCATATTGTTCAAGTAATTCGATAAATGCATCTACTTCTTCTAAAGCAAGACCATGTTTACTTTCTTCTTCAGAAACATTCACTTGAACAAAACATTTAACGACATGTGATGCGCGTTTATTGATTTCTTTCGCTAAACTTTTACGGTCTAATGCATGTAAGTAATCAATGTCATCGATGACTTCTTTGACTTTACGTGATTGCAATGTACCGATAAAGTGCATTACCACGTCATCTGGCAATGCTTCACGCTTAGCTTGGAAACCTTCCAAACGATTTTCCCCAAAATGTCTGATGCCAGCATCATATGCTTCTTTAGCTCGCTCTATTGTAACATATTTTGTTACAGCAATCACGTTCGGTCTGGTGTCACGATGGACTTTCTCAAGACTTTTCGTAATATGTTCGTTGATTTGTTCTAGATTTTGTTTCACATTCATTCCAATTACTCCTTACTTCTTACTGTCCGATAAATGCCAACATACGGCCAGTCTTACTTTTTTCTACCCTATATGAAAAGAATAAGTCCAAATTCTCAGAAGTCGCATAATCTGTTACGTCAATATTTTCACTCGGTACACCTGCTCGGATAAGTAATTGACGATTCGCTTCTTTTAAATCGATGCCATGACGATCTTCGCCACGTGTGTCAATAAATGTTGATGCATCAACAGGTAAGGCTTCAAATTGCGCTTTAATGTCATCATTAATTTCATAACTATTTGAAGTCGCAGGACCTATCACAACTTGCAGATCTTTCAAATCAAAAATGATATGTTCTAAAATTTCTTCTGAAATACGGCCAACTGTACCTTTCCAACCTGCATGTGCTAATGCAATAAAATGATGTTTTGGACTATAGAAATAAACAGGTACACAATCGGCATAGCACATCGTTAATAATACATCTGAATCATATGAGTACATACCATCTACTCCATGCAAAGCATCTGTTAATGTATCGATGTTTGTATTTGCGTCGTCTGTTGTCACTTCAACAACATTTGTGCCATGTGTTTGAATCGGGAAGATCCATTGTTTTCTATCATAACCGATGGCATCAGCAATGATACGTTGATGGGCATGTACATTTTCAGCAGCATCATCGATATATAATGCCATATTAAACGCGTTTTCTGGATACGGACTCTGTCCGCCTTCTCTGGTAGTGAATCCTAAAGTAATCCCTTCTGATTTCGCACCCGTATGTTCTAAATAATGTGGTTGTTTGCTAAAATTCTCTGGCATAATAATCTCTCCTATTTATAGATTGATGCCTTTTAAACTAGGTTGTTAATTTAATAGTAAAGCTAATTGCGCTTATATTCAAATATATAAAAAGTGTCATCAGATCAATCGATCTGATGACACTTTAGATTATTGTTCTCACTAGACCACTCGATGACCTGTTGCATCTAATCTTGCGTGATACTATGGTTGATTGCTCAATGCAAACTTTATAGAAAGAGATTAACGTCTAGTTCTTCTTGAACGTCTTTCTTCTCTGTTTCTGATGAAGCTTGGAATATCATCTTCTTTAGTAGTGTGTGTTCTTGATTCGCTTGATGATTCAGAACTATGAGATCTTGGCGCATGACCGATACCTTCGTCGCTTGAAGCACTTGTGCTTGTTGCGCTAGATCCGAAACCTGTATTAGATTGTTTACGTGCATGAGTTGCTGGTTTGTCTTCGAAACCAGTCGCAATTACAGTAACTACGATTTCATCTTGTAATTCAGGGTTGATAACAGTACCGAAGATCATGTTTACATCTTCATCTGCTGCATCTTGTACGATGTCAGCCGCTTCTTGCGCTTCGAATAAAGATAATGATTCTCCGCCTGTAATGTTCATTAGGACACCTTGTGCACCAACGATTGATGTTTCAAGTAATGGAGAAGAAATAGCTTTTTTAGCTGCTTCAACTGCACGGTTTTCACCAGAAGAAACACCGATACCCATTAATGCAGAACCTTGGTTAGACATGATTGTCTTAACGTCTGCAAAGTCAAGGTTTACTTCACCAGATACTGCGATTAAGTCTGAGATACCTTGTACACCTTGGCGTAATACGTTATCCGCTTCTTTGAACGCTTCCATCATTGGCGTAGATTTGTCAACGATGTCTAATAAGCGGTCGTTTGGAATTACGATTAATGTATCAACAGCTGCTTTCATTGATTCTACCCCTGCAGCAGCTTGAGTTTGACGTTTACGTCCTTCGAAACTGAATGGGCGAGTTACAACACCAACTGTTAATGCACCCATTTCTTTCGCGATCTTAGCAACAACTGGTGCAGCACCTGTACCAGTACCGCCACCCATACCAGCAGTTACGAATACCATATCAGCGCCTTGGATAGCGTCTTCGATTTGCTCGCGAGATTCTTCTGCAGCTTTTTTACCAATTTCTGGGTTCGCGCCAGCACCTAAACCACGTGTTAATTTTTCACCGATTTGGATTCTGGACTCAGCTTTAGATAAGTTTAATGCTTGACCGTCAGTGTTGATTGAAATAAATTCAACATTGTTCATTCCATGGTCAATCATTCGGTTAACAGCGTTGTTACCTCCGCCACCGACACCAATGACTTTTAACGTCGCTAAATGATTAAATCCTTGTTCAAATTCTAACATTTAAATTTCCTCCTAGTTTTAATGGGCAATCAATCAAATAGAGATTTCAATAATTTTTTAAATTTACTTTCTTCTTGTTTCTCATGAGATTGGTCTGAGTTATAATCAGTTTCTTGCTTAGTATTGTGTGTTTCTGGTGTTTCAGAAACTTCGTCTGTTTCAATTGATTCACCTGAAGCAGGTGTTTCATGAGTCGGTTTAGCTTGTTTTTTCTTGAACCAGTCGAAACCGCTTGCTTTTTCAGTATGCGGCTTAGGTTCTGACTCGATTACTTCCTCTTCAAATTCTTCATTATCATGATTACTAATTGTAACATAATCTAATAATTCATCAAAAGTGATACTGCTAGAAATCGTTGAAATTGCAGATGAGAATTCAGGTTTTCTGATTCCCATTTGTGAAGGTGTATGTATGCTTACCTTCTCATTAACCATATCTTGCAATAATTCACGAACACCTAACAAGTTTGCTGAACCGCCTGTTACCACAAATCCGCCGTTGACTTTCGTCAATCCTAATTCTTGCAGTAAATCAAAGACATTGAAGAAGATTTCTTCTACACGGGCTTCGATAATATCTGCTAAATCTTTTTGCGTGAATTGTGCATCTTCATCATTATCGATTTGTTCAACAGAGAAAACATCTTGATCTGATGCTGAGTTATAGAATGCATGACCATATTGATGTTTCACTTTTTCTGCTGTCGCATAAGATGTGTTAAGGCCTTGCGCAACATCATCAGTGATATCACGTCCGCCCATTTCGAATGAATCAGCGTCAACTAACTCGCCGCGTTCGAAGAATGCTACTTGCGTTAAATCTTGGCCAATGTCAATCACACATGCGCCTAACTCTTTCTCAGTCGGCGTCAAGATTGAGCCATAGTTGTATGCATCAGAATAAACATCTAATACATCCACACCGCAAGCTTCTACACATTTAATCAAGTTGACAAGAATTGATTTTTGAATCGCAATAACACCTGATTCAACTTTTAACGAATGTCTTGCAATCAATTCTTTAGGATCAGAAACTTCGTTGTCGCCATCTACGATGAAACGAATTGGGAATGTATCCACCACTTCAGTTTCTTCAACGTCGTTTTTATCTCTGATGCCTTCTAACACAGTTTCAATGTGTCTTCCGTTTATTTCAGTATCTTCATAAAATTCGATTTCATTGGTTTCATCATAAACTTCAGTAGCGACAATCGGCAATTTCAAGAATACTTCTTTAATATCAACGCCTGACGCGATTGAAGCTTTCTTAATTGTATCTTTAACAGCTTGTTTAGCTAAATCGAAATCATCGATTAAGCCATTCTTAATTCCGCTTGTATAGGTTTGTCCTGTACCTATCACATTAATTCCATTATGAAATTTTTCGCCTACTATTGTTTTTACACTAGATGAACCAATATCTACACTTACATAGTAATGTTCCTCCATAGATAGGCACCTCCTGACAATTTCTTTAAAAAATACACTATAGTTAGTTTACAATACGTTTCTATGGTTGTGAACTATAAACACATGATATTCAAGACTTTTTTAATTATTTGTACTACTTTCTTTCTGAGAATTATCTTTTGTTGTCTTATCGTCTTTCATTTGGTCATTAATTTTGTTCAAAGTATTCTGCAATTCATCTTTCGCTTTATCTTCCATTGCTGTACCTTCTTTCAATTTCACACTGCTGTCTGATGATGTTGATGAAGAAGATTTGTATGGAATAAATGAAGCACCGACATATAAATCAATATAACCTGATTTTTTCAGTTCACCAGAGTCATCACGTTCTAGTGCGCTGACCATTTCAGGATAATATTTTAATTTATCGGCAATCGTGCGTATATTGCCGATGACTTGAATGCCATCTTTCATATACAATCTGATTTTATTGCGGTTGTCTTTATCATCCGCATATTCTACTTCAGAAATTGATTGTCTGATTTCTGTCGGTATTTCCGATAAAGCTTGAATCATTTTATCGCGTCGTGATTCACTAAAACCTGATATCACTGGCGCATCATTCGGTACTTGTCCTTTATAATCTTTTAAAATATGATCATTTGAAAGCACTGGATGATATTTGCCCTTATCTTCTAACAATCCGACCAATTGATACTCAGAAACATTCACCTCTAAATTATTCGGCAATTTTCTCTTGATCTGGACGTCTTTAACGAAAGGATTTTCTTTCATTTTGTTGATGGCTTTCCCTTTGCCGAACATGTAGATTTTAGTATCTCTCTTTAAATCCAAAGCTTGTTTCGCTTCTTTATCAGAAAGATAATGGTTGCCTTTAACCTCTACATGGTCAATATTACTAATTGGCGTGAACATATACAATACTATCAGAATAATTAACGCTATGAGTGTTCCAAATATTATAAGTTGAACGCGCCGCTGTTTTGCTCTGCGTTTTCGGCGTTTTTCTTTTAAGTACTCTGAATCAATTTTTCGTACTTTGTCTGCCATCCATCATCACCCTCCTACTTCGAAGGGAGATGTGAACGAAAACTGTCGATGAAAACATCTCCTCGTTCTTCAAAAGTATTGTATTGATCCCAACTTGCACATGCTGGTGATAATAAGACCACATCATTTGGCTCAATAATATCTTGAACTTTCTCCACTGCGTCTTTAACATCTGTTGCACGTACCACATACTTGCCTTGGCTTTCACCAAGCTTCGTCAACTTATCTTGTGTTTCACCAAAGGTCAACATCGCACGCACATTCTTCATGTATGGAATCAATTCATCAAATCCATTTCCGCGATCTAACCCGCCGCACAACCAAATGATCGGTTGTTCGAATGAATTCAACGCAAATTGCGTTGCTAAAGTATTCGTTGCTTTCGAGTCATTATAATATTTGTTCGTTTTGTTCGAACCAATATATTGCAGACGGTGTTTGATACCTGAGAATGTTGTTAGTGTATGAATGACCGCATCAATGGAAACACCTGCTAACACTGCTGCAAGTACAGCAGCTAAAATGTTTTCTAAGTTATGTTCACCAGGAAGCACAATATCATCTTTATGAATAATACGTAAACCATTCAAGACGATATATCCGTCTTTCATATAAATGCCGTTAACTTCTTGATTTGTAGAGAAATAATATGTTTTGGCTTTTAAGCCTTCTGTTTCAATCAAATGACGTTGACTGTAATTACAAATCAAGAAGTCATCTTCAGTTTGATTTTTATAAATACGTCGTTTCGCATCACGATAGTTTTCTAAAGTACCGTGATAATCTAAGTGCGCTGAATAGATATTCGTAATAATCGCAATATGTGGACGATACGTATCGATATCAAGCAATTGGAAAGATGACAACTCAGTAATTAAGTAATCTTCAGATTTTGCTTCTTGTGCAACTTTAGATGCTACAAAACCGATATTGCCTGAAAGCAGACCTTTTTGTCTGCTGTTGTCGAACATGTCGCCAATTAACGAAGTCGTTGTTGTTTTACCATTTGTCCCAGTTACCGCAATAATCGGTGCTTCTGAAATCAAATAACTCAATTCGACTTCCGTTAATATTTTCAAACCACGTTGTTCTGCTTCTTCAATCAATGGCACAGTATAGGGAATACCTGGATTTTTAACAATGATTGGATTGTCATCCAATAAAGATAATGGATGATGTCCCCCGATGACAGTTAAACCCATTTCTTTTAAATCTTTCGCATGCGGATCTTTGGAAAGGTCCCCGCCATCATTGACAGTAACTTCTGCACCAAGATGGTGTAGTAATTTAGCCGCTTCATATCCGCTTTTCGCTAATCCAACTACTAATACATGTTTTCCTTCTAATCCTTTATATTTAAGCATTGATTAATGCACTCCAATCCATAAACCTATCAAGCCTGTGATGAGTCCTGTAATCCAAAATACTGTCACAACTTTCCATTCATTCCAGCCGCATAATTCAAAGTGATGATGTAACGGACTCATCTTGAATATACGTTTGCCTGTCAATTTGAATGAAGCGACTTGTAAAATAACTGATAATGTTTCAGCAACAAATACAAATCCGATGAACAATAATGAAATTTCCGCGTTTAACATAATTGATACAGTTGCGATGATACCACCTAAAGCTAAGCTGCCTGTGTCTCCCATGAATACTTTTGCTGGGTTGACGTTATAGAATAAGAAACCAAGCAATGCGAAGACCATAATAATACAGAATGTACCTACTGCATGATTACCAAGCATAAAGCTCATAATCGCATACATAGAAAATGCAATGATAGATAAACCTGTCGCTAAACCATCTAAACCATCTGTTAAGTTAACCGCGTTAGAGAAGCCGACTTGCCAGAAGACAATGAAGACAACATAAACGACAGAAAGCGGAATTTGTACTGTTGTAAACGGAATGTGAATGCCTGTCGCAAAATGAATCATGTTAAATGTATCACTCAAGATAAAGAAGATAACCGCAATCGCAATTTGTGCTAAGAATTTTTGCTTACTTGTTAATCCTTGGTTATTCTTCTTCACGACAATGATGTAGTCATCGATAAAGCCGATTAAACCAAAACCGACTGTCACAAATAACAATAGAATAAACGGATTCGGATTATCTGAGAAGATAATCGCAATTAATGTTGCGACGATAATACTGATTAAGAACGTTAATCCACCCATCGTCGGTGTACCTGTTTTCTTCATGTGGCTTTTCGGGCCTTCTTCACGGATACTCTGTCCAAACTTCATCCTTTTTAATGTTGGAATCAGTATGGGTACTAATACTGCTGTAACTAAAAATGCGACAATTGCTAAAACATAAACCATATTGTTCTCCTTGTGTATCTTAATTTAATTTTATATGTAAGATGAGGGATGGATACCAAACGTATCCATCACCTCTTGATGCTAATCTGCTTGTGGTGCGGACAATTTCACTTCTACTTCTTTTTTATCTTTCAACGACGTATTCGGACTGATAGATTGTTCAGAAACAAAGCCATTACCTTTCATTTTAACACGAATTCCTGTTAATGATTCGAAAGCTAAGACATCATCTTTACTCCAATCTTTCATATCAGGCATTGTCATGTCACCATCTGTTTTCATAAAGACTTTACTGTGCAGTAATGTCTTTTCATCAGCTTGCGGTAATTGCTGTGCAACCGTATCGCCTTCACCGATGACTACTGGTTTCAAGTCTTTGTTTTTCACAGCTTCTTCAGCTTGATCCACAGTCTCGCCTGAAACATTTGGCACTTTGCCGAATGAATCTTTAGTTGCTTTTTCATTATCTTTACCGACATTTAAATACTTCAATGTGTTTTCCATAATTGGATTAAATGCCGAGCTGACATTCATTTCATAAGCTTCTTGTTTATTTTTCTGAGCTAAGCTCATCCCAGCATAAACAATAATTTCAGGATTTTTGCTTGGCGCATGTCCGATAAAGCTTGAGAAGTATGGATAAGGACCTTTAACGTAACCGCCGTTTTCAGGGTCAGCTACTTGGGCAGTACCTGTTTTACCACCGATACGATACCCTTTGACTCTGAAGTTTTGCGCGTGACTTTTCTTGCTGTTAACAACTAAGTCCAATTCTTTTTTCACTTTGTTCGCGGTATCTTCCGTAATTGGTTTGCCTGCAAATTCTTTCTCACCTTTATATAGTGTATCGTTTTTAACCGGATTGTCTATACTACTTACGAACCAAGGTTTAACCATATTCCCTTTATTAAAGAATGCAGTTTGTGCTTGCAGCATTTGGATAGGAGTGACTGTTGTAGATTGTCCGAATGCTGTTGTTTTTTGTTGTAATTCATTATCCCAGGCAATACCGCCCGCTGCTTCACCATCGAACATACCGCCTGTTGGTTTACCGAAACCGAATTTCTCATACCATGATTTCATCTTGTCAGATCCAACCATATCTTGAAGCTGCATCATCAAGGTGTTGGATGAATAAGTGAAACCAAGACTCATTGGAATTTTACCCCAACCTGTATTGTTCCAGTCAGAGATTTCAGAACCCATGATATCTCGATGACCTGATTTATATTCCTTATCTGGTTTGAACTTACCTTCTTGAATCGCTGCGGCTAAACCATACGTCTTGAAGGTAGAACCCGGTTCATACGTATTTTGATATAGGTCATTCGCCCACTTCTTACCGAAGTCTTTTCCTGTTTCAGGGTTGAATGTCGGACGTTGACTGAAGGCTAAGATTTCACCTGTATGTGCATCCATAACTACCGCAAAGGCATCTTTTGGTGCGAAACGATCATCTAACTTATTCAAGGCTTCCTCTACAAAGACTTGGATGTTTGAGTCAATCGTTAAATGCACATCATCTCCACGTTGCGGAGCTACTTCTTGTTTAGAATTTGGTGCGATATAGCCCCAAATATCATGTACATAAGATAACATCCCACGCTTACCGGATAAATAGCTGTCAAAGATTTTTTCAACACCCATGGCACCTTTTAATTCTCCATTATCTGGATTCTTTTGTGCCATTCCAATTAAGTGAGAAGCAAAGTTTCCATTAGGATAGAAACGTTCTGTTTCAGGATATAACGCAACACCAGGCAATTTCATTTTTTCGATTTTGTCTTTTTGTTGGTACGTTAAGTTGCTGCCCTTACGGCCGAACTCAACTTGGAACGCTTTTTTGTTATCTAACATTTTTTCAATTTCTTTAGGTTCCATATCGATGACAGTTGCGAGCTTCTTAGCCGTTTCTTTCTTATCAACCACATGACGTGGTTTGTCTGAACCTTCATCAGCTTTCTTACTGACAACCGCTGTCAGTTTAAAGCGTTCAACGTCTTCTGCGAGGACTTTGCCATTACGGTCATAAATCTTTCCTCGTTCTGGTTGTTGTTGTGTTTGAACTAAATATTTTTCATTGGCTTTCATCACTAAGTTTTGTCCTGAAGAATGCCCTGTCAACATGACAAAGGCATACCTTAAAACCAATAGAAAAAAGAGCAGTCCGAACAAGCTGACGAGGAGGACTGCCCCTATTTTATTTTTTTTAATTTTAATTTTTCGCTTCGGCATTATTACGCACTACCTTTACATTATCGTTCTTTAAGCTCATGCCTTGTTTTTGAGCTTTATCGTAAATGCGTTCATAAGAAGAGTTCTTTTTGATTTCTGATTTTAATGCGCTGTTCTGACTTGATTGTTGTTCGATTTTATAATCTAAATCAGCAATTTTACCCTTAGTATCATAAGCATCCATTTTTAATGAAAGTATATAAATACTGATCATTGCAATCACTGCGACTAAAGATATGTATAATACCTTCTCAAATTTAGTGAGTTGTACGACAACCTTGCGCTTAACTTTCTTAGTCGGCGATGGATTGACTTCTGGGTTTTGTCTGGCGGGTTCATATTGTTCGGTATAAGGTTCATAGATTCTTTCTACAGCCATAGCAGTTTGTCACTCTCCTATCATTTTAAAATCTCTGCTACACGCAATTTCGCACTGCGAGCGCGGTTATTTTCTGCTAAATCATCATCGGTTGCTGTAATCGGTTTGCGGTTAACACGTTTTAGTTTCGGTGTATATTCCTCTGGAATAATAGGTAAACCACGGGGAACTTCAGGGCCTTTTTCATATTCTTGGAAGATTTGTTTGCATAAACGGTCTTCCAACGAATGGAAAGTAATCACTGAAATGCGTCCGTGTACTTTGACTCTTTCAATTGCTTGCTCTAATGAGTCCTCGAAAGCTTTCAATTCATCATTTACAGCAATTCTGATAGCTTGGAAGACACGCTTCGCAGGATGCCCGCCTTTACGTCTTGCTTTAGCAGGAATACCTTCTTTAATAACGTCAACCAGCTGTAAAGTTGTTTCAATGGGTTCATGTTCTCTTGTTTTTTCAATTCTTCTGGCAATCTGTTTAGAGAATTTCTCTTCACCATAACGATAGAAGATTCTGACTAAACTTTCATAAGGCCAGTCATTCACAACTTCATAAGCTGATAAAGGTTGTGTCTGGTCCATACGCATATCTAATCTAGCATCTTGGTGATAACTGAATCCTCGCTCCGGCACGTCTAACTGTGGGCTTGAAACGCCTAAGTCATAATAAATGCCGTCTACTTTGTCAATGTTCAAATCATCAAGGATTTGATTGATTTCTCTGAAATTACTGTGCACAAAAGTGACACGATCTAAGTGGTCCTTTAAGACCTCTTTCGCATTTTCAATTGCTGTCATATCTTGGTCTATCGCAATCAAATGTCCTTTGTCATTGAGTTGATTTAATAAATAAAGGGCATGGCCTGCTCCACCAAGTGTACAGTCTACATACACACCATCTTCTTTTATATTTAATTCGTCAATGGTTTCTTTTAACATGACACTTACGTGATGAAACACTTTCATTCCTCCATTTAAAAATCAAAGTCTATCAAATCTTCAGCGATATCTTCGAAACTGTCTTCAGATTCTTCATAGAAAGCGTTCCATGTAGATCTGTCCCAAATTTCGATGCGGCTAGAAACACCGATCACTGTACATTCTTTAGTTAAATTAGCGTACTCCCTTAAATTTTTAGGGATATTAATACGCCCTTGTTTATCAAGTTCCACTTCAACAGCACCTGAGAAGAACATACGCATAAACTTACGTGCGTCTCGTTTTGTCATCGGTAATGACTTCATTTTCTCCTCAATATTCTGCCATTCTTCCATAGTGTAACCGAACAAACATTTATCAAGGCCTCTGGTAATAATAAAACGTTCATTCAATTCGTATCTGAATTTAGATGGTACAATCATGCGTCCTTTTGCGTCTAATTGGTGTTCGTACTCACCCATGAACATTTATATCACCTCACCTTATTTATAATTTACCACAACTCACCACTATCCTCCACTATTTATGTGAACATATCGAAAAAAATTCATTTTTAGCATAAAAATAGCCCGTGCTCAAGACTGCGAGCACGGGCTAAACCCTTGATTCCCTAAGGTTTGATAATAATTTGATTTAAAGTGTAACGAAGTGGTGGATAGGTGGAGGGACTGAACACATCCATCCCAAAATCATTCATAATTTGTAACGCATTCCAGATTCTTTCTTGAAGACCTCCCATTGGGTGGAGGGCATCGTTAATTTCTCTAAAATGTTTCATGCTGATCGCATTTTCCCTCTCGATATTATGGAAATAACGTTTTCTAAGATAATCATACTGCGTATGATGAATTTGATTATTTTTAATCACTAAATTCTTATTATCTTCATTATCTTTTACTTCAGCTAATAACTGCTTATAGACTTCTTGCTGATTCTCTTGAAGTGCGTCTAATTGTTCTAGGAAATTATCAGATGCATGCGCTCTGATAAACTTATCTTTCTCATCATCAATACCATTGGTAATCACATCTTCAGTATTAATTTCATAGCGATTCAATAGTTTTTCAACGCGTGGTGTTAAATAAGTTATTTTCATACGTGGCAAGACAATCGGCATGTCTACATCTAAGACATCAAATGCACCTTTTAATTCTGCCCAGTATTTAATTTCACTTGGACCGCCGATAAAGCTGAGCGTATTGAACAACCACTCTTCCATAATCGGTCGTGTCACCACGTTGTTTGAAAAACGTTCAGGTTCTTGTTCTAAGATTTCAAGCAATTCCGCTTCTGTATACCCAGTTTGAGACTTACTTGTATAGAACTTACCATCTTCAAAAGTCAATAATTGACGCATGTCTTCTTCATGTAAGAATAGATGCACATTCGTGTCAGTTTGAATCATCTGACTGAACCCTGCTTCTACTGTACGTGCTTGTTGTTGTCTAAAGGCATTATCTACCGCTTCATGTTGTTTCAACATTTCTTTTAATATCGGTTGTTCAAGCTGACGCAATTTCGGATCTTGCGCATCAATGAATAGTACACCGTAATCTTTGAAGACTGTGTGTAATAACGCTTTGAAAATATCCGTCCACGTTTCATATTTTTGAATTAGAGACAACATTGTCTCATGCAGTACTTTCGTATGTTCTGTTTCTTGAAGCTGCCCCATAAATTGATCTAATGCTTCAATTAGTGCTTCCTTATCAGGCGTATAGCGTGAAACGTTACTTTCAGGCGGTGTCATAGTATGATACTTTACCTTCTGCAACATCGCTTTGTTTGGATTAAAGACATACGTGTGATTCACTTCATCAAAGTCGTGGTCCTCTCCGGCTATCCAAAAGACCGGCACTACTTCTTTTTGATATTCATCTTCTACTTGAAGACTTAAATTAACAATCGATAATATTTTATGAAAAGTATACAGCGGTCCCCCGAACAACCCTGCTTGTTGTCCACCGATGACTACTTTAGCTCCTCGACTTAATTTATCAATACTCTCTCTTTGTTGATCAGATAAATCTAAATCTGACATATATTCACCAATAATAGAAGCTAATGCTTTCTCCCTGCCGTTGCTTGGCTTGTTTAAATCTTCTTTAAAGCTTTCAGGAGACATCGCATCATATTGGTAAAATGAATTAAGCACTGAATCGCTTGATTTTAACTTTGTCAGAAACTGATCATTCTCATTGATATTTGCGGTTAAACAATCCATACACTTTTCTCCTTAACTACTGTGTTTTCTCAATCATAGTATAATGTCTATTTCTATATAACACAATTTAACGGCTTATCGTATTCAATGCGTGTAAGCGCTATTTAATATATAATATACTTAAGAAAACAAAAGGGGGAGAAATAAAATGGGCAACATAAAACACTTAGATATTAACTATAAGACGGATGAATTGTTTGAGAACTTTAGAGAAACAAGTAATCCTAACCTCGCCTTTATTGATGAATTTGCGGGTGAAATGATTGACGCAAGTTCAGAATCACCATTTTACGGCATTTTTGTCGGGGAGAAAATTGCAGCGAGAATGGCGTTATATGAAAATGGCGAAGTTGAAGAACAATACTTCCCTGACTACGATCATTACTTAGTATTATGGAAACTTGAAGTATTACCTAATTATCAATCAAGAGGACTGGGCACAGAATTAGTAAACTTTGCGAAAGAAAAACACTTACCAATTAAAGCTATCGCAAGAAACCAATCTAAAGATTTCTTTATCAGACATGGTTTCAAAGATGTCGAAGCAAAGAACCCAGAAGGTTATGATGTATTGATTTGGGAACCAGGCCACTAAGATACACAAACAACCTTGGCATTTAATAAAAATCACTATTAAAACATAAAAATACGGTCTTGCATGTGGTGATGCAAGGCCGTATTTCTATTATAAAATCGATTTGATTTCATTTAAGTTTTTAATTTCATAGTCTGGCTGAATCTGCGTTGTATTTTCTTTACCTCTATAGTTAAACCAGCATGTCGCAACACCTGCATTAATACCACCTTGGATATCAGATGTTAGCGAATCACCGATAATCAATGTACGCTCACGATCCGCATCTATACGGTCAAATACATAATCAAAGAATTCCGGCATCGGTTTTTGGAAACCTGTCACTTCTGAAATAAAAATATCATTAATCATCGATTCAAGCGGTGTTTGGGTCAGTCTGCGTAATTGCGTATCTTCAACACCATTCGTCACGATATAAAGCTTCGCATGATCTGCCATATATTGAATGGCATCTAAAGTATCAGGAAAATACTTTACCGGTGCTGTCGCAAGACCATCGCGGAACATCACATCCGCTTCATGTCCATTTACCTGCATCCCAAAACGATCAAAATAATTAATAAAACGCTCAGTCAGTACTTCTTCTTTTGTTAACTTATTCTCTTGAAACGCTTCCCAATGCGCTTGATTCACTTCTTTAAATAACGCTAAATTTTGATATGTCGGATCAAGTTGATATTCTTTGGCTAAATGAAAGAATGCTTGGTCTTCTGCATCATGAAAGTCCACAATCGTATCATCAAAATCTAACAGTATCGTTTCATACTTCATTGTTTCACCCCCATCAGTCCTCATGGTAGTTGAATTTATAATATCTTGCAATAGCACTATACGTCTATTACAATATTTAAGCGATTAACCCATCCAACATTTAATTGTGAAACTATATTTTGTTAGATATACTAAAGAATATAAACAAATATCAATCACCTATTTGGGTATGGGAGGATAAAAATATGACCTTCACCGCGACTACCTTTTTAACTTTATGGCTGCTATTCACACTTATCTTTATTATTTTTTTATTCTTTACTTTAAACGCCTTAGGTAAACAAGCTCGATACAAATTCAAATTGACTATTACATTGAGTTCTTTATTGTTAGGTCTCATTTGTTTTGTGGGTATTTTCACGGATCAATCACTCTACAAAAACATCAATACAAAGTTTTCTTTCAAAGATAAACTGTCCTTCTTAGACAAAAGAGATAAACCAAAACCTGCACCTCAACCAAAACAAGACACAAGTCAAAATCAAGATACAGAACACCACTATTCTCGTGATGAGATAAAATCTAAAGGATACGAATATGAACATGACTATTTCCCGGTCGATTTTAAACCTACAACCGCTTCAGGCAAAACGATCAAATCAAAAGCTGAAGCATTAAAAGTAGGCCAAGATATTGAACCTGGATATTACCGTATTACTCCTACCGGCAAATCGTCGTCTGGAATTATCACAATGAAAAACCCTTTTGATAAGGAAGCAGAGAGTCAATTCCTTTCAAAAACTTCTGGCCCCTCTTCATTTACAACGTATCTTGTCGAAGGTCACACGCTCGTATTGAATGAAAAAGAAAAAGCAAATCACACTGAATATATCATCGCACCAGAAAAACATAAGATGCGCACAAGTCTCACACCCGGTACTTATATCGTCGGTACCGATGTTAAACCCGGTAAGTATAAAATCAAATCAGATAACAGCGGGAACTTTATCGTGACAAGCAATAAAAAAGATGGTCCTAAATATAATGACATCTTAAAAAAGAACTTCACCAAGTCTGTTTCACTCGATAAAGGAGACATTATTTATATTAAAGGACGCCCTATAGTGAAGCTCTCACCCCAATAGCTCATTTGCCTATCGTTATTAGCTGGCGTATAATTAAGTTCGCATGTATTTAAATTACCCTTAGACTATAATCAATGGATTAAGGGTAAATACATTATAAGAGATGTATTAATGTTTAAAGGGAGTTGAATTCAATGAATCCACGTTTAAAACGCGCGTATCAGTCATACATTGAGAAGTTTGGTGAACAACCACCAAAACCTTATATGAGTACTTTAAGTGAATACGAACAAGAAGAAGTCATCAACCAACGTATCAGAACAAACACAAAATTCTCTGATGATAAGTACTATAAAAAAATACCAGTGAGATAAATTCGATCTATTAAAAAGATGTACCTTAGTTGGTGCATCTTTTTTTAAAATATACTCATATCAATTAGGAGGTATTAAGATGAAACAATTAGGATTTCGAGAAAGCTTCATTGAAGGAAGCATTCTTGCAGAACTTGATAAAAAACAGAAAAAACAATGGAAAGAATTGAGTATTGAAGATAAGCGCCACTTTATAAAGCTTTACAAGGAAATTTTTAAATTTAATAAAGAAAAGTTTTATCAAGACTTGGAACATATCTTTCAAGAAAGAGGAATTTTAGGTGAGGAAAAGACACCAGAACAAATACAACATGATAAATTGATTGATTTCTTTAGAACACAAGGTATACCTAATCCAACCGAAACAACAATAGAAGCATTTAAGTTCCAACAAATTTTCGCTAATTTCGATAACTTCTATCATGTAATGGGACAATTCACTTTCAATATAGAGAAACAAGCACAATTTAACTACTACATGTCTCAACAAAAGCAAAATTTTATACACATCGCGCAAAGAGACAAGATAATCAAACAAAATGATGAAATCATAGAATTACTTAAAAAAATTGCTGATAAATAAGAAAAAGCCCATAACCACAAGGGTTACAGGCTTTAAGAGACGTCCTGGGAGGGATTCGAACCCCCGACCGATGGCTTAGAAGGCCATTGCTCTATCCAGCTGAGCTACCAGGACATAATTTTTTAACACAAGAATTATTATATCTAATTAAAGTATTTAAATCAATACCATTCATAATAATTTCTGTTATGATTTTTCACTTTAGAAGATGTATTGCACTTATCATGACAAGTATATCACTTTTCTCAAGTAGAGAACAGTTAGGAATGCCTAAGTGTCAAGAATCTGTCAGATATACCACGGGTATGCATAGAACATTGTGAGTTAAGGAATTTAGCCCAATTAGATAAAAGATGATTGTATAGTAGAGATATCAAAGGTTGGTATTCCACTTAACCTTAAACAATACAAATATTGAGGTGACAATCATGGAAGGTTTATTCAACGCAATCCAAGCTACAATTGAAGCAGCTCAAAACGGTCAAAACTTAGAATTAGGTAAAAACATCGTAGACATCATCACAAACGGTGCTAGCATTGTAAGTAAACTCTTTGGTATCTAATATAAAGCCAAACATTCACCATATTGTTTTAGCGAGAAGATCTAATAAGGTCTTCTCTTTTTTGTGTTCGAATTTATGGATTACTTTTCTCACGACCTTAATCTAAGCACCCTCCTACTATTTTATTGTAAAATAGTTATACACTTTAACTGATGGAGGTGGCGATGTGGATCAAGAAGAAGAATTGAAACGTTTAAAAACAGAAAATGAATTACTTGTCATGAAATTAAGACTTAAAGAAAAGTATATTAAAGAATTAGAAGCTGAATTAAGACAACGCAAAAGATTGCCGATTCATTATATAAAATCACAAACACTTGCGGACCACTTTGTCACACTCAAAATTGAAACAACCGGTTTAAGCTCTGATTTTCATGATGCTTTTCAAATCGCACTCGTCGAATTTAAAAATGGTCAAATGATAAACCAATATATGAAATACTTTCGACCTACACGCTTATTAACAAGAAAAGTGATACAAATGACAGGTGTTACGAATGAGTTCTTAGAAGACAAAGATTTTATTGAAAAAGAAGATATAGAAGCCATTCGTACATTTATTGGAGATAAACAAATCGTAGCGCATGCGGCAACTTTCTCTATGAAATTCCTATTACGTTATTTCGACGACTTTAATATAGATATGCCTGAATATACTGTACTAGATACACTCCCTCTTGCGAGAAAGTTAGTGAAAGATACACCTAATCATAAATTCGACACTTTAAAGACATACTTTAACTTAGAAAACTATGAATCTGAAGATGCTTTAACCGATGCGATAGTAACAGGTCAACTTGCTTTGAAGCTAAATAAACTAAAACAATAAAGAGAGACTACATTTATGAATATCAATTTCTTACCTGCTTTGAAATCATTTGTCGCTAAAATGAACCAAGAACTGCTAGTACTCTATTTATCATCGAAGGATCAACGCACACCATTGACCGTTAAAATACTTGCAGTCTGTATCGTTGCTTATGCATTAAGTCCGATTGATTTGATTCCTGATTTCATCCCTGTTTTAGGTTATCTAGATGATATTATTATTGTGCCATTAGGTATTGCCTTGTGCTTAAAATTAATACCTGAACCTATTCTTCAAGATAATCGTCGAAAAGCATCAGAACTCAATAAAAATATCCTTTCACACAATTGGTATGCGGGTGTTTTGATTATCATCTTGTGGATAATTGTTATCAGTGTGATTGGATATTTTATTCTCAAAAACTTTTTCTGGTAATTATCATACCTTTAACAAAAATAAGCATCCATGTCCGTTTTATTAAGACATGGATGCTTATTTCAGCTTTTATCTATTATTTTCTTTTATTGTTTTGAATGATCTTGTCCGTGCAACATCCAACGTACATTATATTTATCTGTAAATGAACCCATTTTACCGCCCCAGAATTGTTCTGCTAGTGGCATATCTACATGGACAGATTCATCATCTTTTACTTTGTCATATAAAGCTTCTACACGTTTTGCATCCGCTTCATCATTAATATCATAATCAATTAATAAAGAAATACCTTCGTTGATTTGAACATCTTTACCGAACGCATCTGATGCGTATAATGTCACACCCGCAATGGTAAATTCAGAATGCATTGTTTTATTGTCCGCTTCTTCTTCACTCACACCAAAGTTTTCAGCTTGTGATGGATCAACAGCTAAACGTTGAATATCAGTTGCGCCAAAAACCTCTTCATAATATTTTAATGCCTCTTTAGTATTGTTAAACGCTAAATATGGATATAATTGAGTCATAATCAATCCCCTTTTTATTTAATGTACTGCATTCTAATCATACCTTTTATTTGTAGTTTCAAACAACAAATAAGCGGGGATATGATGATAAGTTAAAAAAAGAAACTCGAGGTGTTAAAATGATTCAACGTTTAGACGAAGTCATGTTATATGTGAATGACCAAGAAACAGCCAAAGCTTTTTGGACAGAAAAATTAGGTTTCACTGTTTCATCCGATACAGAACAACATGGTATGCGTACTATTGTACTGCGACCATCAAGTGACGCACAAACAGCCATTGTCCTCCACAACAAGCAAAAGATACAATCATTAGATTTAGGCATTAGTACAGAAACACCTTCTTTAATGTTTGCGACAGAAGATATTGAACAACTCTATCAAGATTATCAAGACAAAGACATCACAGTCGGTGATTTAGTCGACATGCCTCAAGGCAGAGTCTTCAACTTTGCGGATGATGAAAATAATTATTTCGCAGTCAAACAAATCTAATAAAAAAGATGCTGGAGAATGAAAATTTTCACCCTTCAGCATCATTATTTTTAGTTATTTTTCAATTTTAACCGTTTACTTTAAATTCAACTGTTTCAATAATGTCATGATTTCTATTTCTGAAATTCAATGTGACATTTTGACTGTCTACTAAAAGTTCAGCATAAGTTTCTTCCATCATACTTCTTGATTGTGAAATACTGCCTGGATTAATCACATGTACCCCTTCTATTTCTTCATAACGAGCAATATGTGTATGTCCATAAAAGGCTAACTGACAATTTTCTTCTTTAGCTTTTTCAGCTAGAAGTTGACGTGTCGTATTCACTCTGTATAAATGTCCATGTGTATAGAAAGCACGCAAACCTTCATCACTGATGACATTTTCATTTGGAAACTCTGGATAGAAATCACAGTTACCTTTAACGCGATGGTATAAACTTAATTCTGTATCATCATATTGGAACTCTGAATCACCTAAATGCAACGCAACATCAACTTGGTCATAGTGGTTCACCACTTCAAATAAAATACCAGACTCTGTGTGGTTGTCACTTACAATAATCCAACGTCTCAAATTTGATCACCCTTTAAATAAGCTTTTAATTTATCAATTGCTTGACGTCTATGGCTGATTTCACCTTTTTCTTGATCCGTTAATTGTGCCATTGTTTTATGCATTCTTGGTACATAGAATATCGGATCATAACCGAAACCATGTTCACCTAATTTTTCCATTGTAATTACACCGCTGACTGTGCCTTCAAATGTCACAGTTTCTTCGCCTGGTGCACTCATGCTGATGACACAAACGAATTCTGCCGTACGGTGGCGGCTGTTACCTTTTAATTTCTCTAATAACTTTTCAATATTCGCATTATCATCTTTATCTTCTCCAGCATAACGCGCTGAATAAATACCAGGTTCCCCATTTAACGCATCCACTGTTAAGCCGCTGTCGTCTGCGATGACACGTTTGCCTAACGCTTGAGCTGCTGCCTCAGATTTTAATTTTGCATTTTCTTCAAATGTTGTCCCTGTTTCTTCGACATCAAAGTCTGAAATTAATTCACTGATACCAATCACATTGTATTCAGGAAAGATGACTTTAAAGTCGTTGATTTTTCCTTTGTTGTTTGTCGCAATTACTAAATCTTCCATGTCCTTCACCTCAATATTAATCCACTTTCACATGTGTTACTTCAACATTATCTATTTTTAACCATTGTCCAATGATGTATTGGATATGTTTTGTATCCCCTGTCGCAAAGAAGCGATGTTTCGGATGCGGGGTATAATGCGCATGTTCATGACTGAACGTCAATAACGCACTGACCTCACGTGCTGTTTCTAAACCAGATGATATCACAGTTTTATTACCACCGAAATAATCATAAATCGGTTGGAAGAGTAACGGATAATGCGTACATCCTAAAATTACCGTATCAGCATCATTATTTCTATATTGTTTTAACGTCTGATGAATCACAATATTTGTTGCGACGGGATCATGATAACGCATTTGTTCCACTAAAGGTACAAAATCCGGACATGCAACTCCTGTGACTTCAACATGCGGATTAATCGCTTGTATATGTTTTGTATAAGCTTCTGATTTAATTGTCCCTTCAGTACCCAACACCATTACTTTATTATTTTGTGTCGTCATAATCGCAGTACGCGAGCCAGGTTCAATTACACCGATTACCGGAATCGGTAATAAGGCTTTCAACGTATCTAATGCGACAGCCGTTGCGGTATTACATGCGATAACCAACATTTTAATATCATATTCCATTAATTTATTCGCAAGCTGTACCGTGAAATCACATACTTGCTTGCCATCTCTTGGTCCATATGGACATCTGGCGCTATCACCAAGATAATAGATCGTTTCATTTGGCAGCTGACGTATTATTTCTTTGGCTACAGTGAGGCCGCCGACTCCTGAGTCAATTACTCCGATGGGTTTATTCATGTCTTTTTCATCCTCACACTAAAGCATTCTTAGACTATATTTTATCATAACCCTGAATTAGATTGCATGAATGGTTATTTGGTTTCACGAGACAAAATGTAGACGAAAACGCTTTAAAGATTAAAAGCTTCAGAATAATGTACCTCTCCACTCATATTCATTAGCACATTTTCCTTCAATTCCAAAATCATTAAATAAGGTTCCATCTCTTTCATTGGTCCAAAAATATGATAAGCCGCAGCCAGTTCAAACCCGAACTTCTGGTAATAAGTTGGGTCACCTAAAACTACAACTGATTGATAACCTAGTTGTCTTGCGGTTTCTAATGCTGTTTCAACCAACTTCGTTCCTACGCCTTGTCTTTGATAATTCGGCGCTACACTTAATGGTGCAAGCGCTAATGACGGCGTTTCAAACCCAATAGTAATCTTAGACATCATAATATGACCGATAATCTCCTCTTGTTCTGATAGAGCGACCAAAGAGAGTTCAGGTACATAAGCGGTACTTTTTCTTAAACGTTGGACTAATAGATGTTCCGTCTGATCACTCATCTCAACAGTATCAAAAGCTGCTTGAATCAATCGTTCTATAGCTTGTTCATCATTTGATTGTTCTGTTCTGATTTTCATCTTCGACTTCCTTTCTTCCACTAAAAAAGAGGCTAGGAGTCGCACTCCTGCCTCTTGATTTATTATCAAATTATTGTACTTGGTGGTCAGAACCAAAGAATGATTTGAACATGTAGAATGAAGTTTCTCTGTTCAACGCTGCGATTGAAGTTGTTAAAGGAATACCTTTAGGACAAGCATTCACACAGTTTTGTGAGTTACCGCATTCTTGAAGTCCGCCGCCGCCCATTAAAGCGTCTAAGCGTTCGTCTTTAGTCATTGAACCTGTTGGATGCAAGTTGAATAAACGTACTTGTGAAATTGCTTGTGCCCCTACGAATTCGTTTTTACTTGTTACGTTAGGACAAACTTCTAAACACACACCGCATGTCATACATTTAGATAATTCATACGCTGTTTGACGTTTTTTCTCAGGCATACGTGGTCCAGGACCTAAGTCATACGTACCGTCAATCGGTACCCATGCTTTCATACGTTTTAAGTTATCGAACATACGAGAACGATCAACTTGTAAGTCACGTACGATTGGGAATGTGCTCATTGGTTCTAAACGGATAGGTTGTTCTAATTGGTCTACAATCGCTGAACATGCTTGACGTGCATGACCATTGATAACCATTGAACAAGCACCGCAAACTTCCTCTAAACAGTTCATGTCCCATGTTACTGGCGCAACTTTTTCCCCTTTTGTATTATACGGATTACGTCTGATTTCCATCAAACAAGCAATCACGTTTAAATTCTCACGATAAGGAATTTCAAATTTTTCTTCATATGGCTGTGAGTCCGCAGTATCTTGTCGCTTAATGATTAAAGTTACAGTTTTAGAGCTATTTTGAGATGGTTGTTGAACCGCTTCATCTTTAACTTCTTCTGCCATTATGATTTGCTCCCTTCTTCCTTACTTGAATCTTCTTTACTAGATTTTGATTTAGATGAGTAGTCACGTTTACGTGGTGGAATTAAGCTGATATCCACATCTTCGTATTCGAATCTTGGTGGATTATCGATACCTTCGTAAAATGCTTTTGTTGTTTTTAACCACTCTTCGTCGTTACGATCAGGGAATTCTGGTTTGTAGTGTGCACCACGTGATTCATTACGGTTATATGCACCGATTGTAATCACACGAGCAAGTACTAACATATTCCATAATTGGCGTGTGAAGAATACAGCTTGGTTACTCCAAGTTTGTGTATCTTCCATGTCAATATCTTGATAACGTCTCATCAACTCAAGAATTTTTTCATCTGTTTCTAGTAAACGTTTGTTATCACGAACTACTGTTACGTTTTTCGTCATGATTTCACCAAGTTCACGGTGAAGTTTGAAGGCATTTTCTGTCCCTCTCATGTTTAATAAATCGTCAAAACGTTTTTGTTCTTTATCGATTAAGTCTTGGTAAAGACTGTCGTCTAATTCAGTATATGAATGTTCAACAGTGTCGATATATTTTACAGCGTTCGGTCCAGCTACTGTACCGCCATAAATCGCTGATAATAATGAGTTTGCACCTAAACGGTTACCGCCGTGTTGTGAGAAGTCACATTCACCTGCTGCGAATAAACCGTCAATTGTAGTCATTTGATCATAGTCTACGTATAATCCACCCATTGAATAGTGAACTGCTGGGAAGATTTTCATTGGTACTTTACGTGGGTCATCGCCTGTGAATTTTTCATAAATTTCGATGATACCGCCTAATTTAACGTCTAATTCATGCGGATCTTTGTGTGATAAATCTAGGTATACCATGTTTTCACCATTGATACCTAATTTTTGGTTCACACATACGTCGAAGATTTCACGTGTTGCGATGTCACGAGGTACTAAGTTACCGTAATCCGGATATTTCTCTTCTAAGAAATACCAAGGTTTACCGTCTTTATAAGTCCAAATACGTCCACCTTCACCACGTGCTGATTCACTCATTAAACGTAATTTGTCGTCACCAGGAATCGCTGTTGGGTGGATTTGGATAAATTCACCGTTCGCATAAACTGCACCTTGTTGATACACGATAGATGCTGCTGAACCTGTATTGATCATTGAGTTTGTAGTTTTACCGAAGATAATACCAGGACCGCCTGTTGCCATCACTACTGCATCAGAACGGAATGCATCGATTTTCGCATCTGTTAAGTTTTGTGCGACGATACCACGCGCTGCGTTGTTTTCGTCTTTCACAACACCTAAGAATTCCCAACCTTCGTATTTTGTCACAAGACCGTCTACTTCGAACTTACGAACTTGTTCATCTAATGCATATAATAACTGTTGACCAGTTGTTGCACCGGCATATGCCGTTCTGTGATGCAACGTACCGCCGAAACGACGGAAGTCAAGTAAACCTTCAGGTGTTCTGTTGAACATTACACCCATGCGGTCTAATAAGTGAATAATTTTCGGCGCTGCATCCGCCATTGCTTTAACTGGTGGTTGGTTCGCTAAGAAGTCCCCGCCATAAACTGTATCGTCAAAGTGGATCCAAGGTGAGTCGCCTTCACCTTTTGTATTAACCGCTCCGTTAATACCCCCTTGCGCACACACAGAGTGCGAACGTTTTACGGGTACTATTGAGAATAAATCAACATGTACACCTTGTTCTGCTATTTTAATTGTTGACATCAGACCGGCAAGTCCTCCACCGACAACAATAACTTTTTTCTCTGCCATATAAATGTCACTCCCTGAAAATATAACCTTTATTTACGCTATGCTATTGCTCTTATACGAACGCTAAGATTGCACTTACACCGATGTAAGAAACAATAACGAATACTACTAATGATACCCATGTAAATACGCGTTGTGATTTAGCTGATTGTAAGGCACCCCATGTTACTAGGAATGACCATAAACCGTTCGCAAAGTGGAAAATTACTGCTACTGTTAAAACAAGGTAGAAGATTAACCAGAATGGATTGCTTAAGTAGTCTTGCATCATGTTGAATCCTAGTTCTTTATGCCCTAACCACATTTCCACTTTTGTTTGATAGAAGTGGATTGCGATAAAGATAAACGCTAAAACACCTGTGATACGTTGTAATAAGAACATCCAGTTTCTGAACCATGAATAATGGCCGACGTTCTCTTTAGCCGTGAATGCAATGTGAATACCGTATAACGCATGATAAAGAATTGGTAAGTAAATTAAGAAGATTTCAAGTGCTAACAAGAATGGTAATGATTCCATAAATCCTGCTGCTTGGTTGAAAGCTCCTGCTCCTTTAGTCGCTTGGTGGTTAACTGTCAAATGCACTAATAAGAATGCACCGATCGGAATAACCCCTAGTAACGAGTGTATGCGTCTTAAATAAAATTGATTCTTAGTATAACCCAAAAGGAAGTCCCCCCTGTGAAACAAATGATATTAATTGATTTCATTTTCAGGTTTGTTGAAATGCTCCAAATGCTCACAAAATTAAGTAAAATCAATACAAATGACTCAACCACCAACGAACAGCCCTGCTGGGAGTTGTAAAACACTGCAATCAGCACGGCAGCTCAGCGCCATTTTTCTCTATGTATGGACCCCTATCTTAGCTGTATATGCTGAACCGATGACCGCTGCAATCCCTTACAATCGAGGCAATTGTATTCAATTACACATTAAGTGAGAATCGTTTTCATTTAGAAAGCGTTTACAAACGCACCTAAAAAAATAAAATCTCGTTAACGATATTGTAACATTTTTTCACAGCCTTTTGGGCATGAGAATTATTATCAATGGATTTTTTTCAATCTTAGTTTAAATTCAGCTTCAAATAGACTTAAAATTAAGCTGAAAGCGGCACCTCCTTCAGCTTTCACTTCAGAATATACCGCTTCTAACTTTTTTGTTCTTCCTTATTTAATTCTTGTAGTAAATTCTCAGCTATTTTTTTAGGAAAACCAATTTCTTGAAGCTCCGCAACCGTGGCTGCTTTCATTTTCTTCACAGAACCAAACGTTCTTAACAACTTCGTTTTACGTTTTGGTCCGATACCATCAATATTATCCAACACAGATGTCAAACCATGTTTTTGTCTTGTTTGTCTATGGAATGTAATCGCAAAACGGTGGACTTCATCTTGAATTCGTTGCAGTAAATAGAACGCTTGACTGTTCTTCTTAAGCGGAACTACTTCTGCGTTTACACCATACAACAGTTCTGACGTTCTATGCTTATCATTTTTACGTAAGCCTGCGACAGGAATATCTAATCCCAATTCATTCTCAAGTACATCAATAGCTACAGACATCTGTCCTTTACCGCCATCGACAATAATAAGATCAGGTAACGGTAAACCATCGTTCAATACACGTGTATAACGTCTACGGATCACTTCTTGCATGGATTTATAATCATCAGGGCCATCAACCGTTTTAATTTTATATTTGCGGTATCCTTTTTTATCTGGTTTACCATCAACAAAAGTAACCATCGCAGACACTGCATCAACACCTTGAATGTTAGAGTTATCAAACGCTTCAATACGAATCGGCGTTTGAATTCCCATTTGTTCTCCAAGCTCTTCAATCGCTTTGATTGTTCTAGACTCGTCTCTCGCAATCAATTCGAATTTATTTTCTAATGAAATTTCAGCGTTATGATTCGCCATCTCAACTAAATCTTTCTTTTGGCCTCTGACTGGTTGCACAATTTTTGTATCTACAACCGATTGAATCATGTTAGCATCCAAATTTTTCGGCACATGCACTTCTTTCGGTAAAAGATGTTGATTCAATTGATAGAATTGACCGATAAACGTATAGAACTCCTCTTCTTCTGTTTGTTGAAGTGGAATCATTGTTGTATCACGTTGAATCATATTCCCGTTTCTGACGAAGAAAACTTGAACACACATCCAACCTTTCGACACACTATAACCAAATACATCACGTGCTTTATTATCTGTCGACATGATGTTTTGTTTTTTCGTCAAGTTATGAATATGTTGAATCAAATCACGATACTCTTTGGCTTGTTCAAAGTCTAATTGTTCACTCGCTGCCATCATGCGATCTTCTAAGTTCTTAAGAATTGTTTTATCTTCACCATTTAAGAACTCTGTCACTTCTTGAATCATTTGCGCATATTGTTGTTCATCTACGTCATAGACACAGGGGCCTAAGCATTGACCGATGTGATAATACAAACATAATTTATCCGGCATTTTATCACATTTACGGAATGGATAAATACGGTCTAACAATTTTTTCGTTTCTACTGCTGAATATGCGTTTGGATAAGGACCAAAGTATTTACCTGTCCCTTTTTTAACAGTCCTTGTAACCAACAAACGTGGATATTTTTCTCTCGTAATTTTAATGAAAGGATAGCTCTTATCATCTTTCAATAAGATATTGTAACGAGGTTGATATTGTTTAATTAAATTCAGCTCTAACAATAACGATTCCGTTTCACTATCTGTAACGATAAATTCAAAATTACGGATTTCTCCTACTAAACGTGTCGTCTTCGCATCGTGCGCACCTGTGAAATAAGAACGTAATCGATTACGAAGACGTTTAGCTTTCCCGACATAAATGACTTGATCGTTGCGGTCTTTCATTAAATAACAGCCAGGTTCAAACGGAACCACTGATAGTTTCTGTTTAATCTTTTCTTTATAGTCTTCCAACGATTAACCTCCTTTCTCCTAAAGTTTGATAGATTTACTATGAAATTCAATTTACTATTATAACAAATACCAGCTTATACGAGCGATTGGCTTGCTTAACCAACGCATTAAATTTCCATATGAAAAAGACCAGAACACTATATTCTGGTCTCGCATTATTGTAATGATTGATTCGATATTTAACGTGAAGTTTCAACCATAATCGCCGAAACTCGGCATTATTTTAAAATTATAGGTGTTTGTTTAATACTTCAGCTAAGTTTTCTTTAGGTTGGAAACCTACAACTTTATCAACAGGTTCTCCATCTTTGAAAACGATTAGAGTTGGGATACTCATTACTTCGAATTTAGCTGCAGTGTTAGGATTTTCGTCAACATCTAATTTTAAGATGTCAGCTTTACCGTCGAAATCTTGAGCTAATTCTTCTAATACAGGTGCGATCATTTTACAAGGTCCACACCAAGTTGCCCAGAAATCTACTAATTTAACACCATTTTGAACTTGTTCGTTAAAGTCTGAATCAGTAACTTTAATTAATGCCATAAATATCGTTCCTCCTTAGGAATTTTAATGATGAACAAAGTATATCAGATACGATTTGTAATTGCATCGGCTTTGCTCATAACCACATTCTTTTTTATATTTCTTCATATTATTTTCATAATCGTATTATTTCAACGTCGCAACTGTTACACCGAAGCCACCTTCACTTGGTGTACCCGTGCGGTAAGAGGCAATATTTTTATGTCGTTTCAAATGTTGTTGCACTGCCTTCTGCAATGCTCCTGTTCCCTTCCCGTGAATAATATAAACATTCTCGTAGTTGCTGAGCATGGCTTGATCTAGGTACTGATCTAAAGCTGTTACCGCTTCATCATAACGATAACCTCTTAAGTCTAACTCCATTTTCACTGGAGAACGGTTCGAACGTGATACCATTTTCGTTTGTGGTTCTTGTGTCTTTTGTTTCTTCTCTAAGTCGGCAATCGGTAATTTCATTTTAATGATGCCCATTTGAACCACTGCTTCTTCATCATCCAAGATTTCAAGCACTTCACCTTTTTGACCATAGGTTAAGACTTTGACTTCATCGCCAGCTTTAATCTCATCCCATTTTTTCTTCTTCACATTTTGTTTAAGGTCAGTTGCTTCATATTGCTCATCTAAGTGTTTACGTTTTTCAATCAACTCGTGCTCTTTCACATCAGCGTTTTTCTCATCTCTTAACTGACGTAAATCTGAAATAATTTCTTCTGCTTCTTTTGTCGCAGCTTTAACACGTTGATTGGCTTTCGTTTTCGCTTCATCCATCAATTGTTTTTCGTAATTTTGATATTGATCATATTTCTGACTCAATTGACGGTGTAAATCTTGTGCTTCTCGTAATAATTGTTCTAATTCAATACGTTGATTATCTACACGTTTTGTATTCTTCTCTAGTGAAGCAATCATATTATTGATTTCTTGCTCATCTTGTCCAATCATCGCTTTCGCATCACGAATAATTTTGCCGTTTAAACCGAGTTTACTTGAAATTTCAAAGGCATTTGAACGTCCAGGCACACCCATTAATAATTTATACGTTGGGCTGAGCGTATTCACATCGAATTCCACACTGGCGTTCATGACACCCTCTCGGTTATAACTATAGGCTTTTAATTCAGGATAGTGTGTCGTAGCCATCACTAATGCACCGCGTTTTTGTACATTATCTAAAATACTCATTGCGAGTGCTGCCCCTTCACTTGGGTCTGTACCAGCACCAAGTTCGTCAAAGAGAATCACACTGTTGTGATCTGCATGTTTTAAAATCTCTACAATATTCTTCATATGAGAAGAGAACGTTGATAATGATTGTTCAATCGATTGTTCATCACCGATATCACAATAAACATTATCAAAGACACCAAGCTTACTGCCGTCTAATGTTGGAATTAATAAACCTGATTGTGCCATCACGATGATTAAACCTAACGTTTTCAATGTGACAGTTTTACCACCAGTATTCGGACCCGTAATAATCACAGTTTGAATGCCATCTACAAATTCAATAGTATTCGCAACAACCGTTTTTGGATCTAATAATGGATGGAATGCTTTTGGTAAATACACCTTACGTTCTTCTGTAAATTCAGGTTTCGTCCCTTTAATAGAACTGCCGTATCGTGCTTTCGCAGTTAAGAAGTCGATTTGCCCCATTACAGACTCTGCAATTAAACAAGCATCCGCTTCACCAGCAACTTCTAACGTCAACTCCGTCAAAATACGTTCGACTTCTGCTTTCTCATCATTACGGAGTCGGCTGATCTTGTTATTCATTTCTACCACAGCAGAAGGTTCAATATATAACGTTTGACCTGAAGATGATTGGTCATGAACGATACCATTGAAATCTTGACGATATTCCGCTTTTACTGGAATTACATGTCTATCATTTCTGACTGTAATAATCGAATCTGATAATTTCTTTTGGTTCGATTGACTTTTAACCACACGGTCTAAGTTTTGTTTAATGCGTTGTGACGTACTATGAATGCGACTTCTGATACTTTGAAGTTCATAGCTTGCATCATCAAATAAATCATAAGCATCACATTTTTGTTTAATTTCTTGATACAAATCCGAAAGAATCGGCAATTGAGTCATACGCTCATCTAAAATCGGATAATTGATAGCTTCCTCTTCTTCTAAGAGTTGACTGTAGAATGTTTTATATTGATTTTGAACTTGAATTAAACGCTTAATCTGGTTCAATTCACGTACGTTCAACATACTGCCGATTTTCGCACGATGAATAAGCGGTGACACTTTAGATAAACCACTCAAACTCGGTAAACGATGCTTATTATAAATTTGAGATATTTCGTCTGTTTCATCTATTTGATGAACAACAGTTTGATAATCAGAAGCTGGTGACATTGACGCTGCTTTTTCTCGTCCTAAGTCACTGACAGCTTCTTTTTCTACAAGTGCTTTGATTTTATCAAAATCAAGCACATCTAATGTCTTCTGTCTCACTGACATCCCTCTATTTCTTTAGCTTTTTATTATTTTCTATAAATGATTTGAAATCTTCTCTGCTCATAGTGTTCAACACACGTGATTTATCAATAAAAGCTTTTTGCGCTGTCGCGATACCATATTTCATCAACTCTAAGTTATCGATATGGTGTGCATCCGTATTGATGGTTACCATAATATCTTGATGATGACGTAACGCTTCTGCACTTAAATCTAAACGTAATGGATTCGCATTGATTTCTAAAATGGTGCCTGTTTCTTTCGCTATCTCGAATAATCGATCCATATTAACTTTATAGCCATCACGGCGACCGATAATACGTCCTGTTGGATGTGCAATATGACGCACATAAGGATTACGGCATGCTTGTTCTAAGCGATGCATAATTTGTTCTTGCGTTTGATTAAAGCTTTGATGAATCGATGCGATAACATAATCAAGCTGGGCTAATATCTCATCTGGATAATCTAATGTACCATCTGCTAAAATATCCATTTCAGTTCCAGAGTAAATATCAATTTCATCATATTCCTCATTCATCGCTTTAATTTCTTCATTTTGACGTAATAAACGCTCAATTTCTAAACCATGTGCTACACGTAAACTACGTGAATGATCTGTAATAACCATATATTCATAGCCTTTTTGAATATTAGCTTCAATCATTTCACGCAAACTAAAGGCACCGTCACTCATGGTTGTATGCATGTGCACATCGCCTTTAATATCATCTAAAGTCACAATATTAGATAAGTCTCGGTCAAATTCACTGCCGTCTACACGCATTGGCGGCGCAATCCATTCATGTCCGAAATGTTCATAGATAGCTGCTTCACTGTCTAATTGCAGCAAAGAACCATCTGGCTGTTCAATGCCATATTCACTGACTTTTTCACCGCGTGCTTTCGCAAGTTGACGAATACGGATATTATGATCTTTTGATCCAGTAAAATGTTGCAGTGTATGATAATATGCGCTTGGTTCAACAATTCTGAAGTCGATTTCAATTGTTTCATCTTCAAATTCAACTTCTACCGATACTTTCGTTAATCCTACTGCCACATCTTTGACTTTATGCGGCACCTTTAATAAGGCTTGTTGCACAGTCTCAGGATCATTTGTACTCATTATATAGTCTAAATCTTTACTCATTTCCTTCACTCTGCGGAAACTGCCTGCAACATGATATTGTTCTAACGCATCAATCGTCTCTAAATATTCTTCAATTTCTTGATTCAATTTAATCAATAAGTTGATAGGATAACGTTCTTTACGTGCACTTAGCGCTTTGACACCCGCTAAGATATTTTCTTCAGTCTTTTTACCGAAACCACTTAACGCACTGACTTCTTTATTTTCACAGGCACGTGCAAGCTCTTCTTTATTCGTAATGCCAAGCTCTTTATAAAGTTTATGAATCTTTTTACTGCCAAGACCTGGAATCTTCAATAATGGCACTAAACCCTCAGGCACTTCTTCTTCTAATGCTTTAAGTGTTTCAGATTCACCTACTGCTAAATATTCATTGATAACTTCGCCAACACCTTTACCGATGTTTTTAAGCTTTGTGACATCTTCAATTTCATCCATCGTACGTTCATCTGTTTCTAAACTTTGCGCTGCTTTACGATAAGCAGACACTTTGAATGTATTTTCACCTTTTAACTCCATGTAAGTGGCAATCTTCTCTAATAAACGCACAACATCTTTCTTTGTAATATGTTGACTCACTTTATTCACTCCAATTAAAAAGAGGAACTTGATGGCATTCGTATATCTGTAACAGATTGGCGAATGTGTCAGCCTCCTCTTTGTTTAGTCTTTGTATTCATTGAATTATAATGCCATCACAAATAATGACAGATATGGGGTATGAAAGAGTATCAAATTTGCGATAATCGATTGTGCAAATTGCTGCTGAATCGAAAAGCTCGGATATAAGCTGCACAAGTATAATACGAGCAAGACAATGACCACAGAGCTGATCAAGCTAAGCAGTACACCGAAACTTCGATTCAAGATAGATATAGGTTGTGTTACCATTATTTTATCAAACGCAGATAAAATAAGGTATAAAATAAACTTGCTGATTAGAAATATCATGATAAACGCGACAATATTTTCAAAGCGCAGATGAATATCATCATATTGTATAAAATAATGTGTTTGTGCTGCTTTCGTTTTAGGAAACGGAACATATAATTCTAACTGCTTCGCAATCGGTGCGTACCATAATGCCGCAAAGATAAACGCAGCGACCGTACTTATAAAATGAAGCAGACTCCACCAAAATCCTCTGCGAAACCCCATAGCGGCAATCAAAATAAAGACAAAAAAGATGAAGAAATTTAGCAGCATAGGCAGACCCTACTGTTCGTCATGCTTTAAACGATTCAACTCTTGTGTCAAACGACGGTTTTCTTCTTCTAATAACACCTTTTCATGCATAATGTTAACCGCAGTTAATACTGCTTTACGTGTGGTATCTAACCCCGCACTCTTACGACCTAATTCTTGAATTTTTTCATCTACTAGATGCGCAACATAACGTATATGCTCAGGATTATCTTCGCCGACTATTGTATAATTTTTGTTATTAATCGTAACATTGATTCTATTTTTAAATTCGCCCAATTTGATAACTCCAATCTTGCTTATTTTCACTCATTCACCACGACAACTGATGAGTGTATCTCTTATATTAATCGTAACTGATTTTCACACTGATTTGTTGAAAACCACTCTATTTATTCATCACGAACCATTATACACGAGTGCCATTTATTATGTAAGTAGTGTACGCTTTTTGCCAATGTTATGTAAACAGACTGTAATATATAACCTTTTATTGCGACAGGCACCTATAGTAAAATAAGAATACTACTACAAGTAAGGAGCATCCCTATGGCGAACGTCGTATTAAAATTAACAGAAGAACAAATTCAACAATTACTTAGCAAAATCAACGCAGACACAACGAATCTTCCCAAAGGCTCACGCGCACGCGCAAAATATCAAGGTACAACAATTCATATTTATAATTCCAACAAAGTCATGTTTCAAGGCACTCAAGCAGAAGCAGTTTCACAACAATTACTAGGTAATGCTGTCCAAACGTCTAAAGCACCCTTAAAGAAGAAGAAAACAACAATCATCAATTCCAGTGATTATCCATTTAATACATCCAACTGTATCGGCAGTGATGAAGCAGGCAGCGGCGACTATTTCGGTCCGCTTACTGTTTGTGCGGCTTATGTGTCAAAAGAACATGTTGAAGTATTAAAAACATTAGGTGTCGATGATTCTAAAAAATTATCAGATGATAAAATTGTTGAATTAGCTGAGCAATTAGTGACATTCCTTCCCCACTCACTACAAACATTAGATAACAAAAGATATAATGAACAAAAACAACTCGGCTGGTCACAAGTTAAAATGAAAGCGGTCTTGCATAATCATGCCATTGAAAACGTGGTAGACCGTATCGAAGCACAAAACTTCCCTTTAGACTATATTGTAATTGACCAATTTGCGGTACGCGGTGTTTATCAAAATTACGCACTGACAGCTATGCCTTATCCAGACAAAACTTGTTTCGAAACAAAAGGTGAATCCAAATCTTTAGCCATCGCAGCCGCAAGTATCCTTTCCCGATATGCTTTCGTGAAACATATGGAACATATGGGCAAAAAAATAAACCAAACGATTCCAAAAGGGGCAAGTCAAACAGTAGATTTATTTGCGGCTCGTTTAATTGATCAATACGGTACAGAGACATTAGACTCTATATCAAAAGCTGACTTTAAAAATAGAGACAAAGCCTTAGACCTTTATCGTAAAAAACAATTAAACAACTAATCACCTTAACAGATTGCTTACACTTTATATATAAAGAAAATGAAACAAGCTCCTTCCACACATGATCTGTGTAGAAAGAGCTTGTTTTTTATATTTCATTTTCTTCAAATGAACCGAATTAACGAATCACTGCACCTTCTGCAGTTAACGCATTCACGATTTCATCATGAACCGCTGTCACTTGTTCGTCTGTTAACGTATTTTCTGTATCTAAATAAGAGATACGGATCGCAACTGATTTCTTACCAGCTTCCATATGTTCGCCTTCATAGACATCAAAGACTTGCGCATCTTGTAAGATTTTACCGCCATGTGCTTTGATTGTGCTAATAAGTTCAGCAGCTGACACTGTTGTATCTACTTCTAATGCGATATCTCTCGTTACACCAGGATATTTAGGGATTTGTTCATAATTGATGTAACCCACAGAAACATTCATCAATTTATCGTAGTTTAATTCAAAGACATACGTACGTTGTTTCAAGTCATTTTCTTCAGCTAATTGCGGATGTAATTCACCGATAAAGCCGATGACTTCGCCATTTAATAAAACATTTGCCGTACGTCCTGGATGTAAACCATCCATTTGCGTTGCCTCGTAATCAAATGTAACATCTAATTTTTCCGCAACTGCATCTAAGACACCTTTCGCAAGATAGAAATCTGTTAATTCTTTTTTACCTTGCCATTGGTTGCTGCTATATTCACCAGTTAAAATACCACTTAAGTATTCAACCTCATCTGGTAATTCACCTTTGCCATTCGCAAAGAAGACGCGACCGATTTCATATAAGAATACATTTGTGTTTTTACGTGCCACGTTATAAGCCACCGCATCAATTAAATGTGGTAATAAACTTTGACGTAATACTGCGTGTGCTTCACTCATCGGCATTAACAATTCAATGTTTGGTTTGTCACTCACTGAGAATGCTTTACCACGTGCACGGTCTACTAATGAATACGTAATTGCTTCACTTAAACCTGCACCTTCTAATGTACGTTTTAAAATACGTGTTTTTGATTGACGGTCTGTCAATTGACCGCTTGTAACTTGTTCGAAGACTGGTAATGTTGATGGAATTTCATCATAACCATAAATACGCGCCACTTCTTCGATTAAGTCTTCTTTGATTTTGACATCTCTACGACGTGAAGGAACATAGACTGTTAAGTTACCTTCATTATTTTCAGTTTTGAAACCAAGTTGACTTAATGATTTCACAATCGCTTCAACTGTCATTTCTGAACCGATTGTATTATTAATTTTATCAACTGTAATTTCAATCGGTGTAATAAATTCGCCTAAGTCACCTGATGCGACCCGATCTGATAATACTTCACCTTGTGCGTAATGTTCTAATAAGTAACATGCACGGTCAACAGCTTGGTCTACAAATTCAGTCGCAATTCCTTTTTCGAATCGGCTTGAAGATTCACTACGTAAGTTAAGACGACGTGATGTATGACGAATGCTGACAGGATCGAAGATTGCACCTTCAACCACGACATTTTGTGTTTGTTCAGTAACTTCAGAGAAGTCTCCACCCATCACACCACCAAGCGCAATCGGTTCTTTGCCGTTTGTGATAACGATATCTGACGCTAATAATTCACGTTCTGTATCATCTAACGTTGTCATTTTTTCGCCTTCTTGAGCTTGGCGCACGACAATTTTGTCAGACCCGATATGATCTTGGTCAAACATATGAAGTGGTTGGCCGTATTCTAATAACACATAGTTTGAAATATCTACAACATTATTAATCGGACGAATACCGGCTTTCATTAATCGTGCTTGCATCCACATTGGAGATGGGCCGATTTTAACGTTTTTAACGACACGTGCACTGTAATATGGTGTTTTATCTGGATTTTCAACTGTTACTGAAATTTCTTCAGATGCTGAAGTTTCAGTCGTGTCAGGTTGTGTTTCTGGTAATGTTAACGGAGCACCATAAAGTGCTGATGTTTCATAGGCAGCACCTACCATACTTAATGCATCCGCACGGTTCGGTGTTAAGTCGAATTCCATTACTTGATCATTTAAGTATAATGCTTCTAATGCATCAGTACCTGGTTTAACTTCATTCGGGAAGTTATAAATTCCTTCTTCAAATGCTTTAGGTACCACGTTGCTTTGAACGCCGATTTCTTGAAGTGAACAAATCATACCTTCAGAAACTTCACCACGTAATTTCGCACGTTTAATTTTAACGCCGCCTGGTAAACGACCGCCAACAGTTGCGACAATCACATATTGTCCAGCATCAACGTTAGGTGCACCACAAACGATTTGTACGGGTTCTTCTTTACCGATATCCACTTTACAAATATTCAATTTATCTGCGTTCGGATGTTGTGTTTTACTTTCCACATAACCTACGACTAATTTTTTAATTTCAGCTGTGTAATCAATGATGTCATCGACTTCAATCCCTGTACGTGTGATACGTTCAGCTAATGATTGAATCGGTTCATTAACCGCAACTAAAGATTCTAACCATTCTTTTGATACAAACATTATGCTTCACCTCTATCTTCAACAGCTTTGAATTGATCTAAGAAACGGACATCATTTGTATAGAAGTAACGAATATCTTCAATACCGTATTTCAACATTGCGATACGGTCAGGACCCATACCGAATGCGAATCCAGTGTATTTAGAAGAATCGAAACCAGCCATTTCTAAAACATTCGGATGTACCATACCGGCACCTAAGATTTCAATCCAGCCTGAACCTTTACATACGTTACAGCCTTTACCGCCACATTTGAAGCAAGACACATCGACTTCTACTGAAGGTTCAGTGAATGGGAAGTAACTTGGACGCAAACGGATTTCACGTTCTTCACCGAATAATTTTTTCGCCACAAGTTCAAGCGTACCTTTCAAGTCACTCATTTTAATATTTTCTGCCACAACTAAGCCTTCAATTTGTGTGAATTGGTGACTGTGTGTCGCATCATCTGAGTCACGACGATATACTTTACCAGGACAAATAATTTTAACTGGCCCTTGGCCGTTACGTTTCTCAAGTGTACGTGCTTGTACAGGTGAGGTATGTGTACGCATTAACGTTTCTTCTGTGATATAGAATGTATCTTGCATATCACGTGCTGGGTGTGATTTCGGTAAGTTTAATGCTTCGAAGTTATAGTAATCTTGTTCTACTTCATAACCATTCACAATTTCATAACCTAAACCTAAGAATAAATCTTCAATTTCTTGAATCGTACGTGTTAATGGGTGTGCTGCGCCTTGTTTGATTTGGCGACTTGGTAAAGTCACATCAATTGTTTCTTCTTCTAATTGTTTATTTAAACGTTCTTGTTCAAGCACTTTTTTACGTTCAGCAATTGCTTGTTCAATCGCTTGGCGTACTTCATTGACTGCTTGTCCGAATTTTGGTTTTTCTTCATTTGATAAATCTTTCATTTGTTTCATTAAACCTGAAACAGAACCTTTTTTACCTAAGTATTTAACTTTAACATCTTGTAACGCTTTCTCATCTGACGCTTGTGACACATCGGCCAAAGCTTCTGATTTCAGCTGATTCATTTCTTCAGTTTGAATCATATCTGCCCCTCCTAAATAATATTGCCAATAAAAAAAGACTTCTATCCCTGAGATATGGGACGAAGTCTTCCGTGGTACCACCCAAATTTATGCATACGCATACACTTGATTTATCATAGATAACGGTGATGAACCGACTTAAATTTCTTTAAGTTGCCAAAAAGGTGAAAAAAATTATCGCATTCTGGAATAACTTTCAGTCACGGTTATTCTCCCTAAACAGTCTGCTTCTGATAATTTACGTCTTTTTATAGGCAAAGTATTAATTTATCTGTTTGAGTCATCTGCTCAAACTCTGAATCACATTTAATTATAAGTAATCCCTTCCGACCGGTCAACCTTTTAATTTATAGATTAAGATACTGCCTGCAATCGCTACATTCAGACTTTCAGCAGCCCCGTACATCGGAATTGTTAAACGTTTCGTCGTGTGACTTAATAATGCTGGATCGACACCTTGACCTTCGTTACCAAGCAATAACGCGAAAGATGATTGTGCATCCTCTTCATTAAAATTCACCGCATCTTCTAATGCAGTGCCGTATACCGGCCCATCAAATTGATTAATAAATTCCTCAATCGGCTGAGTGACAATCGGTAAATGGAAGACACTGCCTTGGCTTGAGCGTAATACTTTATCTTGATACGCGTCGGCTGTTCCTGGTGACATAACAATCAAATCCAACGCAGCTGCATCAGCTGTACGAATCAACGTACCAAGATTACCTGGATCTTGAATGCGATCAAGCAGTAATACTTGTTTAGCCTCTGCGATACGTGAAGCAACCTCTGGTTTTTCAATGACCGCAAAGATACCTTGAGGTGTCACAGTTCCTGACAAACTTTCTGCTACTTTGAAGTTTATATGGAACGCTTCTTCAGCAGCTTCAATTAATTGTGCATCAAAGCGTTCAGGTTCAACGACAAAAAGTTGTTTTACTGATAATTGGCTTTGAACCGCTTCTTCAATCAAATGTGTCCCTTCTACCAACAACAGTCCTGTTTTATCTCGTTCTTTTTTCTTCTTTAATTTATTCGCTTGTTTCACCTTCGTATTTTGCGGTGACGTAATTTGTTCCATAGTCGGTTACCTCATTTACGATTTTTCCTTATTTTATCATGTTGCTTCTCATAAACAAAAATGAGACCTACCGTTATATACGATGGGTCTCATTATTCATCAATTATTTTGAAACGACTTCTTCACCGTTGTAAGAACCACAGTTTTTACAAACGCGGTGAGATAATTTGTATTCACCACAGTTAGGGCATTCAGTCATACCTGGTACTGATAATTTAAAGTGAGTACGACGTTTATTTTTTCTAGTTTTAGATGTTCTTCTTTTTGGTACTGCCATGATTTAATCCTCCTTAAATTTCAAACACAAAAATCTTTGTTACTGTGCGATTAAGATGTTAATAACAATACTATCTATTGTACATCAACTTCTATTGCTTTTCATCATAAAATTGTTGCAATTTTTGAAGCCTTGGATCGACTTTCTTAGAAGAGATTTCTTCTGCTTGTTCACTTTCTTCTAATTCGTCTTCGTCAATAACTTCCCAACCTTGACCGCTCTGCAGCATGTCTTCTAAACTGCTGTCTTCAGCCACTGCTCGGATAGGCTTTTCTATGATGACAAGCTCTTCTGCGATATCACGTAAATCAATCATTCCGTTTGTAGCAAGATGATAATGTTCATCATCTTCTTCACTATCACTAAACTCATGACCTTCTAAATCAAATATTTCTGTTGTTTCCACATCAATCGGCACTTCAACCGGTTTTAATGTACGCGCATCTTCCATCGTGTACGCACCAGTTAAGTGGATATCAGCGACAACTTCATTTGATTTGACATCAAGTTTGCCCTTCACTCGGATATCAGATAAATCTATAAGTCCTAATTTATCAATTAAATGATTATAATTTACTGTTTGATCAAATTCAAAAGGCTGACCTTGATATTTTCTTAATTGCGTTATTGACCATTTCATATGGCTTCACCTCTAACAAGCACAAAATTTATTTTAACTTTCTAGCGTTAAGTTGTCAAGATTTTTTCTTAACATCTTGACTTTTTGATACAATAATCATAATGAATTCTGAAAGGACGGATTGCAAATGAAATGCGCTGCACTGATTACAGAGTATAACCCCTTCCATAACGGGCATGTCTACCATGCAGAACAAGCACGTCAAATCGCTGATGCAGATATCACTGTAGCTATTATGAGCGGTCAATTTGTGATGCGCGGAGAACCCGCAATCTACAACAAATTTTTACGCACACGATTGGCACTCTCTGCTTGCGACCTTGTCGTCGAGCTTCCTGCTTATGCAGCGTTATCTGCTGGAGAATACTTCGCAGAAATGGGTGTCAAAGTTGCTGACTATCTTAATTGTGATGCACTCGTGTTCGGAAGTGAATCCGGCAGCATCAAAGATTTCGAACATGTTGCCATGCAACTCAACCATATCGAAGAACATCCAGAATTTCAAACAAAGCTGCACGAAGGGAAAAGTTACCCTAGAATCATCCATGAATTATTAGATGAACCTGCTTTACTGCAGACACCTAATAATATCTTAGGTCTCTCTTATGTACAAGCTATTCAACACTATGCAGCACACATCACACCTTTGACATTACAACGACACCAAACGAACCATCATAACCAAACCATAGACAACCAAACTTTCGCAAGCGGCAGCGCAATCAGAAAGGCGCTCAAAAACAATGATGCAAGCTTTGAAACAGTAGTTCCATCATCAGTTAAACACTTGTATACATCACCGCAATTAACGTTAGATGAAGTGTTCCCTTATCTGAAATTTACATTATTACGCGCCTCTCTTGAAGAACTACGTGAGATGCATACGGTTAGTGAAGGGTTTGAGTATCGTTTAAAAGAAAAAATCCAATCTGCACACAACTTCAATCAATTGATGCAGCTGCTTAAAACTAAGCGCTATACGTATACCCGTATTCAGCGTATGTTAATGAACTGCTTGTTAAACTTTAAACAAGCAAATAAACAAAATGAAATTGACGCTGTACGCATCTTAGGTATGAATGAAAAAGGACAAGCGTACTTAAAACAATTGAAGAAAGATTTTCCAGATCGTCACTTTATTACAAACGTTAATAAAGCGACCGCAAGTCATTTTGAACCAGAAATCAAAGCAACTGAAATTTATAATGCACTGTCTGGTCAAACCGCTGATGATTTCAATACACCTGTAATTAGGGTACAGTCACAATAAGGGGGTAAATCAACATGCAAGTTTATTCAGAATCGGAAGTAAAAGAACGTTATCATATGAAAGATGCGATTACAGCGATTGAAGAAAGTTTCAATAAGCTGAACCAAATCAAAACTGCACCACGTACGGTGATTCCTACAGGTGATGGTGCAAAATCTATGTTATACATGCCTTGTGTTGACTTAGCCAAACAACTCGGCACAATCAAAATTACATCTATCACTCCAGAGAATCCAAAACAGCAACTACCTACTACACAAGCACAAATCGTGATTACTAATCTTAAAAATGGTGAAACGAAAGCGATGTTAGATGGCAGTTACCTGACTAGATTGAGAACTGGTGCACTGAGCGGTATTGCGACTAAATATATGAGCCGTGAAGATGCGACAACATTAGGTATGATTGGGACAGGTGGTATGGCTTACGAACAATTCTTAGGTAATATCGAGGTCCGCCCTATTGACACAGTCTTGCTTTACAACCGTACAACAGAAAAAGCACAAGACTTTAAAACACGTATTTTAAAAGATTATCCAGATTTAAATGTTCTAGTATTAGAAGATGTATCAAAACTGGTCAAACAAGCAGATATTATCAACTGCCAAACACCTTCCACACAGCCTGTCTTTAACGCTGAAGATGTACAACCTGGCACACATATCAACGGTATTGGCTCTTACCAACCGGATATGAAAGAACTAGATGCAAATATTTTCACGCAAGCAGAAAGTGTCGTTGTAGATGATCTTGAAGGGGCTAAAGAAGAGTCAGGAGAATTGATTGAAGCGAATGAAAATAAAACTTTCACTTTCGAAGAAATCAATGATGAACTCAAAACACTTTCACAACAAGGGACTCTATATCGTAAAAATAATGACGCCATCACTGTCTTTAAATGTGTTGGTGCAGCTTACTTTGATTTAGCTGTTGCCATCGGTGCTTATGAAAAGTTAAATCAATAACTACAAAACATTTAATATCAAATAAAAAACACGTTTCAACACCTTTTGTATGATACAAATAGACGTTGAAACGTGTTTTATTAGTTTCCGAATTTTTCTTTTAATGCTTTTTCTACAGGAGGCGGTACAAACTCAGAAATATCCGCTTTATATTGCGCTACTTCTTTAACTACACTAGAACTGATGAATGAATAGTTCGTGCTTGTCATCATATATAATGTTTCGACATCACTATTCAACTTCTTGTTCATAGATGTTAAACGTAATTCGTATTCAAAGTCGCTGACTGCACGTAATCCTCGAATGATTGTTTTTGCGCCGATTTTATCACAAAAATCTACAAGTAAACCATTGAATTGGTGCACTTGTACGTTCGGGATATTTGCGACAGATTCTTCAATTAAAGCGATGCGTTCTTCCACAGTAAAAGTCCCTGACTTATTACGGTTTTTCAATACACAGATGTGGATTTCATCAAAACGGTGTGCCACACGTTCAATAATATCCAAATGCCCATATGTAATTGGATCGAAACTACCTGGTATTACTGCTTTTGTTTCAGCCATCATGTTCTCCTTTTTCTAATAACATAGTATCCGTTAAGCCATAATGATAACGTTTAATCACTTCAAAAGAGTGCGTATCAATGTTTTCTTTATGGTTAAACTCACAAACGATGATACCACTTTTCTTCAATAAATTAAACTCTTCGATTTGTGCTAATGCTTTATCAATTAATCCTTTATCATAAGGCGGGTCTAAGAAGATTAAATCAAATTGAATGTCTCGTTTAGCTAATGCTTTCAAGGCACGGTCAGCATTATTTTTATAGACTTCTGCTTGTTTCATCAAATCTAAGCTGTTTAAGTTTGCTTTGATTACTTTGACTGCTTTAAAATTTTGATCTACAAAAATCATTTCGTCCATACCACGAGACAATGCTTCTATACCTAAAGCACCGCTTCCCGCAAACAAATCCAAACCGATACCTGATACATCATGCAAGGTATTAAAGATACTTTCTTTTACTTTATCTGTTGTCGGACGTGTATTACGCCCTTGCAGACTTTCTAGAGGTTTACTTTTATGTTGGCCTGATATCACTCTCATCTAATACTTCACTTCCCCTCTTGTTCTATAATATAATTTGGGTAATAAGGAGGCTATTCCCAAAATGAAACAATCTTTTATTGTACTCGGTGAAGGACTCACCGATTTATTTGAGTTCAAAACACTTATTCAATATAATCATGAACGCATTAATCGCATTGTGTTCTTTAACAGTCCAAGTTCAGACAAAGGTTTAAGTTCTGCAGCGATTATCATGAATCCAACTGAAGGCAATTACTTCCAAGCCATGTATATCATGTTGAATGCTTTTCCTTACCCTCATCCAGAGGATAATAAAAAATCAGCAATGATTCGCGGCTTCGCTGAAGATTATCAATTACCGTTAAACGAATTAGATGTTAAATCTTCAGACGAGTTTCATGATTTAGAACTCTATTTCAACTATTTAGTCGGTGTCTTACGCTTATATCATTGGATACCGCCATTACAATAACGTTTAATGTCATAACATAAGGGTTATATTGGTTGATACAGTAGTGTAACTATTAATTGATTTCGTATTTTTCTTTTTCATACGTTTTCTTTAAATATTTATAAGGAGAACCTTCAATGTGACGCACATACTTTAATTTCATGAGTCGGTTGACAATATGATCGGCATCATTTTCATTGATATACATGATGACATATTTGCGATTACGATTACTATTGACAATATGACCGTATTTTCTAATATGACGTTCATGCTTCATATGTTTAAGGTATATAATTAAACTGGTTCTTGGTATGATTTCTGTCATTTTGATCACTCCATTACTTTAATCTATAGTATCACGACTGAACTAAATTTGAAATAACCAAACCTCTGTATCACTAAGCATTCACGCTTCTTAGATATCACTTTTGGTTAGCTTCATAAACTACGAGGAGGAAATTTCATGGTAAAAATAAGTAGACTTATCAGAAACAGTGTAGCAGGTGCTGCCGGTATATTCAGCGGACTTATCTTTTTGTCAAAATTAAAAGGACAACCAGAACCTCAACCTATCCCAGCATTCTTTACACGTAAGCCCCATTATATCTTCGCCCATCGCGGCGGCATGGCTTTACGTCCGGAACAAACAAAACTCGCATTTGATACAGCGGCATCTTACGAAGTGGATGGCTTCGAAACAGATGTACGTGTCACAAGTGATGAACAATTGATTGTCTTTCATGATGCCACAGTCGACCGTACTACCAACGGTTCAGGCAAAGTACGTGAACATCGCTTAGATGAACTGCAAAAGCTGGATGCAGGTTATCATTTTAAAGACATCAATAAAGAGACGCCTTATCGTGACCACCCAGATGCGAAAATCCTGACATTTGATCAATTGTTAGAATTATATCCTGATATGCTCATTAATGTGGATTTAAAAGATAGTCCAGACTCTTATGAAGGTACGATTGCACCAGAACTATTATACAAATCTATCGTACGTCATAACGCACAAGATCGCGTATTAGTGACGAGTTTCTATCAGGAACAAATTGCTAGATTTTCTGAATTAGCCTTAGGAACAGTTGCGGTAGGCGCAAGCCAAGAAGAAGTCACTGTAGGTATCGTTAAATTCTTCAGCGGCTTAGGCAATATGTTTGAAGCGCAAGCCAACACTTTCCAAATGCCGACAAGTTATCATGGTGTGCCACTTACTTCAAAACGATTAATCAATTGGTTGAATTCTCGTAATATCGTTCCAGGTTATTACGATGTCAACAGTATTGATTTAATGAGTGACCTATTTAACAAAGGCACACATACTATTGTCACTGACAGACCTGACCTTGCATTCCAATATCGTCAAAACCAAGCTCAACATTAATATGACTGATCACTCAAATTATAATAATTAATAAACAAAGCAACACCCGCTACCATCGGCTTTATAGCTTATGTAGCGGGTGTTGCTTTGTGTTTTATATTAAGCGTGGATTTGGCATTGGCATGTTCCGCCTGTACTGCATCCATGCATATCTGTTCTAAAGAATGGATTCCCTACTTCAATTTTCACATTATCTGAAATAGAAGTTGCGATAATTGTGATGACTTCATCCACTAAATTTTGAAGTTCAGTTTCTTTTTGTTTATACGCCATCACAGATGGGACCATGTCATATGCTCGTTTACTTTTACGCGTTGCACGGGTCACTGTTTGATAATCTGGATGATATTTACCAAAACGCATCACTTCATCATAACGTTCTTTATATTTCATAAACGTTTGATAATGCGTTTGCGCTGCTTCATCTTCGTTCATTTCTTGACGTGCTGCTATATATTCTTGGTAAATCTCTGAGTTTAAAATCATTTCACTGACTTCATCTACACCATCTAAAACCTCAATGATTTCAGAATTAATCATATTGTCACCTTCCATCAGTCTCCAATAAATATTAATGTATAGTAGCCGTCCATGACATCTCCGCCCATTTCAGTGTATTGTGTATTCAATAAACGAGAACGGTGAATGTCTGAATTCAACCAGCTATGCAAGAGTGTCGGTACGTCATTAAAGTCATAACCAACGTTTTGTCCTACGGCTTCAAATTTTATATTACGATCATCTAGTTGTTGTTTCAAAGCACCTTCAGTAAATTCAACATTTTTTTTATTTGTACTTTCGTATAAGTTTACTGAAGCGATGTGACTCAAATCATTATTTACTTTGAACGGTTTAAGCCCCTTCAAGCTTCTGATTTGATTGGTAACTTCATAAAGCGTCATTAACTGGTTGACGTTTTGTTCGTATGGGACATCTTTATGTTGATTTTCAACGGTTTTTTCATTTGATGTTTGTGTCATTTGATATGGATTAAACATGACAAGTGCATTAGCATCAAGGAATCTTACACCAACCACTTTATTGGTTTGTTGGTCGATATACACTTGCGCATACACATCACCATATTTTATCAGCATTTGTGTTTTCATATCTTCATCAGAAAGTTCTATATCATAAGACTTACCGTTAGCTTTGATACGGGGTTCTGGATTAATACTCGTGTTTTCAAAAATACTCGAAGCATCTTCAGAGATATTGATAGGTTCAATATCCGCCTTCGTTCCTGTCGCATAGACTGATTTAATGATATTATTCTTAGCCGTCACAATATAATATTGATTCTGTGCTCTGAAGACATAGTTTTTATAGTCATTTGCGTATGCATAGACACGATCAGCTTGACCGAATTTCTTTGTCAAACCGCTGATGTCATTGTTGACCCATGTTCCAATTCCTGACTTAGGTTTTGGATTTTCAGTCTCCGGCCCTTTTTTCTGTGTTTGTTCAATTTTTGTCGACGATTTCTTGTTTGGATTTTCTAACACATCAAATTTCAGCCGTGGCGAATAAAATAAATAGATAAGAAAAGTTATGAGAAGCAAGACGCCTATAACTTTAATAATTAAATTCCTCATTCTCCGCCCACCTCAATGTTAAGTAATTATCATTGTACACGTTTCACACGCACACTCGCAAGGATAGTCTTTATGTAAAAACATCGACTGACAACAGATAACGTCATCAGTCGATGTTTTACATTTTAAAAGCCGAAAGTTGCTTTAAATAATGAAGTTGTTTCTCCACCTGGGTACATAACATATAACAAGATGTACACGATAATACCTGTGAACGCTGTAAAAATCCAAATAATCGCTGCCCAAGGTCCAACCTTGCGGTGAAGATTAAATTTGTCTTTAAACGCTGTGATGATTTGGAATAATCCCATTAATCCACCCACCGTTGATAACGCGATGTGGAAAATCAAGAAGAAATGGTAATATCCTTTTAACCATGCAGGTCCACCGAAAGCAGTGTTCCCGATAAAGAATGTTCTACTTGCATAAATGATAAAGAATGTTAATGCGAAGAATGCTGCAGTCAACATTACTTTCTTATGCGCTTCAATTTTACGTTTTTTAATCAAGTACCATCCAACAATAACTAACGCCGCACAAATTTGAATACAGCTTGTACTTATCGTCGGCAATATAGGTAGACTCATAAATCTCATCCTATCTTCAATTTATTTAAATCATATTGATTAAAGAAATTACGACTGCTAATGCAAAGAATAGCACTAAATAGTTTAGTGAGTAAACAAACATTAACGTAGCCCATTTCTTTTGATTGAAGTTCTTCTTGAAGCTTGTTAAGCCAAGATATATCCAACCTAAGTTCAGAAGTGTTGCCAATACAACGAATACCGTACCTAAATTTGTAAATAATAATGGTAAAGGTAATAATGCGACTAACCATAAAAGCATACCTACACGTGTACGGTTAAAACCTCTAACAGATGGTAACATAGGAACTTTAGCTAAAGCATATTCGTCTTGACGTTTAATAGCTAAGGCATAGAAATGAATCGGTTGCCAACAAAATACCACTAAGAATAACGCAATTGCTGTTAAGCTTAGTTGGCCTTCAATTGCTGTCCAGCCGATTAAAGGCGGTACTGCACCTGGGAAGCTCCCGATAACAGTATTCCAAGTTGTGTGGCGTTTAGACCAAATTGAATAAAATGATACGTAGCCGATAATGCCCATTAAACCAATGACACCTGATGGTATATTTAGGATAAATAATAAGATTTCTCCTAGAACCATCATTCCGAAACTTAAAATCAATAAATTTTTATTTGAAATTCTGTTATTGACTGTCGGTCTTGACTGTTTGCTTGGCATAATGCTGTCAATATCTTGGTCATAATAGTTATTGAGTGCACATGCGCCCCCCATGATGAGCGTTGAACCGATCATCATCAACAGAATTTGCGGTATAGATGATAGGAAGGAGTGATTCGTTAATACAATCGCTAGCCATGCTCCTGTGAAGGCAGGAATTAAGTTCCCTTGAACGAGCCCCATTTTAATAATTGCTTTCAGTTCTTTAAGGGTTACACGACCAGAAGCTTGCGACAAAGTATGTCCTTTATCCATAATGCCCCTCCTTAAAATATTCATATAATACAATGATATAGCAAAAAGTAATAGTTGACTAGGCTAAATAAGACAAATTTGTGACACTTTAGCGACAACACTAATTTTCAAAAAATCGTCATTTTTGTGACACATTTTCAATCCACATGCTATTAAAATTTATAGCCATTATTGATATAATGTTTATAAATATTTACAATTTATCAAATGACAAATAGGCTTGAGGCATGGAATTCGGATTCGTCTTACATACTTGTTCGTACAAATCCCTCCTTTCCTCTGCCTTTATCTATGTCAATTAATCAGTGGGGTGTTTTAAATTGTTTAAAAAACGTAACCTTAGATGGTTAGCTGTTCTCGCAACAGTTATTATGGCATGGGTTCAATTAGGTGGCGCACTTGTAACAAAAACAGGTTCAGCCGATGGTTGCGGATCATCATGGCCATTATGTCATGGTGCTTTATTACCGCAAAACTTACCTATTAGTACAATTATCGAGCTCAGTCACAGAGCAACATCTGCTTTATCATTAATCGTTGTATTATGGTTGGTCATTACAGCTTGGAAGAATATCGGGTATATCAAAGAAGTTAAACCACTGGCAATTATCAGTGTCGGTTTCTTGCTTATCCAAGCATTAGTCGGAGCTGCAGCAGTGCTTTGGCAACAAAATGATTACGTGCTTGCATTGCACTTTGGTATCTCATTAATCAGCTTCTCATCTGTTTTCGTATTGACATTAATCATCTTCGATGTAGATAAAAAATACGAAGCGAACAAAGTACACATAGATCCTAAACTTAGAATCTATACTTGGACAATGGCGATTTGTTTATATGTCGGCATTTACACAGGTGCTTTAGTACGTCATACAGATTCATCATTATCTTATGGTTCATGGCCATTACCATTCGCAGACTTGATTCCACATACAGAACAAGACTGGGTACAATTCATGCATAGATTATTAGCACTTATCGCTACAATCAGTGTGTTCCTTGCATTTAACTATGCAATCAGACACTATCACGAAAACCGTACCATCCGATACGGTTACACAGCAGCATTACTTTTAATCGTACTGCAAATTATCACAGGTGCTTTATCAATCTTCACAAGCGTGAATTTATTCATCGCTTTACTACACGCATTAATTATCACATTTGAATTCGGTTTAATCGCCTACTTCATCTTATTGATGCTGCGTACAAAACGTGTTGAAAAAGTTAAAAATAACGCTTATTAATACAAATAACCGTTGAACAGACATCACTGTTCAGCGGTTATTTTTTGTTGCTTTATCCAAACTTCTTAATCACTTTTACTATAAATAGGCTTCTCAAGAATAGAAATACCGGAAACTGAAGAGAGTATCAGCTTCCGTCATATTTTAACGATTATTCATCTTTTTCTAATTCCACTAATAAGTCGCCTGTTTGAATACCTTCACCATTTGTGACAGTAACTTGTTTTACTGTACCGTTGAATGGTGCTTGTACTGTTGTTTCCATTTTCATTGCTTCAGTAATCAAGAGTGCTTGTCCGCTTTCTACGTGATCACCCACTGCAACTTTAACTTCTGACACTGTACCAGGCATTTGTGCACCGATATGGTTAGGGTTAGCTTTGTCTGCTTTTGGTTTTACTGTCGCATTCGTTTTCACATTTTCATCTTGAATTTTAATTTGACGTGTTTGACCGTTCATGATGAAGAAGATTGTTCTGACACCTTTATCATCTGGTTCAGTAATTGCTTCTAATGTGATAATCAACGTTTTACCTTTATCGATTTCCACTTCAACTGTTTCACCCGTACGCATACCGAAGAAGAATGTCGGCGTATCTAATAATGACACATTACCGAATTGTTCTTTCGTAGCGATGTATTGTTCATAAACTTTAGGATAAATCGCATAACTGATTAAATCTTGTTCAGTGACAGGTTTTTCTTGTTTTGCTTGAAGTTCTTCACGTAACGCTTCAAAGTCGATATCTTCAAGGTATTCACCTGGACGTTCTGTTAATGGCTTTTGACCTTTCAACACAACTTTTTGAAGTTCTTTATTGAAGCCGTCTGTTGGTTGACCGATTTCACCTTTGAAGAATGAGACCACTGATTCAGGGAAGTCGAGTTTGTAACCGTCTTTTAAGACATCTTCTTCTGTTAAATCATTTTGTACCATGTATAGCGCCATATCGCCGACTACTTTTGAAGATGGTGTTACTTTAACAATATCTCCAAATAAGAAGTTTACGCGACGATACATATCTTTAACTTCATGGAATCTATTGCCTAAGCCTAAACTTTTCGCTTGTTGGTTTAAGTTTGAGTATTGACCGCCAGGCATTTCATATTGGTAAATTTCTGTGTTCGGTGATTTGAAATCACTTTCGAAGTCACTATAGTAATGACGTACTGTATCCCAATATTGACCTAAACGTTCAAGACCATTGATATCTGTACGTGCATCACGACCAAAGCCATTTAAAGCATAGTACAATGAGTTCGCACTTGGTTGACTTGTTAAACCACTCATAGATGATACTGCTGTATCAATCACGTCCACACCTGCATCTGCAGCTTGTTTATACGTTAAAATACCGTTACCGCTTGTATCATGTGTATGCAAGTGGATTGGTAAATCAACTGCAGCTTTTAATTCTCCGATTAATTCAAAAGCAGCTTTAGGTTTTAATAAACCAGCCATGTCTTTAATCGCAAGAATATGGAATCCTTCTTTTTCCAATTCCTTCGCAAGGTTCACATAGTAATCTAATGTGTAAATATTAGAGCGTTGCGGATCTAAAATATCCCCTGTATAACAAATTGTACCTTCAGAGATTTTACCCGCTTCTTGAACCGCTTCATTCGCCACTTTCATTTGGTCTAACCAGTTCAACGAGTCGAAAATACGGAAGACATCTACGCCAGCTTCAGCACTTTCTTTTACGAATTTCTTAATCACATTATCAGGATAGTTTTTATAACCTACTGCGTTTGATGCACGTAATAACATTTGGAATAAAATGTTAGGAATGGCTTTACGCATTTGTTCTAGACGTTCCCATGGATTTTCTTTCAAGAAGTTATAAGCAACGTCAAATGTCGCACCGCCCCACATTTCAAGTGAGAATGCATCTTGTAAGATTTCCGCTGTTTGTGATGCGATAGCTAACATATCTTTCGTACGCACACGTGTCGCAAGTAAGGATTGATGCGCATCACGGAATGTTGTATCTGTAATCAACACATCTTCTTGTTTTAATAACCAGTCCGCAACAGCTTTAGGACCTTGTTCATCTAAGAGTTGTTTTGTACCTCTTAATTGTTTGATTTCTGATCTTGGTACACGGTCTACATGTGGACGTTCAAAATCCGGTTTTTGACGTTTTTCAACACTTGGGAAGCCGTTGATTGTCACATTACCAATGTATTCTAATGTTTTAGTACCACGGTCTTGTGTTGGATTAATTTCAAACAACTCAGGTGTTTCTTCGATGAATTTAGTTGTATAGTCGCCTTCTTGGAATTGTTTATTGCGAATCACGTTAATTAAGAATGGAATATTCGTTTTCACACCACGAATACGCATCTCACGTAAAGATCGATCCATTTTTTCAATCGTTTGTTTAAACGTTAACGCATGTGTAGACAATTTCACTAATAATGAGTCATAGTATGGTGAAATTTCAGCACCTTGGAATCCATCACCAGCATCTAAACGTACACCGAAACCACCACTAGAACGATAAGCGATAATGTGGCCAGTATCCGGCATAAAGTCATTTGTCGGATCTTCAGTTGTGATACGACATTGAATCGCATACCCTAATGTATGAATATCATCTTGATGCGGAATACCGATTTCATCGTCAAATAACGATTCGCCATCTGCTACAAGAATTTGTGTTTTCACAATATCGATACCTGTAATCATTTCAGTGATTGTATGTTCTACTTGTACACGTGGGTTAACTTCAATAAAGAAGAATTCATCGCCAGATACTAAGAATTCAACTGTACCTGCGTTGACATAGCCCACATTGTTCATTAATTGTAATGCTGCGTCACAAATACGTTGACGTAAACCTTCATCCATACCTACTGACGGTGCAACTTCAACAACTTTTTGGTGACGACGTTGTACAGAACAATCTCTTTCATAAAGGTGAACAATATTACCGTGTTCATCACCCATGATTTGAACTTCTATATGTTTTGGTTCATTAATGTATTTTTCAATATAAACTTCACTGTTACCAAAAGATTTTTGCGCTTCAGATTTCGCACGTGTAAAGGCTTCTTCAAGTTCAGACTCCTCATTCACAATACGCATACCTTTACCGCCGCCACCGCTAGTGGCTTTAATCATCAATGGGTAACCTGCTTCTTTCGCAAAATCTGCAGCTTTATGATAATCCTCAATCGGACCATCTGTACCCGGAATAACTGGTAAACCAGCTTCAATTGCTGTGGCACGGGCTTTCACTTTATCACCAAACATATCTAAATGTTTAAGTTTAGGGCCGATAAAGATAATACCTTCTTCTTCACAGCGTTTTGCGAAGGTTTCATTTTCACTTAAGAATCCGTAACCTGGATGAATCGCATCAACATTCGCATTCTTCGCAACTTCAATAATACGTTCAATATTTAAATAACTGTCAGCAGGACCTAAATCCTCTCCGACTAAATAAGATTCATCAGCTTTGTTTCTATGTAACGAACCTTTGTCTTCATTTGAATAAATTGCGACTGTTGTAATGTCTAATTCAGTGGCTGCACGGAAAATACGAATTGCGATTTCACCGCGGTTTGCTACCATTAACTTATTAATCTTCTTCAAGTGATCAACCCCCAAAAATCAATTATTAGAATTTTCTAAACCTTTGTTGTAGATAATAGTATACCAAAACACGAACATTAATGTTAGTAGATGTATCTGTTCTGATATGTAAACTTCAAGCCAAACTATACTGTTTCAGCAACTTATAAACACGCCACCAAAGCATGTTAGACAGTGCTAGTATAGATAAGACATATAGAAGCATATCCGTATTATATCATATTTTCTTATAACACATCATAAACTTTATTTATACTTATTTCTGAAAGCAATCATTTTAGCTTAACCATTATTCTTAACATTTCTTACTCGTCAATAAAAAACGTTTGTCTTTTTAAGAATCTTTCAATCGACATAAAAAAGACTGAACGTGCTTACGCTCAGTCTTGTCATTTAATATCTTCTTGGAATATCAATATGTTTTTGTTTTGCTTTTTGTTTATCCATCTTGATTTGTTTCGCAGTAATTAATAATAAGCCTAAGGCGATACTTAAACTGATCATAGAGGAACCACCGAAACTAATAAATGGTAACGGTACCCCTGTTAATGGAATTAACGCTGAAATACCACCTAAGTTAACGAAAGTTTGACTGCCGATATAACTTGCGATACCAACACAAACAAGTTTATAGAAATAAGAACTTGTTTCAGAAGCTAATTGGAAAGCTCTATAGACAATAAAGAACAATAATCCAATCACAAATAGGCCTCCGATTAAACCAAGTTCTTCACATATGACCGCGAAGATAAAGTCTGTATGCGGTTCTGGCAGATAGCCGAGTTTTAACACACTGTTGCCGATACCTTTACCGAATAATCCCCCATTCCCAATCGCCATTAAGGAGTTTGAAATATGGTAACCTGTACCAGATTCAAAATGGAATGGATCTGTCATAATTCTAAAACGGGCAACTAAGTATGCAGGTAACCAACCTGCAATGGCGAATAGTACTAATGCAATACTGCCGCCTACCAATATGATACCGCCCCATTTTAATAGCGGTTTAATCCAAATACCTGCATAAAGCATAATGGACATAAAAATAATGATAATCAGCATCGTTTGCCCAACATCACGTTGGAATAGCACCATGATAATACATACAATGATAAATAATAACGGATTCAGTATTAATTTCGGATTCGCAAGTACGCGCTCACGCTTTTTATTAATCATGAATGGCAGATAAAGTATAATGGCGATTTTCAACAACTCTGAAGCTTGTAAGTTCATAAACCCTAAGTTAATCCAACTTTTAGAACCATTGATATTTTTACCGATTAATAACGTAAAGAATAGCAAAAGGAAAATACCTGCCATCATAATTTGTTGCACACGTGTTTGCTGTAAAAATTTAACGTTCATGAAGAACGCCATAAAAAATACAATAATAAAACTCATCACAACGTACATTAACTGTCTTGTATAAAAGTACGTACCAGACACAGGTGTACCCCCTGTTAATGTCCCTTTAGTAGCAGGAACCATACTGGCACTGTAAACCATAATCAACCCAATCAAACACAGCATTATATATGTAATCACTAACGGATAATCGATATATTTTGCATACTTTCCGACATACCGAAAGAAAGATTTTATGTTATTCATTTAAAAATCATCCAATTCTCATATTTGAAGTGTTTTCAAATATATTTAGAGTTTGTATAAGACTTTAATGTCTTAATTCTGTTTTCACTTTGACGATATCTTTATAAAACCACATTTTTAAGTCGTGTTGCAAGCATTTCTGTATGTTGAAAAGAAATAAAAAAGTGACTGTACATTCTATCAACTTCTGACAGAACTGCAGCCACTTTGTGCGGTTTAATCTGATGCTGTGAAATTAAACGTTTGTGAATGCTTCATGAAGTTTAGACAATTCTTTTTCAAGACGCAACATGATTTCTTTACCTTGTTCGATATCGATCAAGCCTAAGTTTGCTGCAAAGTCTACTTCTTTTTGTAAGCCAAACATTTGTGTATCTAAAACTTCTTCATACAAAGGACATTGCGGCAATGTTAAATTGTCCATTTGTACTTTAATTAATTGCAGAATGCGATCTGCATCTTTATTTAATTGGTCATATGCCGCGTTATTGATTGTGTTCGATTTCGTCATGACATACTCCCCCTATCATTTGTTTGTCATATTAAAAATTTTAGCCTACTCAAAACTAAATTGCAAGTAAATTTCGAATCAGTAACTCTATTCTATGTTATCATAGACTCAGATATTATAAAGGGGAGCGCATAACATGATACAAATTAAGGGTAAAGTTAAATTTCCAATTACTTTAGACAGTACAACTTGGATTTTTGACGATCGTAAAGTAAAAATCGAAGATTTAGAAGCAGGCGTCTTTGAAGGAACAAAACCTGTCGAATTCCAAAATAACCGTGAATGGAATCGCGCAATTTTGGAAGGACAAACAAATCCTCCAACCCTGAATTCTGAAATCAAGTATAAAAAGCGTGCCATGATTGAGGACACATTTGTGATTAACATGACACCTTTCTTCAAGAATGCTGAACCAAATGACGATGCCACAGCAATTCGTCTATCTAACGATGAAGATTCAATCGAAGTACCGTTAAGCTTATTACCTTACCTGTTCTTTAAATTCGCAGATAAAGGGAAACGTTTATATGATGACAACGGTGTAGACAGCTTCGTGTACATACCTGAAGAAGGGTATTCACATGAATTCAAACATGTGACGTATATCGAGGTGGTATAATTTGATAAAAGTACAGTGTATCATCTGTGATACAGAAGTACTCATGGATGAAAATACATTGGAAGCCAAACAGCTGCGCAATCATCCTATGCGCACATTTATGTGTGAAGATTGCAGAAGTCGTTTAGATGTTCCTAAACAACGTAATAACTTTTATAAAGCACAAGAAAAATTCAATATATTAACAGAAGACCATGACGATTGATTCATGGTCTTTTTTTCTTCCTAAATACTAAAAAAGAAGCCCGAATCTTTATGATTCAGACTTCTTCATTATCTTAAAGCTGTAACGATTACTCGTCTTCAGCCATTAATTGTTTAATACGTTTTGCTTCTTTTTCACGTTGAGATTTATTTAAAATTTTCTTTCTCATACGGATACTTTCAGGTGTTACCTCTAACAATTCATCGTCATCGATAAATTCTAACGCTTCTTCAAGTGTTAAGATACGTGGACGTTTCATTGTTTCAGTTTGGTCTTTCGTAGCTGAACGTACGTTGGTTTGGTTTTTAGTTTTAGTGATATTTACTGTTAAGTCATTATCACGGTTATTTTCACCAACAATCATACCTTCGTATACTTCAGTACCTGGTTCCATGAAGTTAGTACCACGGTCTTCTAAACCAATAATTGCATATTGGCTTGCTTTACCTTGGTCCATAGAAACTAATACACCATTACGACGTCCGCCAATACGACCTTTAATACGTGGACGGAATTCTTCGAATGTGTGGTTGATGATACCATAACCACTTGTCATTGACATGAACTCAGTTGTGTAACCGATCATACCACGTGCAGGCACCATGAATACTAAACGTGTTAAACCATTATCTGTAGTCACCATGTCTAACATTTCACCTTTACGTTGTCCAAGTGACTCGATAACTGAACCTACATTTTCTTGAGGTACTTCACATTGTACGCGTTCAAATGGTTCACATAAAACGCCATCGATTTCTTTAAGGATTACTTGTGGTTTAGATACTTGTAATTCAAAACCTTCACGACGCATATTTTCAATTAAGATAGATAAGTGTAATTCACCACGGCCTGCGATAACCCAAGCATCTGGTTGGTCAGTTGGTGTTACTTTTAATGATACGTCTGTTTCAAGTTGTTGATCTAAACGGTCTTGAATTTGACGTGCAGTCACATACGTACCTTCACGCCCTGCGAATGGTGAGTTATTTACACGGAAAGTCATTTCAAGTGTTGGTTCATCAATACGTAAAACAGGTAATGCTTCTTGATGGTCATGTGGTGTTACTGTTTCACCTACGTTGATATCTTCCATACCTGAAACCGCAATTAAATCCCCAGCATGTGCTTCTTCAATTTCTTCACGTTTTAAACCGAAGAAACCGAATAATTTGCTGACACGGAAGTTTTTAACACTGCCGTCTAATTTTAATAATGAAACTTGATCTCCGACTTTGATTGTACCGCGGAATACACGACCAATACCGATACGACCTACATAGTCGTTGTAATCAAGTAACGCGATTTGGAATTGTAAAGGTTCATCGCGGTTATCTACTGGTGCTGGTACATAGTCTAAGATTGTTTCATACAATGATTGCATGTTTTCATCTTGTTTATCTGGTTCTAAGCTTGCTGTACCGTTTACAGCTGATGCATATACAACTGGGAATTCTAATTGGTCATCATTTGCATCTAATTCGATAAATAAGTCTAAGACTTCATCTACAACCGCTTCTGGGCGTGCTGCAGGTTTATCGATTTTATTTACAACCACTACAGGTTTTAAATTTTGTTCTAACGCTTTTTTCAACACGAAACGTGTTTGAGGCATTGTACCTTCGTAGGCATCAACAACTAATACAACACCGTCTACCATTTTCATGATACGTTCCACTTCACCGCCGAAGTCAGCGTGACCTGGTGTGTCTAAAATATTAATTCTAGTGCCTTTATAATTAACTGCAGTATTTTTCGCTAAGATTGTAATACCACGTTCTCTTTCAATATCATTAGAATCCATTGCACGTTCATCAACATGCTCATTCTCACGGAAAATACCAGATTGTTTTAATAATTCGTCAACTAATGTTGTTTTACCATGGTCAACGTGAGCAATAATAGCAATGTTACGTACGTCTTCTCTTAAATTTGTCATACTAAATTTCCTTTCTTGAGTAAATTCCCACTTCAATTTGCAACTTTTTTATTATATCATATTATTGAGCAAAGAATAATAAGGTGGGGTTTGAATGCAGAAAAAAAAATCAAAAGCTATATTTTGGCTTTATTCTGTTCTTGCAGTCATTTTCTTAGTACTGTTCAGTTTTAGCTTAGGTGCTCAAAATTATTGGTTTATGGCGATTACAGCCATTATCCTAATTGCGATTTTCGGTGCCGGCTTTACAACTAAGAAAAAATATCGCGAAAACGATTGGTTCTGACCAATCATTACATGAATTTTTAACATAAAGGGTTCCACTCCTTGCAGTACCCTGCAGGAGAAAGAATACACATATATTTCAGTCAAAAGAAAAAAGGTTGGGTACCTAGATGCTTTTTGAACAATTGCTTGTTTAAACAGCTTCGATGGTCCCGACCTTTTATTTTTTATCGATATCTTTTGTGTAATGTCTCAAAAGTTTCTTTTTCCGGCAACATGTGTTTCGTTAAAATTTCCTCATGTATGGATTGATTGCCGACCAATACAGAGTGCGGCTGATTTAGTGAAAGTGGATTACCTAATAAATCCGTACCTTTACCGCCTACTTCATTTAAAATAATTAAAGCACCGGCATAATCCCAAGGTTGTAATCTCGGTGTTAAATATGCACCTAATTTTCCTTGCGCAACATGAATCATTTCTAAGGCTGCAGAACCATAAGCGCGACAACTTCTCGCTTCATCTACTACCTTTCTGAATATAACACCAATCACCGGCTTTGTTAACCAATTTGGATTAATTCCAATCAAACTTTTATTTAAATCCGAATTCTCAAGCGGCTTCATTGGATGTTCGTTTACAAACGCACCCTCTCCTGCTTTTGCATGATAGAGCAAATCATTCATGACATCATAAACAAATCCTGCATAAGGCTCTCCATCATTATAAATACCGATAGAAATCGCAAAATTTTCTTTTTGATGCACAAAGTTCAATGTGCCGTCAATCGGATCTATAACCCAGACAATACCTTTTTGTTCAACTTCAGACATCGGTCTGCCATGTCCTTCTTCACCAATAAATTGATGGTCTGGATAATTCTCCATAATGTTATTGTAAATAAAATCTTCCGTTGCTTTATCAACATTTGTCACCAAATCATTTGGATTGGATTTTGTTTCAATATTGATATCTTGCTGCATCATTTTACGGATATTATTACCCGCTTCAATTACAAGTCCTTTTGCAAAATCATATACTGCCATTTACGAACACCCCTTCTATCATATTATAACTAAATCATTTCAGAATTTCATTTACTCTAAATCAAGCCAAAATTATGCTACAATGTTTTCAATCATAACAACAGGAGGCTTTGTCATGTCTAACTATACTTTTTCTTCTAAAGACTTTAAAGTCTTTGAAGTGCCTGGATTAGAAGCACGAATGGCTGAAATCGAACAACACATCAGACCAAAACTACATCAGTTGGGTGAACACTTCGCTGACTTCTTATCTACCCATACAGCAGATGAATTCTTTATGCATATCGCAAAACATGCACGTCGTACAGTAAATCCGCCGAAAGATACTTGGGTCGCTTTCTCTACGAATAAACGTGGTTATAAAATGCTGCCGCATTTCCAAATCGGTTTATACGAATCACAAGTCTTTGTCATGTTCGGCGTTATGCATGAAGCTAAAAATAAAACGCATTACATTGAGGTCTTTGAAAATCACTTCAAAGATATTGAAAACTTGCCTGCAGACTACCGTATTTGTGTAGATCATGTCAAAATGGATAAACCATTGATCCAAGACCTATCGACTGAAGACTTAGAACAAGCATTGTCACGTGCAAAACAGCTTAAAAAAGGCGAATTCTTTGTTGCACGTACACTCTCACCTGATGCACCTGAGTTAAAGTCAGATCAAGCATTCCTCGATTATTTAGAAGATACGTTTGAGCAACTGTTAAAGTTTTATCCATAATAGCATAATACCGAGCATTTAACTATTCATTCAAAATTATCGTGCTGATTTAGACAAAGTTTGCCTTATACTACTTTGTTTAAATCAGCTTTTCTTTTTCACCTACATCTCGTTGCTTACAATTTTAAACGTAAAAAACAGTTTTATTAGGTTGACCTAATTTTATTTTTACTTTATTATTAAACCATTGTTAGAACATAGAGAAGTGGGGGTGACCTTTTTGACTAAAAGACAGGTCAATTATAATAACGACAGCTTAGACGAAATCAACAATACTGTCAGTTTCAATTCAAACAGCAGTATCAAGCAGAAATTCCTTTCATTCTTAGGACCGGGCTTACTGGTTGCAGTAGGTTATATGGATCCTGGTAACTGGATTACCTCCATGCAAGGCGGAGCCAAATACGGTTATATTCTGCTTTTTGTAATATTAATTTCAAGTTTGTCTGCCATGTTGCTTCAAAGTATGACAGTCAGACTCGGTATCGCATCAGGCCATGACTTAGCACAAGTCACAAAACGTTTTTTAAATAAACCTTTAGCATTTATATTCTGGATCATAGCTGAACTCGCAATTATTGCGACAGATATCGCAGAAGTTATCGGCAGTGCCATTGCGCTTGATCTATTATTCGGAATTCCATTGCTTGTCGGTGCGATCATCACAGTACTTGATGTCTTTATCTTATTATTTATTATGAAATTCGGTTTCAGAAAAATTGAAGCCATCGTCGGTACGTTAATCTTTACTGTACTCGCAATCTTCATCTTTGAAGTTTATATTGCTTCACCTGACGTTGTCAGTGTATTAAATGGTTTTATACCTAGCAGTCATATCGTTACACAACAAGGTGCCTTATATATTGCCTTAGGTATTGTTGGTGCAACGATTATGCCGCATAATCTTTATTTACACTCATCTATCGTCCAATCAAGAACATATAATCGTAAAGATGAAGCTTCTAAAGCACAAGCCATTAAATATGCGACAATTGATTCAAACATTCAATTGACTATCGCATTTGTGATTAACTGTTTATTACTTGTTCTAGGTGCTGGTTTATTCTTCGGTACAGGCAATGCAGATAATCTTGGCGGTTTCTATGACTTATATCAAGCCTTAGAACAACAACCGTTGCTTGGCGCATCTCTTGGCGGTTTAATGAGTACTTTATTCGCAGTCGCTTTACTTGCGTCAGGTCAAAACTCAACGATTACAGGTACCCTAGCCGGTCAAATCGTTATGGAAGGTTTCATCAACTTGAAATTACCAAACTGGGTAACACGATTAATCACACGTTCTATCGCAATTATTCCAGTTATCATTTGTTTAATTATCTTCCATGGTAATGAAAGTATGATGGAACAACTCTTAGTCTTTTCACAAGTATTCTTAAGTATTGCGTTGCCATTTACTTTAATCCCGCTTCAACTTGCGACTAACAACAAAGACTTGATGGGAAGATTTAAAAACAAATTATGGATTAACATAATTTCATGGTCATTAATTGTTATCCTAAGCGGATTAAACATCCATTTAATCATCCAAACATTCCAAGAACTGTAAACAAAAGCTATACAATAAAAATAAAGCAGCTGCAATCCAGTAAGTTTCCCCTTTACGGATTGCAGCTGCTTTTTAATTTTATTATTTGAAATCGTCTAAATCATGTCTGCGTGGACGTTCATGATCGTCTCTTCTACGTTGTTTAGCCAATTCACTTTCATTCGCATTTTCTTCATAATGCGCTTCGTGATTAGCTTCTGAATCAAATTTGTCATGTTCTGCTTTGTCTCTTACCTGTTTGCCTTCAGGATTGACTTTTTCATGATTGTTTGTGTTTTCATTATCACGTGTAATGTCTTCGAAATAGCCATGATTTCTGTCGTACTCTTTGTTGGCTTCACGTTTAGCTTGGCTTCTTCTAACAAATAACATAATCGCTACAATAAAGAATAAAATAGATGCGATAAAGTTTGAGAAGTATAAACCAACTAGTGCCGCGACAATTAAGATAATACCTGCAGCAATGCGGTTTTTCTTAATTAATATAAGACCCACTGCTGCGATAATTGCGACAACAATCAAACCAATCGTTGTGAAGACCATTGTTTGATGCAAGAATTCAGGTGACATACTGGAATCCCCTTGTTTTAACAGAATGTCAGCCAACATGCCATCCTTCATGAATGTACCGATTAAGAACAGCAACATGTAGAGTACTGTCAGACCTACACCGATCCATCCAATGATTCTTTCTACTTTTCTATTCATTGTAATACCCTCCTGATTAAGCGAAATTGAAGCGTCGCATTATATTCTTCGCTGACTTCATCCGCTTTTTTAAGGCCGCTTAACGGGTCTTATAAACGTAACTACCCTTAAAGCACTCAATTTATGCATAAATCAATTTAAATTTCATTTATTTCAACTATGCAATAGAAAATTTTTTGGTTTTTTACCAAGATAAAAACCGAAAGCAACGATAGTCATTGCTTTCGGTTTATCAAAATTATGATTTTTTATCTGAATCTTGTGCTTGTGTATCTTCAGTTGACTGTACGTCATCTTCTTTTGTTTCTTGCGTTGTCGGTGATTTACCTTGGTTGAATGAACGACGTTCTTCAAAGTTCATGCGTCGTTGATTCACAGCACTCGGACGATTTTTACGTGCTTCTTTCGCACGACGTTTTCTTTCTTTTTTCTCACGTTTACGTGCTGCTTTCTCTTCAGCTGTTTCACCTTTACGCGGTTCAACATCACGATATTTTACTTCTTCAGGCTCATCAGAAGGTTCTTGCATACGCGCTTGTTCACGCTCATATGCATCTTGTTCTTGTTGTTCTCTGACTTCTTCTTCTGATTTTTGTTTATATTTCGCCTGACGTGATAAGAATTCAGGTTCACTTTCATCTTCACGTTTTGTGATTGGTTCTTCAGACTGTACAGGTTCTTCTGTATCTTCTGTTTGATGTGTCTCTTGTACTCTGTCTTTTTTCGGTACATATGGTTTCACATCATCTTCTTCGTCATCATACTCATCACGTTTTTCATAAGAAGGTTCATAACGTGGTGTTCTCTCGTCTTCTGGATAGCCATGTGGACGTCTTACAGGTTCACGGTCATATCTATCATAATCATCATAACCGCCCTCATATGGTACATAACCACCGCCATAACGTGGTACAGTTTCTATTCTATCTTTACGCGCAAACATCATAATTGCGACAATGAAGAATAGTACTGGTATAACGATTGTTGCGAGTAGTAACACTAAAGGCAATGTAATGATAGATGCAACTAAGAAGAGAATTCCAGATAACACTCGGATATTCATAGAAATGAGTGCTAAGAATGAAATTAATAAACAGACAATTAAATAAACAATGACGGCCCAAATACCGTTTTGAAGCCAAATCACAAATTGTGTTGTATTTAAACTGTTATTTGCGAGCACTTGTTGTGCTAAATCATTATTGTTGATTGACTGTTCAAGATTTTGAATTGATGTATTGTTGCTGAATGACACAAGCGCAATAAACATAGTAATTACTGTTAATAACAATAATCCAATCCAGTTCAGCCAACCTAAGACTTTTTCTGCCACTCTGCTGACTGGACGTTTTATTTGTGTATATTGTGGTTCTTCAGACATCATTAACACTCCCTACTCTACTTACTAATCAAAATATTATTGTAATGACATTTTGAAATTCAAAAAATGCTCATTATAATCATTTAAAATATCTTTACCCAAATCTTTATAGACTTCAAGCCTACTTTGTGTTTCTTTTGAAGGATAAAACCTTTGATCATTTTTAATTTCTTTCGGTAAACGCTTTTTAGCCGCTTCATTCGGCGTCGCATAACCGACCCATTCAGTATTTTGCTTACTGTTTTTTGGGTCTAACAAGAAATTAATAAACTGATACGCACCTGCTTGGTTTTGTGCTGTTTTTGGGATTACCATCGTATCGAACCACAAGTTAGAGCCTTCTTTTGGGACGACATAGTCAAATTCAGGATTCTCTTGTACAATCGGTGCTGCAGTACCGCTCCATACGACTGCGATATTCGCTTCGTGTTGTTCTAACATCATCGTTACTTCATCACCGACAATCCCTTTGACTTGAGGGGCTAAATGCGCTAAATCCGCTTCCGCTTCATCTAAACGTTTCGGATTCGTTTCATTTAAGCTGTAGCCGAGTTTATTCAAACTTAAGCCCATCACTTCCCTCGCACCATCCACTAATATGATATCATTTTTAAACTTCGGATTATATAAACTTCTCCAACTTGAAAAATCATCATGTGGATAGGCGTCTTTATTATAAAGTATACCCACTGTACCGAAGAAGTAAGGTATAGAATAACGATTATGTTTATCATAATCCATATTCATGTAATTTTTATCTAAATATTTCATGTTTGGCAGCTTACTATGATCTAGAGGAACTAATAAATCATCCTTTTTCATCTTTTGAACCGTATATTCACTTGGAAATGCGACATCATAATGCGTACCGCCATTACGAATTTTTGCTTCCATCGCTTCGTTTGAATCAAACGTTTCATAAATTACTTGAATGCCAGTTTCTTTCTCAAACTTATCGATTAACTCCGGGTCGATATATTCTCCCCAGTTATACACATAAAGTTTCTTGCCTGATGCTTGATGTGCTTCACTGCCATACCATTTACTGATCCCTAAACAAATGACTCCTATCACCAGTGCACCGATAATCAATTGTAAAAATCGCTTCATCGCAGTACACCTCGTTTCAAGGACAAGCGGCGTTTTGTATAACGCTGAATCATATAGTATCCGATAATACCAATGATGATAACGCCAAAGATTAACGTTGAAATCGCATTGATTTCCATACTAATACCTTTACGTGCCATCGCATAAATTTCTACTGATAACACACTAAAACCGTTACCTGTCACAAAGAAGCTGACAGTAAAGTCGTCTAATGAGTAAGTCAATGCCATAAAGAAACCAGCCATAATCGCAGGCATCAAATTCGGAATCATGACACGATTTAAAATCTGCCATTCTGTTGCGCCTAAATCTCTCGCAGCCACAAACATATTTTGATTCATATCATAAAGTTGCGGCAACACAATAATGACTACAATCGGAATACAAAACGCAATATGCGAAATTAATACCGTCCAAAAACCGAGCCCCATTCCTGTAAAATGACCAATAGCAGTAAACATAATTAAGAATGACGCTCCGATTACTACATCAGAAGAGACCAATAACACATTATTTAATGTCATAAATGTCAATTTCAAACGTTTCTGACGTAAATGATACAGCGCAATAGCACCAAACGTACCAATTACAGTAGACACAGCTGCAACTAATAATGCCACCGCAATCGTATTGAATAAGATAGCCATTAAACGATCATCTTGAAATAAACTTTGATAATGTTCTAACGTGAAGCCTTCAAAATGAATCATATTGCCGCCTGAATTAAAGGAATATACCATTAAGAAGATAATCGGTACATATAAGCCGATGACTAATAACCAAAGATAGACTTTGCCATACCATGTCATGATCTGCGTCCTCCTTCGTTGCCTGATTTCGTGATGACTAACACGAACGCCATAAATAAGATTAAAACAATCGCAATGGTTGAACCCATGCCGTAGTTTTGAATCACTAAGAATTGTTCTTCAATAGATGTCCCGATATTAATCACTTTGTTACCCGCGATTAAACGCGTAATCATGAACAGTGACAAAGCTGGAATAAACGTGACTTGAATTCCAGAGAGTACGCCTTCTTTCGTCAAAGGTAAAATGACTTTTAAAAACGTCGTCCAACGATTGGCACCGAGGTCTGTAGACGCTTGAATTAAATTCTCAGGAATCGTCTTCATGCTATTGAAAATCGGTAAAATCATAAATGGGATATAAATATAACTCGCAACGATAATAAACGCAGACGCAGTAAATAATAGTTCCATATGAGGAAGATGCATCACATTTAATATTTGATTGATAATACCATCATGACTCAAAATCCCGATAAATGCATACGTCTTGAGAAGTAAATTAATCCACGTCGGAATAATTAATATTAAAATCCACATGTTTTGATGTACAGATTGACGAATAAAATAGGCTGCTGGATAACTGATAATCAATGTGACGAGCGTAATGATGGCCGCATATAGAATAGAAATCCCCATCATTTTGACATAACGCATACTTAAAATCTGTTGATAGTTCGTCAAACTGAAATGGCCTTGATTATCTAAAAATGAGAAATATACTAATAAAATTACTGGAATGATAATAAAACCTACCATCCAAATCATATAAGGAACCATTAAGTATTTATTTAATTTTGTCATCGTTTAGTCCTCATAACTTTCAATACGTTTATCAAATTCCGCTTCTGTTTCACCTGGCACCATGATATGAATCGCATCTGGTTCAAAATACAAACCGACTGTATCTCCAACCTTCGCTTTCTTTGTCGTTTGAATCATCCATTCATAACCTTCTTGGTCCTGACATGTGACTTCATAATGCACACCTCTAAACAAGGTAGACTTCACAACTGCTTTAAATAAACCTTGAGTTTGATTTGTAATTAAAATATCTTCAGGACGAATGACTACTTCGATTTTAGTCCCTTCAGGGATTCCCATATCCACACATTCAATTTCTTTATCATAAATATTTACTAAACGATCTCGCACCATCGTGCCTTCGATAATATTAGATTCACCGATAAAGTCAGCCACAAAGCGATTGACCGGTTCATCATAAATATTAATCGGTGTATCAAATTGTTGGATTTTACCTGCTTTGATAACCGCAATATAATCACTTAAGGCTAGTGCTTCTTCTTGATCATGTGTGACAAAGATAAATGTGATGCCTAAACGTTTTTGAAGTGCACGTAACTCATACTGCATTTCTGTACGCAACTTTAAATCTAAGGCAGATAGAGATTCATCTAACAATAAGATCTTAGGTTCATTCACAATGGCACGCGCAATGGCCACACGTTGTTTTTGTCCGCCACTCATTTCATCAATCGTACGTTGTTCATAACCTTCTAATTTTACGAGCTTCAACGCTTCAGCCACTTTCGATTTAATCGCTTTGTTTGATAGTTTTTTCAATTTCAAACCAAAAGCAATGTTTTCATACACATTTAAATGTGGAAATAACGCATAATCTTGAAAGACTGTGTTTACTTGACGTTTATTAGCTGGAATCCCATTGATATTACGGTTTCCGTATAATACGTCTCCTGAATCTGCTTGTTCAAAGCCTGCAATAATTTTTAAAATGGTTGTTTTACCACATCCCGAAGGACCTAGTAAGGTATAAAATTTTCCTTCTTCGAAATCAATAGAGATATCGTCTAAGATGGTTTTGCCATCGTATTGTTTACTCACTCCTAATAACGATAATAGCGACATATGTTCTTTCCTCCTATAAGTACGATGCAGTAACCACCATCATGGCTTTCGTTTCTGTATCAGTTTGATTAGACAACTGATGTTTATCATGTGCTTTAAAATAAAGCGCATCTCCTGCTTTGGCATGATAGACATGTTCTCCAAGTGTTAAAGTCAGCTCTCCTTCTAAACAATATATGAATGTATCTGAATCAGAAGGTTTAAAATTTTTATATGCAGTATGCGGATGTAATTGAATAAATAACGGTTCCATTTCAAATTCATTCGAACGGGCAATCGGCCACGTTAAAATATAACCTTCATCATATTCGTCATAGACCGTTTGTTCATCCTTTGGATACAACACCTTCTCAGCTTCTTTTTCTTTAAAAAAAGTCTCTGGTGATGTTCCGAGCACTTCTAATAATTGTAGAAAGGTTTCCATACTTGGTGAGGATTGTCCGCTTTCTATTTGTGAAATATAGCCTTTAGATAAATCTGTCCGCTCTGCTAATTCTTCTTGTGTCAGCTGTTTGATTTTACGTAAATTACGTAATTTCAATCCAATATTCATGAATGACCTCACTCTCTTGCTTAAAAAATGACATAAAAAAAGCACAGTTCTGTTTAGTATTAGTAAACTTTAAGTTTAACGCTTACTAAAAATAACAGAACTGCACCTGATTTACAATATAATTTTAATCATTTGCACTAAATTTTTTAGTTTCAGTTTCGTTTTTGATACGTTTGATCGCACGATAGCTATTATAGCCGCTGCCTTTTTCAAAATCATCTAAGATATTCTTCTCATCTGCTTTACCTGGAACGACCTTTTTAAAGTTGCGATAAGCATTCATAAAGTCATCTCTGTCGACTTGACGTTCATAATAATCTTCAACACGATTAAAGAAATGAATCACATCTATCATTTCTTCTTGAGACCAATCGACATCAATAGGATATTGATATTCCATATATATTCCTCCTATCTATTTGATTTCAGCCATATTATAACATGTATGATAAAAAAACCGCCGAGCTTAAAAGCCCGACGGTTTCAGTTTATATGCTTATTCTAATGTTGGGTGTTATTACATAGTGTGGATTGGTAATCCAAGTGCTTTTTCAGCTGCTTCCATGCTCATTTCACCTAATGTTGGGTGAGCATGTACTGTTAATGCGATATCTTCAGCATTCATACCAGCTTCAATTGCTAGACCTAATTCAGAGATGATGTCAGAAGCACCTGCACCAACAATTTGTGCACCTACTAATGTGTCATCTTCTTTAAGTGTGATCAATTTAACGAAACCAGTAGTATCGTTTAATGATAACGCACGGCCGTTTGCTGCGTAAGGGAATTTAGAAGCTTTATATTCTAAACCTTCTTCTTTCGCTTGCGCTTCAGAAAGACCTACTGTTGCGATTTCTGGTTCAGTGAAGCATACTGCAGGCATACCGATGTAATCAACTGCTGATTTTTCACCAGAGATTGCTTCAGCTGCTACTTTACCTTCATAGCTTGCTTTATGAGCAAGTGGTAAACCAGGAACGATATCACCGATAGCATAGATGTTATCAAGTGAAGTACGGCTTTGTTCGTCAACTTCTAATAAACCGCGGTCTGCGAATTTAAGACCTAATTCTTCAAGACCCATTTCATCAGTGTTTGGACGACGACCTACTGTAACTAATACGTAATCAGCGTCGATTGTTTTTTCTTCGCCTTTAGCTTCGTAAGTTACTTTAACGCCGTTTTCTGTTTCTTCAGCAGATTTAGCCATTGCTTCAGTAACAATTTCCATACCTTTTTCTTTCATTTTTTTCTTAACAGGTTGTGTTAATTGTTTTTCGAAACCGCCTAAGATATCTTTAGCGCCTTCTAAGATAGTAACTTCTGTACCGAAGTTCGCAAATGCTGTACCTAATTCAGAACCGATGTAACCGCCACCTACAACAACTAATTTCTTAGGTGCTTCTTGTAAGTTTAACGCACCAGTTGAATCGATTACGCGTTCGCCGAATTTGAAATTAGGAATTTCAATCGGTCTAGAACCTGTTGCGATAATCGCATGTTTGAAGTTGTAAGTTTGAGCGCTTTTTTCGTCCATTACACGTAAGCTGTTTTTGTCGTGGAAGTAAGCTTCACCTTTGACAATTTCAATTTTGTTTCCTTTTAATAGACCTTCAACGCCGCCTGTTAATTTGTTAACTACAGACTTTTTGAACTCTTGAACTTTTTCGAATTTAAGTTCAACGTCTTTAGCGATGATACCTAGATCTTCAGAGTTTTTAGACTCTTGGAATACGTGTGATACGTGTAATAACGCTTTAGATGGGATACATCCTACGTTAAGACATACACCGCCTAATTCGCCTTTCTCAACGATTGTCACTTTTTGACCTAATTGTGCTGCGCGGATTGCGGCAACATAACCGCCAGGACCTGCTCCGATTACAATAGTATCTGTTTCAATTGGAAAATCACCAACTACCATGTTTTACCCCTCCATTAATAATAATTCTGGATTATTTAATAAACGTTTGATGTGGTTCATTGCGTTTTGACCAGTAGCTCCGTCAATTTGTCTGTGGTCAAAGCTTAATGATAATGCTAATACAGGTGCTGCAACAATTTCCCCATCCTTAACAATAGGTTTTTGTGCAATACGACCAATACCCAAGATAGCAACTTCTGGGTGATTGATTACTGGTGTGAACCATTGGCCGCCTGCTGAACCGATGTTACTGATTGTGCATGATGCACCTTTCATTTCGTCAGAAGTCAATTTACCGTCACGTGCTTTAACAGCAAGTTCGTTAATTTCATCTGAGATTTCGAACATTGATTTACGATCAGCATGTTTAACAACCGGTACTAATAAACCGCGGTCTGTATCTGCAGCGATACCGATGTTCCAGTAGTGTTTGTGTACTACTTCACCGTTTGCATCATCAAATTCAGTATTTAATGCTGGGTATTTCTTAAGTGCTGATACTAATGCTTTAACAACATATGGTAAGAATGTTAATTTAGTACCTTGTTCCGCAGCAATTTCTTTGAATTTCTTACGGTGATCCCATAATGCTTGAACTTCCACTTCGTCCATTAATGTTACGTGAGGCGCAGTGTGTTTAGAGTTAACCATTGCTTTCGCAATCGCTTTACGCATTGCAGGGATTTTTTCACGAGTTTCTGGGTATTCGCCTTCAGCTGATACTGGTGCTGCAGCTGTTTCTTGTGATGCTGCTGCTTCAGTTGCTGGAGCTTCGCTAGTTTCTGCACTTGGTGCATCTCCGCTTAAGTAAGCTTCAACGTCAGCTTTAGTGATACGGCCGTTTTTACCAGAACCTTGAACTGCTTTGATATTTACATTATTTTCACGTGCAAATTTACGTACAGAAGGCATTGCTTTAACTCTTCTGTTTTCATCTACTTCTTCGTCAGCAGCTGGTGCTACGTTTGAAGTATCTTGTTCTGAAACTGATTGTGCTTGATCTTTAGTTTCTTCTTGGCCTGCATCTTCTTCTTGAGCAGAATCGTTACTGTGTCCGCCTTTGAATGACATTTCTTCAGCGTCTGGAGAATCAATTTTGATAATTGTGTCGCCAACGACTGCTACAGTTCCTTCTTCTACAACAACTTCTTCGATTGTACCGTTAACTGGAGAAGGGATTTCTACAACAGATTTGTCGTTTTGTACTTCACATAGAATATCGTCTTCTTGGATTTCGTCTCCAGCTTTTACAAACCACTTAACAATTTCACCTTCGTGGATACCTTCACCAATATCGGGTAATTTAAATTCAAATGCCACGTTCTTGTCCTCCTAAAAGTCAATTTAAGTCACATAAACCAGCACAAAACAATTGATTAAAACAAAAGTGTCTTCAAGTCTGTACATAAGCCTTGATTAAACTACTGATAATATAATCAATTTGATGTTCTAGTTTATAGTTTGACATAAAACTTGATTTCGTTTCAATGAAATCTATCTTCAATTTATTTTTACTACTTCATAACAAACCATTTGCCCTTGCAAAGTACATGAGATCGCAAGAGCAAATTTGGTTGTCTGACTTATGGAAAGCTGAAGTGTTGCTTCAACTATACCCATAAGTTCATTTAAATATGCCGACTCACGCTCTATTAAACAATTAGAAGTTTAAAGTAGCTTTTGCAGATTCGACGATATCGTTTTTGTTTGGTAACCAAACATTTTCCGCTTCAGTAAACGGATAAACAGTATCTGCTGCTGCAACACGTGCAATCGGAGCTTCTAATGAAAGGATTGTGCGCTCAGATAGTTCAGCTGCTACTTGTGCACCTACGCCAGCTTGACGTTGTGCTTCTTGAACTACTACTGCACGGCCAGTTTTTTCAACTGAAGCTACTAATGTATCGAAATCGATTGGTTGTACTGTACGTAAGTCGATAACTTCCGCTGATACACCATCTTTTTCAAGTTCTTCCGCTGCTTTTAATGATTCTTGAACCATTGCACCGTAAGCGATAATTGTGATGTCATCGCCTTCTTTTTTAACGTTCGCTTTACCAAGTTCAATTGTGTATTCCTCTTCAGGAACTTCTTCACGGAATGAACGGTATAATTTCATGTGCTCTAAATATACAACTGGGTCATTGCTTCTGATTGCAGAAATCAATAAACCTTTTGCATCATATGGGTTAGATGGGATAACTACTGTTAATCCTGGTGATTGTGCCAAGATACCTTCTAAGTTATCTGCGTGTAATTCTGGTGTGTGTACACCACCACCGAATGGCGCACGGATTGTAACAGGTGCAGTTTTTGTGTTACCTGAACGGAATCTTGTACGTGCAATTTGACCTGCAACAGAGTCAAATACTTCGAATACGAAACCTAAGAATTGGATTTCCATTACTGGACGGTAACCTTCTACCGTTAATCCAAGTGCTAAACCGCCGATACCTGATTCAGCAAGCGGAGTATCGAATACACGATCTTCACCGAATTCTTTTTGCAGACCTTCCGTTACACGGAATACGCCACCGTTAACACCAACGTCTTCACCAAAAAGCAAAACATTTTCATCGTTTTGAAGTTCAGTTTTAAGTGCGTTGTTAATCGCTTGTACCATTGTCATTTGTGCCATGGCTTACTTCGACTCCTTCTCTTTGTAAATTTCATACTGTTCTTTTAAGTTTTGAGGCATATCTTCGTACATGATTTCCATCAAGTCAGTAACAGTTTGTTTTTCAACTTTATCAGCTGCTTTAATTGCAGTTTTGATTTCGTCTTTTGCACGTTCGATTACTTCGTTTTCTTTTTCTTCATTCCATAAGCCTTTAGCTTCTAAGAATGCTCTGAAACGAACTAATGGGTCTTTTTTCTCCCAATCAGAATCTTCATCTGAAGTTCTGTAACGTGTTGGGTCATCCCCAGCCATTGTATGTGGACCATAACGGTAAGTCATAGTTTCAATTAATGTTGGGCCTTCACCGTTAACTGCACGATCACGTGCTTCTTTAGTTGCTTGATATACAGCTAATGGGTCCATACCGTCAACTTGAATACCAGGGATACCTACTGCGATTGCTTTTTGAGCTAATGTGATTGCAGCTGTTTGCTTGCTTCTTGGTGTCGAAATCGCGTAGTTGTTGTTTTGAATTACAAAGATTGCCGGCACTTTATAAGCCGAAGCAAAGTTAATACCTTCGTAGAAGTCACCTTGTGATGAACCGCCGTCACCTGTATAAGTGATAGCTACTGCTTTTTTACCGCGTTTTTTAAGACCTAATGCAACACCGGCAGTTTGAATATATTGTGCACCGATGATGATTTGAGGACTGAATGCGTTTACACCTTCAGGGAATTGGTTTCCTTTAAAGTGTCCTCTTGAGAATAAGAATGCTTCTGTAAGTGGTAAACCGTGCCAAATGATTTGTGGAACATCACGGTAACCTGGAAGAATCCAGTCTTCTTTCTCTAATGCATATTGTGAAGCTAGTTGTGAAGCTTCTTGACCAGCTGTTGGTGCGTAGAAGCCTAAACGTCCTTGTCTGTTTAAAGAAACAGAACGTTGGTCTAGGACACGAGTCCATACCATTCTTTCCATTAATTCAACTAATTGCTCATCAGTTAAATCAGGTACTAAGTCTTCATTCACTACTTTACCATTTTCGTCCAATACTTGGACCATCTTAAATTGTGCTTCAGTATCTTTCAATACTTGCTCAGCGTCGAATTGGGCTTGTAACTTCGGAGCCATTCAATTCACCATACCTTTCCCGTATAATAGAAAATTCATTTCATCCATAAATTAGTATAGCATAGTTTTGTATAACTGTTAAATGAATTGTAAAACTTCTGTATCACTTGTGTTAAGTACAGTTATAAGACCTGTACCAGTCATTATACTAAAACTGTATCAGTGTTGTTTATTTGATTTGTTGAGCCGCTTCCATTTGTTTTCCGCGCTCGTCACGAGTTTTGCTATATTTTTTAATTTTGTCATTTACCTCTTTATAAGAGTCGTCAATTGCTTTTGTTTTTTCATCAATCTGTGATTGTTCTGCTTGACCGTTAGTTTTTACAATGTATTCAAATAAATCTTTTTCTTTGTCTAAACTATTGTTGTAAGCTTTCGCATATTCATCATGCGCTTTATAGTTTTTCTCAAATGCTTTGTTTGTTTTTTCTATGCCGGATCTTCTTTTATCGTTTCTAATATCCTTTGTCCGCTTTTTAGCCTCTTCAAACTTTTTCTCAGATGCATCAAAAGCTTTTTCTTCTTTTTTAAATTCATCTTTACGTTCATTTACATTACTTACAATATCTTTAGAAGTTTTTACAACCTTCTGTGTATCTTTACCGTTGATTTTCTTAGCTAAATCATTTTTCTCGTTTGTAAGTTTATTTAGTTTTTCACCGACTTTTACGGCTTCGTCTTCTTTTTGTACGGCTTCTTTCAGTGTCTTGTTGTACTCTTTAATCTGATGGCTGTCTGTTGAACAAGCACCTAATAATAGAGAGGATGCAATCACTAAACCAAATGTGCTTTTAATTTTCATGCTTCAAATTACCTCCTTGGGGATTTCAATAATGATGTTAATTAATTTTAAGCGATTTCGCAAATACTTTTCTGTTCTATCCAGAAGTTTTTTGTTATATTTTATAATAAGGACGGTGTATGACATGATTACTATGAAAGATATAATCAGAGACGGACATCCGACACTTCGTGAAAAAGCTGAAGAAGTTAAATTTCCTTTATCAGATGAAGATCGTAATAAAATCAAAGAAATGCATGAATTCTTAGTCAATAGTCAAGATGATGAAATTGCACGTAAATACAATTTACGTTCAGGTGTAGGTATTGCTGCACCACAACTTAACATTTCAAAGCGTATGCTTGCTGTGCACTTGCCAGATGATGGTAACGGCAAATCATACGAGTTAATGTTAATCAATCCGAAAATCGTCAGCTACAGTGTACAAGAAGCATACTTGCCTACAGGTGAAGGCTGCTTAAGTGTAGATGAAGATATTCCAGGACTTGTGCATCGCCATCATCGTATTACAGTTAAAGCTAAAGATATTGATGGCAATGATATCAACTTACGACTTAAAGGCTATATTGCTATTGTTGTACAACATGAAATCGATCATTTAGACGGTATTATGTTCTATGACCACATTGATAAAGAAAATCCACTTCAACCTCACGAAGATGCTATCCGTCTGTTTGATGAATAAACATAAATTGAGAGGTCGCATAAAGTGGCCTCTTTTTTTGTATACACTGCTATTTCCTTATTATATGAAGATATCTTTACGACAATGATACGTAACATTTAAACGTTCTAAACCTTCTTTAAGTTCAGGCAGCATACTTTTATCCACCCACTCTGGATCATGGTTATGTCGTATAAAATGATGATTATCTGAGACATTATCTACAACTTCTTCGTATTCAAAGAACATCACGATTTCTTTCCCACGCTTTTCAAACAAAATACCTTGAAACAATTTATCTCGTCTTTCCTTTTCTCTTTTTACATCTTCAATAATTCTTTTAGCCTTACTCATTTTCCTCACCTGCTTTTAGTCACTAAATCATTGGACCCGCTTCGTTTTCTCTTTTATATATTTTACCACACTTATTTTGACTTTCTCTTTTTGATAAACATTCCCCTAGCTTTCCTTGTCGCTAAGTAAAACCGCTTTATTTATTGAATTACATCATGTAAAATAAATAATAACTGTATATGTATGGAGAAATCTTCATGCATGACTAACTAGAACGTCATTTATAACAAACCTAGCAAACATACTGGGCAGTTAAGCTGGTATGTTGTATTTATTTTAAGAAAGAACACAATGATGAAACAAACCACAAAGAATAAACTAGGCTTGTATGAACAATAAATTAAAACAACTGAACATATTTTTAGGAGGAAACAATATATTATGGCAATTTACAAAGTATTTTATCAAGACGACAGAGCAGAAGTAATCGTGCGTGAGAACACACAAACGATTTACGTAGAAGGAAATTCAGAAGAAGAAGTAAGAAAATATCTGAAAGACCGTAATTACAATATCGAGTTCATTACTAAATTAGAGGGCGCACATTTAGAATATGAACAAAAATCTCCAGACTATCAAGTGGAGCATATCCAATAATGAAACAACTCAAAAATAATGAGGTCGGTGTATACGCAATCGGCGGTCTCGGCGAGATCGGTAAAAATACGTATGCAGTGGAGTATAAGGATGAAATCGTCCTAATCGATGCGGGTATCAAATTCCCAGACGACAATCTATTAGGTATCGATTATGTCATCCCGGATTACTCATATCTTGTTCAAAACAAAGATAAAATTATCGGCCTATTTATTACCCACGGACACGAAGACCATATCGGCGGTGTGCCCTTCTTATTAAAAGAACTTAACGTACCGATTTATGGCGGTCCTTTAGCACTTGGGTTAATCAGAAACAAATTAGAAGAACATCATTTATTAAGAACAGCTGAATTGAATGAAATTACAGAAGACAGCGTCATCAAGTCAAAACACTTCAATGTTTCATTCTATTTAACAACACACAGTATTCCAGAAGCATACGGTGTTATCGTTGGAACACCTGAAGGTAATATTGTACACACGGGTGACTTCAAATTTGATTTCACACCTGTCGGTACACCAGCTAATATTGCGAAAATGGCGAAACTCGGTGAAGAAGGCGTTTTAGCCCTTTTATCTGATTCAACGAACTCACTCGTTCCAAACTTTACTTTAAGTGAACGTGAAGTCGGCCAAAACGTCGATAAAATCTTCCGTAAATGTACAGGAAGAATTATCTTTGCGACATTCGCATCTAATATTTACCGTGTTCAACAAGCTGTAGAAGCTGCGATTAAATATAACCGTAAAATTTTAGTATTCGGCCGTTCAATGGAAAACAACATTAAAATTGGTATGGAGCTCGGTTATATCAAAGCGCCACCTGAAACATTTATCGAACCAAGCAAAATCAACTCTGTTCCTAAACATGAACTCTTGATTTTATGTACAGGTTCTCAAGGTGAACCGATGGCTGCGTTATCACGTATCGCAAACGGTACACACAAACAAATTAAAATTATTCCTGAAGATACAGTCGTCTTCAGTTCATCACCTATCCCAGGTAATACGAAAAGTATCAACCGCACAATTAATGCTTTATATCGTGCAGGCGCTGATGTTATTCACAGCAAGATTTCAAACATCCATACTTCAGGTCACGGTTCTCAAGGCGATCAACAATTAATGTTACGCTTAATCCGTCCGAAGTATTTCATGCCGATTCATGGTGAATACCGTATGTTGAAAGCACATGCGCAAACTGGCGTTGAGTGCGGTGTAAATGAAGACAACATCTTTATTTTCGATAATGGTGATGTCTTAGCCCTAACAAGAGATTCAGCACGTAAAGCTGGACGTATTCCTTCTGGCGATGTATTGGTAGATGGAAGCGGTATCGGTGATATCGGTAATGTAGTCATCCGTGACCGTAAATTACTATCTGAAGAAGGTTTAGTAATTGTCGTTGTAAGTATCGACTTCAACACAAACACATTACTTTCAGGTCCAGATATCATCTCACGTGGTTTCGTTTATATGCGCGAATCTGGTCACTTGATTTACGATGCACAACGTAAGATCAAAACTGAAGTCATTTCTAAGTTGAACCAAAACAAAGACATTCAGTGGCATCAAATCAAATCATCAATCATTGAGACATTACAACCTTACCTGTTTGAAAAAACAGCACGTAAACCAATGATTTTACCAGTGATTATGAAGGTCAATGAGAACGGTGAACAAATCACACCGACGAAAAAACCTAAATCATCTAGACCTAAACGTACAAATAAAAAACAAAACCCAAAACAAAATCAAGAACCAAAACAACACAATAGTAAAGAAAATCATAAGCATGCGACAAACAAACGTCCTTCAAATAATGGTCAGAAAAACCGTAAACCAAGAAATCATAAACCACACCATAAAAAAGAAGGCAACGCTAAACCAAAACAACACGAAGAAAAGTCTAAACAAGACTAAGCTCCTATAAATTAAAGATAAATATAGGAAAAGCACATTCCACGCGGAATGTGCTTTTTGTTTGTATAAGGTTGTGTTAGTGGACAAGTTTTTTCTCGAAGCGATTTAAGTCGTTGTCGTGTCCAATCATAATTAAGATATCGCCAAGTTCAATATTCATATTCGGATCTGGAGAAATAATAACATCTTTATCACGTTTAATCGCGATAATATTGATACCGAAGTTTGCACGGATATCTAAATCTACAATCGTTTGACCCGCAATACGTTCATTCGCTTTGGCTTCAACAATTGAATATTCATCCGCAAGTTCCAAGTAATCCAAGACACTGGCACTCGCAATATTATGCGCAATTCGACGTCCCATATCTCGTTCAGGATGGACAACTAAGTCAGCACCGATTTTATTTAAAATCTTCGCATGGTAATCGTTTTGGGCTTTCGCAATAACCTTCTTAACGCCTAATTCCTTAAGAATCAGAGTTGTCAAAGTACTCGTTTGAATATTTTCACCAATCGCCACAATGACTTGATCAAAGTTACGAATCCCTAAACTTTTCATTACCGCTTCATCTGTTGTATCTGCGACTACCGCATGTGTCGCGATTTCACTATACTCATTTACGCGGGCTTCACTTAAGTCGATAGCCATCACGTCCATGCCTAACGCATTTAATTCTCGGACTATACTGCCGCCGAAACGACCTAACCCTATCACAACGAATTCTTTTTCCATTTCTCTTACAACCTCCGCAAAAATAAAGATGAGACAAGGCTCTGTTCAATCATAGACAACCTATGATTGTGCCTCGCCTCACCTTAGACTTAATATTAATAATAACCTTCATCATTCTTACCTTCAACATAATCTTTGTTGAAGATGAATAATCTCATTAAGAAAATCAGTGATGGAACAAGCATCAATAATCCAACGACCGCCGCAATGGTTAAGGCCCATGCCATCGGGTCATCTGTTTTGTGAATGTCTCCATTGATATATGGATACAAGATGTATGGCCATTTACTTAAACCATAACCTGTCACGGCTGTAGCCATTTGAATCACAACTAACATAAATGCTGTTCCCGGTGATTTTTTCATTATAGATAAAATCCAAGCTGCTAACAAGCATAATATACTGATTAAGAATAACCACCAGTATTGATTAACCGCAACATCAAAGTGTTGCTTGTTTTGACTGCGTAATGTGATGAAAGTAAATAATGATACTAAAGCCATCGGAGGACCCCAGAAAACAAACCACATACGAATAATATTATAGGCCTTCATGTTTTCTGCTTTACGCGCATAATACGCAAGGAATCCTGATGAAATATACATTACTGAAACTAAAGCTAAGAATACAACTGCCCACGCAAATGGACTAAAGAATAAATCTAACCAATTTAAATCGACACCTGTACCTGAGCTTGTTTTATGAATATAGCCGCCTTCTGAGATAACAAGTCCCATACTTAATGCAGCCGGAATGAATAATCCAGATACACTATGCAAGACGAGCCAAGAGAATTTCGAATCTGGTCCATAGTTTTGGAATGCATAGAAACTACCGCGAATCGTAAGTAAGATTAAAGCGATAGATCCTGGCACTAACAGAACCGAACCATAATAGTACGCGAAATCTGGGAAGAAACCGACAATTCCTACGGTAAAGAATACTAAGAATACGTTTGTGACTTCCCAAATCGGGTTCAGATAACGACCGATAATCGGTACTAATGTGCTTTCAGTACCTCTTAATTTCGATTGTAAAATGAAGATACCTGCACCAAAGTCAATTGAAGCAATAACGATATACAAGAATAAGAACAGATACAAAACGATCATTCCAAATGCTGTAATACTCATGATGCTTCACCTCGGCTCTCTTCTAATTTTTCCACATCTTTATATGGCGGGTTATTCTTGAACATACGGATTAATACATATGCTGCAGTGAATAAGATGATGAAGTATACGACACCAAATGCGATGGTAACACCTGGTAAACCGCCTGCATGTGTAGCTGCTTCAGACACTCTCATGTAACCTCTTAAAATCCAAGGTTGACGGCCCATTTCTGTTAGGAACCATCCGAACTCAATCGCAAGCATAGCTGCAGGACCTGTTAATAATATGCCATACAGCAATATTTTGTGTGTTGAGAACTTATGCCATTTCTTAACTAGTCGTGTTAAGACATAAATACCTGAAACAACGAAACAGAAGATACCGCTTGTCACCATTAAGTCAAAGAAGTAATGGACAATTAACGGCGGCTGTTCATTTTTAGGGAATTCATTTAATCCTTCAACTTCTGTATTGATATTGTTGTCAGATAAGAAGCTGAGTAATGCTGGAATTTTAATCGCACCATGCACTTCTTGATTTTTCTCATCTAGTACACCAAACAGAACTAAGTCTGCACGTTTTTCAGTATCATAATGCCATTCATATGCTGCTAGTTTTTCAGGTTGTTCATTGTGTAAGAACTTCGCTGATAAGTCCCCAGCAAGCATAGAACCTAGTGTAAAGACTAAACCGACAATCATAGTCAGTTTCAATGCTTTCTTATGATATTCTCTGTCTTTTTCAAATTTATTTTTCAATAATTTAAATGCTGCAATCGCCGCTAAAATAAAGGCCATTGTCATAATTGCTGTAGTAATTACGTGGAAGGCTCTGACACCAAATGATGAGTTGAACATTGCTGCTACTGGATCAACATGAATCATTTTGCCGTTTTTCAATTGGAAACCTTCAGGCGTATTCATAAATGAGTTCACTGATGTGATGAAGAAGGCAGATAATGTACCGCCTAATACCACTGGAATACTCATAATCAAATGTGTCCATTTGTTTTTGAATCGTTCCCAAGTGTAGAAATAAATACTAAGGAAAATTGCTTCAAAGAAGAATGCGAAGACTTCCATGAATAATGGCAAGGCAATCACGTGTCCTGCAATCTTCATAAATTGTGGCCAAAGCAATGACAGCTGCAACTCGATAATCGTACCTGTTACAACCCCTACCGCAACAGTTACCGCATAACCTTTGGCCCATCTCTTAGCTAATGTAATATATTTTGCGTCATTTCTTTTAACACCAAGAAATTCAGCAATTGCGAACATAAGCGGCATCCCCACACCGATAGTCGCGAAGATAATATGCACAGCTAAGGTCATGGCAGTTAAAAATCTGCTCAGTTCTACTGCTTCCATAATATCACCCTGTTTTTCTCTATATTTTTGTTACTGTCTAATGCCCGCAACGTCTCAGATGAAATGTGGAGGAAATTGTTTACACAAAATCCAAAAAAACTTGGAACATTCAAATATAGGCGATTGGCTTGATTTTTAATCGTTCCTTTAATACAGTAAACACATCAATAAAATGTAAAGGAAGATAAAACATGCCGAATGTAGTCATTTATACACAAAACGACTGTCCACCTTGTCAGTTTGTGAAAAATTATCTCGATCATCATCACATTGCATACACTGAGAAAAATATTTCAAACTCACAATACCGCAATGAAATGATAGATTTCGATGCATTTTCAACGCCATTTATCTTAATCGGTGACACACCTATGTATCAAGTGGACATAGATAAAATCAACACATTACTCGATATCGATAAAGACTGACTTAAAAATGAATGCACTCTATTTTAAATTACCTTTAAGGTAAATGATTCAAACAATTATGCTGTAATCTGCGTTCATAGACACAGTACCTTATATGTTACGCTCTCATATGCTAGTTTACAATTATTCTAATCAAGATTTTCATAATATTTATACAGAATTTAAATCTTTGTCACAAATTTGTAAAACACACAGTATATACCTCGCAATTAAATTCTTTGTAAGTTGATTACATTACTCGAATAATAAGTAAATGTTTGTACACTAATAAAACCGCGATGAAAATGAATTGGACATTCATTTCATCACGGTTTTTATTAATATTTTATCAATGATTATGCATGTTTCGTATAGTCTTCTACTAAAGCAACAACTTCTTCTGATGTTGCACAGTTCACTGCTTTCGCTGCTAAGTCTTTCATTTGCGCTTCGCTTAAGTTTCTGATTAAACGACGTGCTTTAAGGATTGAAGTTGCACTCATAGAGAACTCATCTAATCCAAGACCTAACAATAATGGAATTGCAGTTTGGTCTCCGGCCATTTCGCCGCACATACCTGTCCATTTACCTTCAGCATGAGACGCTTCGATAACACGTTGTACCAAGCGTAAAATAGCTGGGTTATATGGTTGGTATAAATAAGACACACGTTCTGACATACGGTCAGCTGCCATTGTATATTGGATTAAGTCATTTGTTCCGATACTGAAGAAGTCTACTTCTTTCGCAAAGACATCAGCAAGTGCTGCTGTCGATGGAATTTCAACCATGATACCGACTTCGATATCATCTGAAACTTCAACACCTTCATTTTTAAGGTTTTGACGTTCTTCTTCTAATAATGCTTTCGCATCACGGAATTCTTGAATTGTCGCAACCATTGGGAACATAATGTTTAATTTTCCGTATACTGAAGCACGTAATAACGCGCGTAATTGCGGACGGAAAATTTCTGGTTGTGCTAAGCACAAGCGGATTGCACGATAACCTAAGAATGGGTTCATTTCTTCAGGTAAGTCTAAATAAGGTAATTCTTTGTCTCCACCGATATCTAATGTACGAACAACCACACGTTTGCCTTTCATTGCTTCAAGAACTGCTTTGTATGCCTCAAATTGTTCGTCTTCAGTCGGCATTTGATCTCTACCCATATATAGGAACTCAGTACGGTATAATCCGATACCTTCTGCACCATTTTCAACTACACCAGGTAAATCGTTTGGTGTACCGATGTTTGCAGCTAATTCTACATGATGACCATCTTCTGTTACAGATTCAGCATCACGTAATTTTTGTAATTCTTGTTTATCTTTGAAGAAGTTATCACGTTTTTCTTGATATTGTGCTACAACTTCGTCACTTGGGTTAACAATAACATCACCTGTCATACCATCAACAATAATGATGTCGCCCGCTTCAACTTCCTCAGTAATCGTTTTAGTACCAACGACTGCTGGGATTTCTAAAGAACGGCTCATAATTGCAGAGTGAGATGTTCTGCCTCCAATGTTTGTCACAAATCCTTGCACATATTGTTTGTTCAACTGTGCAGTATCTGAAGGTGTCAAGTCATTCCCGATAATAACGACACTTTCATCAATGATACTTGGGTTTGGTAAATCCACACCTAAGATGTGTGCTAATACACGTTTAGAAACGTCGCGAATATCCGCTGCACGTTCTGCCATGTATTCGTTGTCCATTGATTCAAATATTGTGATAAATTGATTTGAAACATCTGTTAACGCTTGAGCAGCATTAACGTTTTCATTTTTAATTTTTTCTTCAATAGGTTGGATAAGTTCTGGATCTTCAAGCACTAATAAATGTGCATCGAAGATAGCCGCTTTATCTGCGCCTAATTGTTGTTCGGCATTGTTTCTGATTTTAGTCAATTCAACTTTTGATGTGTTAAGTGCGCCGTTAAATTTAGCAACTTCAGCCTCTGTATCAGTCACTGTTCCGTTATCAAACGATAGGTCAGGTTCTACTAATAGATAGGCTTTTGCGATTGCGACACCATCAGATGCCGCAATCCCTCTAATATTTTTAGTCATATTAGTTAGTTAAACCTTCTTTAGATAAAACGTCAGTGATAGCTTGAATTGCATCAGCTTCGTCGCTTCCGTCAGCATAGATAGTAATGTCAGCATCTTTACCTACGCCTAAGCTCATAACACCCATAATTGATTTTAAGTTGACTTTTTTACCGTTATATTCAAGTTGAATATCTGAATCAAATTTTGAAGCTGTTTGTACAAGCATTGTAGCTGGACGAGCATGAATACCTGTTTCGTCGATGATAGTGTATGATTGTTGTTCCATAATAATCTTTCTCCTTCGCATCCATTAATTGGTGAGTGACTCACCTGAACATTATTACACCTTAACATTACCAAAATATGACGCTAAATTCAATTTGTTTAATCCATACAGGGCAATGAATTTAGCGTTTTTGTGAAAATATGCACAATTTAATTGACAACTCGGTTTTAAATTAATTTTTTGGCAACGTTTTCACATTTATCGATGTGCTCGTCACCTAATTTTTTCATGAAATAATAACTGATTGATGCTGCGATCGCTTGACCGACAACCGGGAACCATCTTGTTTGTTTCGCAGCTGTACGTTTAGCAACATCTTTAACGACCATTTTCAAGATACCTTTTGAAACCGTACGTCCGATGAATTGACTGCCTTGGATTGATGCTGCGACTAATACACGTTCTTTTAAATCATCACTCATACGGTTCACTTCTTTATGATCTAAACCGTAAATTTTATTAATATCTTCTATAATATCTTTCATCAGCTTTAAATCGACCCCAAAATCTAATCCTGGAATCGGAATGACACTTGCTGAAGATGACAATAATGCTTTCTTTCTTACTAATTCTTCAGCGCGTTCACGTCTTTTTGCTAAATCCTTTTTATTCTTCGGTAAACGCCCTTTACCTACGACCGGATCAATTTTCAACATTTTATTTCCAATTTTGTCTGTAGATTTTTTTATGAATTTATCTTTAATCCCCATAATAGTCCTCCTCGATTATTACTTCTTCCACTTTTTCTGATACCCGAACAAAGACTACTTTTAAATATTTTGATGGTTTATAGTGCGGATGTGTTTTAAAATCTTTCGGAAGTCCCATTGCTTCTAAAATTTCAAAATCTACATCTTGTGCATCAAGCGTTCTCTTAATCATGTTTTTAAACGCTTTTGAAGTTAACGCACTTGAGTTTGTACTTAAAATTAAAGTACCTCCATCATTTAAAACAGGTAAAGCTTCTTCAATCAACTTATGATAGTCTTTTTGAACCGTAAAGACTTTCTTTTTATTACGCGCAAAACTTGGCGGATCAATAACAATCGTGTCATAAGCCTTATTGTGTCTTGCCGCATAATGATAGAAGTCAAACGTATCCATGACATAAATATATTGTGTTTTCGGGTCAATACCATTTACCCCAAAATTCTCCTCTGTCAAACCTCTAGAACGATTTGCAAGGTCGACACTAGTCGTTTCTGCTGCTGTTTGTGCTGCAATGACAGAGAATGCCCCTGTATAACTAAATAAATTCAAAACACTGCGGTCAGGTGCATAAACATCACGTAATTTTTTACGCACTTCTTTTTGGTCTAAGAAAATTCCTGTATCGGTCCATCATCTAAATCAACATTATAGAACGTAAAGTTTTCTTCAATAACAATTGGGAATTCCGGTGCTTCCCCTGTTACGAAACCACTAGATACTTCACTGTCTTTAAAACGTGTCTTCTCAAAAATTGAAGTATAAGGAAAAACAGCTTGAACAGCTTCTAAAATATCAGTTCTGAACTTATAAATCCCTTTTGAATACCATTGGATTAATAAATGACGATCGTAGTAATCAATTGTTAAACCGCCGACACCATCTCCTTCTGCATTAAACAATCTGAATGCATTTGTACCATCGATATCAAAGTAGTATTGACGATAATCTAAAGCTTCTTCAAATAGTGCTTCAAAAAATTCTTGATTAATTTCTTCTTCAGCATCATAGCTTAAGACCCAACCTAATCCTTTATGTTGACGCCCAACGTATGCTGTCGCAATGTATCGGCCATCATCAGTCACAATATGAAAAATATCACCATCTTCTAAATGACTATGTTCATAAATATCTTCTTCATCCACTAATGGATACTGATTTAAATACTTTTGTTCTTTACCTTTATTTAATACTGCTGTCTTCATATTATTATTCCGCCTTCTATGTGTAGTTACTTTTATCTTAACGTATCAGACGCTTCCTTTCTAAAAAGAACGTCTCAAATCCATTAAAAAAGCCGAGGAAACTTAAGTCCCTCAGCTTTTGTGTGTTTCTTCTTTAGCTGGCGTACGTAATTGAATAATAAATGCAATCGTAATCGCCACAAGCATAATAAATAAAATCGGTGTAATAAAAATGGATAATAATAATCCATGAATCATAATATTGACAAATTCTGTCAACAATTTAAAGAATAAAATACTCACCATAAACAACTGCGCATAATACAATTTACCGCGTAAGAAATGCGTCAATGTTGTAATGATATAAGCGATAATCACAAGCAACAATAAGAAGAGTGTGATCCACTCGATTACATATGATGTTTGTGATAATTCCCAATCACCTGACATAAACAAGCCATTACGGTTGTTTAATTCTAGTAAGGTAAATAGGAATAAAATCGCACCGCAAATCAATTCAACGATACCCGGTTTAATCCATTTTGGACGACGCATCCAAGTTGGGAAATCGTCTTCTTGCAGATTGACTTTATCTTTAACTGCTTTTTTGAAACTATCTCGTTTTCTTCTGATTTTCTCTAAATCAATACTTCTGCGTGTTCTGTATGTCAATTCTTGTGTACGTTCTTGAATTTCACGCAGCTGTTCTTTCGTTTGGCTAATTGTGCCGTTCTTGTCTGTACGTGAACACAACATTTCTTCGCCTAATTCTGCTTTAGTTAGCGGTAATGATCTTCTAAGGAATAAGAAATTCCAAATAGACATTTGACCTAAACACCACATGACAACGAAGAATGCATTGACACTTAAAATATCAATTAACGCAATTTCATGACTTTCGATTCTGCCATATAACGAAATTTGAGAAATTAAATAACTGATTCCGTACGTACAGATAATCCATAGATAGTGCTCTTTTTGGTGCGCACTGTTCAACTCATCCTTGTACACAATGTATCCGATATGCACAATAAACGGAACCACGAATACAATCGCAAAGAAGCCGTAAACTTGTGTCATAAAGACGATTGTGATGAGGAAGAAAAAGATTCCTATTATAAGGAAGAAAATTGAGATATCATAATCATATTTTGTAGTCATAAATAATAAATAGCCAATCCATAGCAATGCAACACCGAACAAGATAATCAAGATGGCGCTGACCACTGGGAAATGACCAATAAATTGACTCATAATCCGTATTATTTCAACAAAGAAAGCATTGATGAAATCCCACACATTATTAATATGTATGTCAACCTTGCTCCCCTTCGCAAGTTTATGGATAAATGATAGATTGAGTAATACAATGATTCCAATGAAAAGTGAAACAATGCCAATAATCAAACTATAAATGATTTCAGCGTGCTTCTTTATATACGACATGTTTTTCACCTCATAGTTATTATATATGAACAATTCCATTGTGTCTTTAAAAATTAAAGTAAATCATTCTATGGTAGTATATTAGACTCAGACGCTATGCTCAATCCTAAATACACAATTTAACGTAATCTTAATGTGAACTTGCCTTTTTCATACCCGTTCTCTCTGGCTTAAATCTAAAATCACCTTGACAGAACCTATGAAAAAGCATACATTTAGTATAAATCTAATAAAGAAATACACTAGGGGTGTTTCGAACTGAGATGAAGCACAAAGCTTCAAACCCTTCGAACCTGATCTAGCTGAGACTAGCGTAGGAAAGTGTAAAGAATGAACTGGTTTAGGATTTCAGGGTAGAACCAGGGTATTCTGATGCTTATTTTCACGCTGCTTGCTAGACAAGTTTGCGTGTTTTTTTGTTTATATAGGAGGAATTGACATTATGTCTAAAGGACTTAAGCTTTCAGATATCTTAGTTACTGTGTTAATCGCAGTTATCTTTGCTATCATTTACAACATTTGGAACTTAGTGTATAAAGCCATGCAAGTGACTGGCTTACACTTAGAAGAATTATCTTACGGTATGTGGTTTGCAGCTGCTGTTGTTGCTTACTTAATCATTCCGAAAGCCGGTATTGCACTGTTAGCTGAATTCGCTGCTGGTGCTGGGGAAACAATTGTTATGGGACGCTTTGATATTGCGACAATTGTTTACGGCTTACTACAAGGTTTAGCGTGTGAAATTATTTTTGCGATTTTCCGTTATAAATCACGCAAATTAATGGTAGCAGTGCTCGCTGGTTTAGCAGCCGCATTAGTTACTTTCCCTATCGACTTCTACTATGGTTATTTAGGTGAAGTTGCTGGATGGAACTTATTCTTATATGTATTCTTCCGTTGTATCAGCGGGATTGTACTTGCTGGGATTTTCCCATATTATCTTGTCAAAGCTCTGGATCAGACTGGGGTTACAAAATTATTCCGCCCTGCTTCCAAAAAGGATTATGACAATTTGTAAGGAGACATAAACGTGTTACTTGCTCAAAATTTACGACTTAAATATCCAAATGCACCAGATAAAATATTTGATGGTTTAGATATAGAAATACCTGATAAACAAAAGGTCTTATTACTCGGCCCTTCAGGCTGCGGTAAAAGTACCTTACTCAATGTATTAAGCGGCATTGTGCCGAACCTAATCGAGCTTCCAATGAAATATGACGCATTGGAAGTCGATTTAAATTGCGGCGTCATCTTCCAAGACCCAGACACACAATTTTGTATGCCGAAGGTTTATGAAGAACTCGCATTTGTGTTAGAAAATAAACAAGTGCCGAGAAAAGAGATGGACGCTTTAATTCAACAAGCATTAGCATCGGTCGACTTAGACGTTGGTCCTAAACAAACGGTTCAACAATTAAGCGGCGGTATGAAACAAAAATTAGCAATTGCTGAAACAGTGCTTCAAGAAGCAGATACATTATTCTTGGATGAACCGACTGCCATGTTAGATGTGGATGCGACAGAAGATTTATGGAATCAAATTAAAGACATGTGGCAAGAACAAACTGTCTTGATTGTAGAACATAAAGTGGAACACATTTGGGAACATGTGGATCGTGTTATTTTAATGAATCATCAAGGAGAAATCATCGCGGATGATACGCCTCAAGTGATTTTACACCAACACGAAGACTTGTTGACTGAATATGGAGTATGGCATCCAAAGGCTTGGGACCATGCACCTAAAGCTGAATTATTACCAAATAAAGACATAACGTCACGCTTCAAATATGAAAATGGCGAAGTCATACGTGGTAAGAAAACACTCATTCAAGTACCTGAACTCACAATCGGCGATGGTGAATGGATTACCATCACAGGTAAAAACGGTGCGGGTAAAACCACTTTACTTGAGTCTATGATGCAATTGATTAAATATCGCGGAGAGATGTCTTATGATGGGCAACCGCTTCATAAAATTAAAGAAGCAGCACAGCATATGTATCTGGTTTATCAAAATCCAGAACTGCAATTCATTACGAATTCTGTCTATGAGGAAATCTTCATCAACTTCAGCGGCGAAAGCGCAAAAGCTGAAACTGAAAAATTGATTGAATTATTGAATTTAGAAGCAGTTCGTGATCAACATCCCTTCGAATTATCAATGGGTCAAAAACGACGTTTAAGTGTTGCGACTGCTTTAAGTTCACGTGCTGATATTATTTTACTTGATGAACCAACATTTGGTTTAGACAGTCACAACACGTTTAATTTATTAAATCTTTTCCAACAGCGTGTTGCACAAGGTCAAACGATTATTATGGTTACGCATGACCCACATATCATTGAACGTTATCCGACAAAACGTATCGAATTACGTGACCACATGTTATGTGAAGATGTGCTATTTGAAATGGAAGGTGAAACAAATGTATGAAGCATGGAAAAAGTATTTCACCTTCGTAGATGAAGTTAATATTATCACGAAACTTGGTTTAGGTATTTTCTTATTCTTCTTTGTGATTTTCATTCACAACTTTGATGTGATGATTTACCTAACCGCTTTGATGTTTTTATTCTTACTGATTTTCGGCGGTATGAAATTGAAGGTCACTGCCCTATTCGTACTTTACACTGTGATATTCAGTATTATCTCAGCACTCTTTATGATTTTCTACGGAGATGGTACACATACCCTATTTAAATTAGGCTTTATTCATATCACAACTGAAAGTTTAGTGAGAGGACTGCATTTATCTATGCGTACGGATACCGTCACATTCTTCGGTATTGTGATGGCCTTTACGTCTCAAATTGTGATGATCTTCTACAGCCTGATGCAGCACTTGCGTGTAAAACCAAAAGTAGCCTATGCGTTTATGGCTGCCATCCGTATGGTACCGTTGATTATCAGTTCATTCATTCAACTACGTAAATCATTGAAGATGCGTTATCGTATGGTGGATAAATCAAATTATCGCGGTTTCAAGCGTGTGAAACATTTAATTATTCCGTTGTTAAGTCAAAATATACGAAAAGCACATCAACTTTCGGTTGCTATGGAGAAAAAAGGATTTAAAGATGGTAAAAGAACGTATTATTACTACGCACCATTTAGTTATCGCGACATCTTATTTATCTTATTATTCGCGGCGATATTAATTATTTCTGTAATGTTAGCTCATTATTTACCAATTACAGGAATTACTGACGTACGTGGTTGACACAAGCATTTATAGTTCTTAAAATTTTTATCGGGCTGTGGTTGTCGAGCTGCAGCCCAACCAATATTTACATTTTCATTCATCCATATTTTTCCCAGCAGTGAACGGTCACCGATTCAACCGTTTACTGCTTATTTTTATTTAACAAATATTATCGTTTAATTAAGTCAAAAGTCATATACATGTTATAATTGATATAATCAGATTCACACAGAAAGATTGGGGGCAAAATTTCATGAAAAAACGCAATGATGCATACGAAAAAGGCTATCAACAAGCCGTCAAAGAAATTGAAACCATGTCAAAACTAAAAAATAAAAAGCGCCGTTTAAAACGTTACATTAAGAGCCGTAAACGTTCTTGGCGTTTCCATCAATTATTCAAGAGACGCAGCTCTCGCTACGTTTCTGGATATAAACAAGCTTATATTGATATGGCGAAATCATTGCCTGAAGAGTAAGGAAGTTCTGCTTCCTTGCTTTTTTATTTTGTCCCTACAATTTCATAATTAGAAGATACACGACTTAACAATAATTTATTCAAGTATTTTTCTGCATACCAAAAAACAGCCATTACACAATGTACAGCTGTTTTTGTATGAATCTATTCTTTTAAATTACGCTTCATGTTTGATTGCTTTATCACTGATGTCACGACGATAGAATAAACCTTCACTATCAATGGCATCTGCTTTTTTATAAGCATTTGCTTTGGCTTCTTTAACTGTTTTGCCTTCACCGATCACTAAGATAACACGGCCGCCAGAAGTAACGTAATCGTCGCCTTCTTTTTTCAGACCGCTGACAAATGTAAGTCCATCTAAATCAAAGCCACTGACTTTCACACCTTTTTCATATGAGCCAGGATAGCCTTTAGACGCTAACATCACGCCTACAACAGCTTCGTCTTTCCATTTGTATTCAATCGGTTTACGTGCTTCTAGGTCTAAAATGTGCTGCATTAAGTCGCTTTCCATACGTGTTAAAAGCACTTGTGCTTCAGGATCTCCGAAACGTGCATTAAACTCGATAACTTTCGGACCTTCTTCAGTTAAGATTGCGCCAATATAAAGCACGCCAAAGAATGGATAGCCTTCTTCTTGCATTGCTTTCGCAACCGGTTGCGCAATTTCATCATTTGTACGTTTTAGTACATCTTCTGAAATATGAGGCACTGGGCAATACGCACCCATACCGCCTGTATTTGGTCCTTTATCGTCATCATACGCACGTTTATGGTCTTGTGCAATCGTATCGAAAGGTACAGCATAATCGCCATTCACAAAGGTCATGACAGAGTATTCTTCGCCTTCTAAGAATTCTTCGAATACAATTTTGCCTTGTTCTTCAGGATACAGTGTTTCGACTGCTTCTTTCGCTTCATCACGTGTCATCGCGATTATAACACCTTTACCTGCGGCAAGACCGTCTTTTTTCAAGACAACAGGAATCTTGCAATCTTCTACATATTTTAATGCATCAGATTTAGAATCCACTTCTACATATTCTGCAGTTGGGATGTCATATTTTTCCATAATACGTTTCGCAAATGATTTTGAACCTTCAATTTGTGCTGCTTTCGCACCAGGACCGAAAACTTTAACACCTGCGTCACGTAATTTGTCGCCTAACCCTTCAGTTAAAGGTTGTTCTGGACCGATGACTGCCCATTCAACTTCATGATCTACCGCAAATTTTACAATGTCATCATGTGCAGTTTCAGCAATTTCACCGTGCACTTCAGCGACAGTTTCCATTGCTGCATTTCCAGGAATTGCATACACTTGGTCAACAAGTTCAGATTGATTTAATTTGTGCGCAAGGACATGTTCACGTCCTCCGCCTCCGATTACTAATACTTTCATCTTTAGCATTTTCCTCCTGAATGATTAATGTTTGAAGTGACGTACGCCAGTCATTACCATCGCAATGCCGTGTTTGTCTGCCATATCAATAGAATCTTGGTCTTTAATAGAACCACCTGGTTGGATGATCGCTTTGATACCTGCTTTTGCAGCTAATTCTACTGTGTCATCCATTGGGAAGAAACCATCTGAAACTAATGCTACATTGTCATTAATTTCAATTGCACGTTCAATCGCAATTTCTGCAGAACCGACACGGTTCATTTGACCTGCACCGATACCTACAGTTTGATGGTCATTACTTAAGATGACAGCGTTACTTTTAACAGCTGCTACAACTTTCCAACCTAATTCCATTGCTTGCCATTGTTCTTCTGTCGGTTCAACTTTAGTCACAACTTTCATGTCATCACGTGAAATTGTTTTTGTATCTTTATCTTGAACTAAATAGCCACCTGATACAGATACAAATTCTTGTTCATCGTGATCCACTGCCATATCTACTTCTAATAAGCGAATGTTTTTCTTTTGAGTTAAGATTTCAAGCGCTTCATCTGTAAATGAAGGTGCAATCACTACTTCTAAGAAGATTGAATGTAATTTTTCAGCAAGTTCTTTTGAAACTGGACGGTTAACCGCAACAATACCGCCGAAGATAGATTGGCTATCTGCTTCATACGCATTTTGATATGCTTCTTCAATTGATTCGCCAACACCAACACCACATGGGTTCATATGTTTAACCGCTACTGCAGCTGGTTCTTCGAATTTTTTAACTAATGCTAATGTCGCATCAGCATCTTTAATGTTGTTAAAGCTTAATTGTTTCCCGTGTAATTGTTTAGCGCCTGCAATCGTATTGTTCGCATCTGATGTACGTACAAAGTAAGCAGTTTGTTGAGGGTTTTCACCATAACGTAATTGTTCTTTATTTTCTTTGAAGAAATTCACAATCGCATTATCGTAATCATTTGTATGTTCAAATACTTTAATCATTAATGATTTACGGAACGCTTCGTCTAATGTATTATTTTTAAGGTGTTCAATGACTGCGTCATAGTCAGCAGGATCTACCACAGTTGTCACATGCTTGAAGTTTTTCGCAGCTGCACGTAACATTGTCGGACCACCGATATCAATGTTTTCAATCGCATCCATTTCAGTTACGTCAGGGTTTGCGACAGTTTCTTTAAATGGATAAAGGTTCACGACAACCATGTCGATAAGATCGATGCCTTTTTCTTTTAATTGTTGTAAATGTTCAGGTTTATCGCGATCAGCTAAAATACCGCCATGTACTGCTGGGTGTAATGTTTTTACACGGCCATCCATGATTTCATCAAATTTCGTTAAATCAGAAACTGATTTTACAGGAACACCCGCTTCATCTAATGCACGCTTTGTGCCGCCTGTAGAATACAACTCATAGTCTAATTCAACTAATGACTTCGCGAAGTCTACAATGCCAGTTTTGTCTGATACACTTAAAATTACTTTTTTCATGTTAGAAATTGCCCCTCTTATCGAATAATTTTTGCGATGACTCTAGGATAAAGTTCATATTCTAAATTTTTAATACGTTCTTCTAGTTGTGCTTTTGTATCATCTGGATAGATGTCGCATTGACTTTGTTCAATGATTTCACCTGTATCCATGCCACTGTCTACATAATGAACAGTAGAACCTGTCACTTTATCTCCACTTTCAAAGGCTTGACCAATTGCGTCAATGCCTTTGTATTTCGGTAATAAAGCCGGATGAATGTTTAAAATACGGCCTTCATACGCATTCAATAAATCTGGACCGATTAAACGCATATAGCCTGCAAGTATAATCCATTCCACTTCTTCTTCTTTTAACAATTCTAATAAACGTTGTTCATAATCACTTTTAGAATCAAAAGTTTTAGGAAGTGTCACATGGACAGGAATGTTTAATTTCTCTGCACGTTCAATCGCGAATGCATCGTCGTGATCAACATAAAGCGCTGTGATTTCAATATTATCTAATCTGCCGTCTTGAACTCGTTGTGCAATATTTTCAAAGTTGCTGCCAGAACCTGACGCAAAGATGGCTACTTTAGTCACGCTTTAACCCCCGTTAACTCGATAGGTTCTTCTTTACCTTCAACGATTTTACCGATTTTGAACGCTTCAACATTTTGACCTTTTAAGATATCTAATGTTTTATCTGCGTCCGCTTCATCTACAACTAATGTGAAACCAATACCCATGTTGAAGATATTGTACATCTCTTCAGTTGCGATTTTGCCTGCTTCTTGTAACCAATCGAATACTTTAGGTGTATTGAATGATTGAACGTCAATTTCAGCAGTGACACCTTCAGGTAAAGCACGTGGAATATTCTCATAGAAACCGCCGCCTGTGATATGTGTCATCGCATGCAATTTCACTTGTTCTTTCACAGCTAATACAGGTTTAACATATAAACGAGTCGGTTCTAAGAAAGTGTCTAAATACGTACGACCATTATCGAATTCAGCATTTAAATCAACACCTGATTCTTTAATTAAATGACGTACTAAGCTGTAACCGTTAGAGTGAATACCGCTTGAAGCTAAACCAATAATTACTTGTCCTGGTTTAACTGTTGAACCATCGATGTATTCATCTTTTTCAACTGCGCCCACTGCGAAACCAGCTAAATCGTATTCACCTTCGTGGTACATTTCGCCCATTTCAGCAGTTTCACCGCCGATTAAAGCTGTATTTGTTTCTTCACAACCATCGCTGACACCTTTAACAATTTGTTCGATGACTTCAGGTACAACTTTGTTTGTTGCGATATAGTCAAGGAAATAAAGCGGCTCTGCACCTGTTGTTAAAATATCGTTGACACACATAGCCACTGCATCGATACCGATTGTGTCATGTTTGTTGTGATCAATCGCAAGTTTCAACTTAGTACCTACACCGTCTGTACCAGAAACTAAGACAGGTTTTTGCATGTTTAATTGTGATAAATCAAACGCTGCACCGAATCCTCCTAGTCCACCTAGTACTTCTTTACGCATTGTACGTTGCACATGGCTCTTCATTCGCTCAACTGCTTCATATCCAGCATGAATATCCACACCGGCATTTTTATAAGAATCTGCTGCCACAGCTTTACACTCCTCTTCTTTTCAGTTCTTTAACTTCTGGTAATTGATGATCTACAATTTCAATTGGATAATTGCCTGTAAAGCAAGCGTCACACTCGCCTTTTGAGTCAAATTCTTTAAACACTTCATGCATGCCTTCTACAGATAAATACGTAAGTGAGTCTGCACCAATCATGTCTTTGATTTCATCGACACTATGTTGTGCTGCCATTAATTCTGCATGTGTAGACACATCGATACCGTAATAACATGGATCGACTAATGGTGGTGATGAAATACCCATATGCACTTCTTTCGCACCAGCAGATTTTAATGCTTTCACAATGTATTTACTTGTCGTACCACGCACAATAGAGTCATCAATGACAACGACACGTTTGCCTTCAATGACGTCTCTGATCGGCGCATGTTTCATACGTACTTGTTTTTCACGAACGCTTTGGTCTGGTGTGATAAACGTACGGCCGATATAACGGTTTTTCAATAAACCTTGTTCGTTTGGAATACCTGAGTATTCAGAGAAGCCTTTTGCTGCTTGTAATGATGAATCTGGTACACCGATAACAATATCAGCGTCAATACCCATCTCACTTGCTAGCTTCTTACCTAAAGCTTTACGCACATTATAGATAGAGTGTTTATGGAACTCTGAATCTGGACGTGCAAAGTATACATATTCCATTGAACACATATTATGGTGAATTTGGTTCGTGTACGTATCATAATCTATGTCATGGTCACCGCTGAATGTAATTAATTCACCTGGTTCGATGTCACGAATATATGTTGCACCGATTGCTTGGAACGCACATGTTTCACTTGCGACACAATACGCACCATCTACTTCACCTAACATGAGTGGACGTACACCATTGTTATCTCTAACCGCAGCAAGTTGATTAGTATTCAGCATGACACAGCTGAATGCACCTTTAACTTGATTCAATGCTGCTTTTTGGTTTGATTTAATGCTTGGAGATTTGCCTCTGATTAATAAATGCGCTAATACTTCTGAATCACTTGTTGTTTGGAAGACGCTGCCTTCAGATTCTAAAGCCTTACGAATTTGAACAGCATTCGTTAAGTTACCATTATGCGCAAGTCCTAAATCACCTTTTGAATGCTTGAACAAGAAAGGTTGAACATTGGCGATTTCACTGGCACCTGTTGTCGCATAGCGTACATGTCCAATCGCATGTTGGAATCCTTGTAAAGATTCTAATTGCGCGTCTGAAATAGCTTCAGTTAATAAACCCATGCCGCGTGCCCCAAACAGCGATTCGCCGTTTGAGCACACGATCCCAGCACCTTCTTGACCACGGTGCTGCAGACTATGCAACGCCATATAAGTTAAAGTTGCTGCATGGGGGTGATTCCAAATTCCAAAGACTCCACATTCTTCGTTTAATCCGCGGATGTCATACATTGAGGAATTGCTCCTTCCCAAATTTCGTTTAACGTCGACACGTTTTCTTCTACAGTTGTTTGACCGTTTGTAACTTTGAACTTGTCATCCTCAGTGATAGTTCCGATTTCTTGTGCATTAGGAATATCTAATGATTGTCCTGCTTTAACTGCAACAATGTAACGACCTTGTGATTCACTGAATAATTGTGCATCAGTCACGTCTAATGTTGCATCTACACCTAAACCGTAGTGTGCACTGATTCGTGCTAACGAAATCAATAAGCCGCCTTTACCGACAGTTTGTACATGAGACGCTTTGCCGCTTCTGATTGCTTCTTTGATTTGTTCGCCTTTTTCAACTTCATTTGATAAGTCAAGTGCTTCTGATTCATGGTTGACTTTACCATATAATAATTTTTCGATTTGGCTGCCGCCGAAGTCATCGCGTGTTTCACCAACAACATACAATTTATCGCCTGCATGTGGGTGGAAATCATTTAAGTAATCGATGTCTTCAATTAAGCCGACCATACCTACTACAGGTGTTGGGAAGATAGAAGTACCTTTTGTTTCGTTATAAAGTGAAACGTTACCTGAAACAACTGGTGTTTTCAGAACTTCACATGCTTCTGCCATACCTTTTGTAGAATCAGTTAATTGTTGATAGATTTCTTTTTTCTCTGGTGAACCGTAGTTTAAGCAGTCTGTCATTGCTAATGGTGTTGCACCTACAGCAATTAAGTTGCGGTATGCTTCAGCAACGACCATTTTACCGCCTTCGTATGGTTGGTTGAATACATAACGTGCTTCGCCATCGATTGTAGAAGCGATTGCTTTGTTTGTACCTTCAACACGTACTACAGATGCTTGTAAACCAGATTTAACAACTGTGTTTGCACCAACTTGTTGGTCATATTGTTCGTATAAATAACGTTTTGACGCAATTGTCGGATGTGCTAATAATTTATGGAATACATCTTTAACATCTACATTGCTGTAGTCGTTTTTAGATGTGTTATATTCTTTTGCTTCACCTTCTAAAATATATACAGGTGATTCATCTGCTAATGGTTGTACTGGGATGTCTGCATAAACTTCATCATCATAAGTTAATACGAAACGATCTGTATCCGTAACTTCACCGATAACAGCACTATCTAATTCACGTCTGTCAAATAAGTCTAAGAATTTTTGTTCCGTACCTTTTTCAACAACAAGCAACATACGTTCTTGTGTTTCAGAAAGCATCATTTCGTATGGAGAGATTCCTTCTTCACGTACAGGTACTTTTTCTAACTGCATGTGTAAACCACTGCCGCCTTTAGCTGCCATTTCTGAAGAAGATGATGTTAAACCAGCTGCACCCATATCTTGGATACCGACTAATTCTGGGTAAGTGATTGCTTCAAGTGTTGCTTCCATCAATTTTTTACCTACAAATGGGTCACCGATTTGTACTGATGGGCGTTTGCTTTCACTTTCTTCACTTAATTCTTCAGATGCGAAAGTTGCACCATGGATACCGTCACGGCCTGTTTTTAAACCAACGTAAATGACTGAGTTGCCGACACCTTTAGCTGTACCTTTTTGAATTTTATCGTGATCAATGATACCTACGCACATTGCGTTAACTAATGGGTTACCATCATAGCGCTCATCGAATTCGATTTCACCTGCTGTAGTTGAGATACCGATACAGTTACCGTATCCGCCGATACCTGCTACAACACCACGTAATAATGTACGGTTTTGGATTTCATCTAATTCACCGAAACGTAAACTGTTTAATAAGTTGATTGGACGTGCACCGATTGATACGATGTCACGAATAATACCGCCGACACCTGTTGCTGCACCTTGGTAAGGTTCAATCGCAGATGGGTGGTTATGTGATTCAACTTTGAATACAACCGCTTGGTTATCACCGATATCTACAACACCAGCACCTTCACCAGGTCCCATTAAGACATGTTCGCCTGTTGTAGGGAATTGTTTCAAGAATGGTTTTGAGTGTTTGTATGAGCAGTGTTCACTCCACATTACAGAGAAAATACCAATTTCAGTAAAGTTTGGTTGACGACCTAAAATTTCGACAACTTTATCATATTCAGCGTCTGTTAATCCCATATCACGGTATAAATGTTCTGATTTAATTTCTTCGATACTTGGTTCAATAAACTTAGGCATTTTGTTCCCTCCAACTATTTACCATTGACTCAAATAATTTCACGCCATCGTCTGTTCCTAAAATTGATTCTAATGCACGTTCTGGGTGAGGCATCATGCCGCACACATTACCTTTTTCGTTAACAATACCAGCAATATCGTGGTAAGAACCATTTGGATTATCTTTATATTTCAAGATAATTTGATTATTATCTTCTAATTCTTTGTACATATCTTTTGTACAGTAGTAGCTGCCTTCACCATGAGCTACTGGGTATACTACTGTTTCACCTTCAGCATATGCTTTTGTGAATGGTGTGTTGTTATTTACAACTTCTAATGATTCGTTACGGCTCACAAATAAATGTGAACTGTTGTATAATAACGCACCTGGTAATAAACCGATTTCTGTTAAGATTTGGAATCCGTTACATACACCTAATACTGGTTTGCCTTCATCTGCAAAACGTTTCACTTCTTTGATAACTGGTGCAACACTCGCCATCGCACCTGAACGTAAGTAGTCACCAAATGAGAAACCGCCAGGGATTAACACCCCATCAAATCCTTCTAATGATGTCTCACGATAATCAACATACTCTGCGTCTACGCCTGTTTTCAAAGCTGCGTTCAACATATCTCTGTCACAGTTTGATCCAGGGAATACAAGTACTGCGAATTTCATTATGCATTCTCCTTTTCGTCAACTACTTTATAGCTGTACTCTTCAATGACTGTGTTCGCAAATAATTTTTCACTTAAAGTTGTAACGATATTATGAACCGCTTCATCTGTTGCTTCGTCCACTGTCATGTAAAGTAATTTACCTACACGGATATCATTCACTTGGTTATAGCCTAAGTCATGTACGGCACGGTTAAGTGCTTGTCCTTGTGTATCTAATACCTGTGGTTGTAATGTGATGTGCAATTCGATAGTTTTCATTATTTAAGATCCTCCAGTTTATTTAAGAAAGTTTGATAAGTCTCGATAATTGAACCGCGGTCTTCACGGTATACGTCTTTGTCAAAATTAGTGTCACTGTCTTTTTCCCAAATACGACAAGTATCTGGTGAAATTTCATCTGCTAAAAGAATTTGACCATCTTTTGTACGGCCGAATTCTACTTTAAAGTCAATCAAACGTAAGTTGATACTATCAAGCAATTCAACTAACGCTTTATTAACGCCTAATACCATTTCTTTCAATTGTGCAATTTCTTCAGTTGTTGCGATGTTTAATAATCTTACATGGTCATCTGTCACTAAAGGGTCATTTAAAGCATCATTTTTATAGAAGAATTCTACAAGTGGTGTTTCAAATTTTTGTCCTTTTTCAAAACCTAAGCGTCTTGTGATAGAACCTGCCGCAATATTACGTACGACCACTTCTAACGGAATGATTTCTACAGATTGAACAAGTTGTTCAGTCTCAGACGTTTGTTTGATAAAGTGGCTTTTGATTCCTTTTTCTTTAAGGTGTTCAAACAAGATTGAAGTGATTTTATTATTTAAGCGGCCTTTACCGTCAATATGGTCTTTTTTCGCACCATTGCCGGCAGTCACTTCATCTTTGTATTCCACGCGTAATACGCCGTCTTCATCTGTTGAGAAAATTCGTTTTGCTTTACCTTCGTATAATAATGACATTATTTTGCTCCTCCTCTAAAGGTTGCCAACATGTCTTGTTCAGTTTTATCAATGTCATCAGTTAAAACTGTCATGTGACCCATTTTTCGTGCTGGTTTTCTAGATGCTTTGCCATAAATATGAACATGCCATTCAGGATGATCGCCGAATTCATCTTCAAGTAAATCTAAATCCTTACCAAGCAAATTCATCATGACAGCTGGTTTTAAAATTTCAATGCGTTCTGGTAATTTTTGACCCGTAACCGCTAAGATGTGTGTATCAAATTGTGAGAAGTCACAAGCTTCAATAGAATAATGACCAGAATTGTGAGGTCTTGGTGCAATTTCGTTTACATATAAGTTGTTATCTTTATCAATAAAGAACTCTACTGTAAATGTACCCACAAAATGCACTTTTTCTTTAATTTTATCTACTTCTGCACGTGCTTCTGCTTCTTTATCAGAACGTGCGGGTACGATTGTTTTAAATAAAATTTGGTGACGATGTTCGTTTTCTTGTAATGGGAAATAAACGATTTGACCGCCATTTCCAATTGTCACAGTTAATGACACTTCTTTATAAAGGTCTAAGAATTTTTCTGCTACACATTCTTGTACTTTGATTAATGATTCGGCCTCTGCTAAATCTTCTTCTGAACGTACTAGCACTTGACCTTTACCGTCATAACCGCCGAAACGTGTTTTCACCATAAATGGATAACCTAATTTTTCAACAGCATGCTCTAAATCTTCAGCATTTGTGATTTGTGCATACGGAACGATTTTCGTACCTGCTGATTCTAATGTTTGTTTTTCAGTTAAACGGTCTTGTAATAAATGGATGGCTTGATAGCCTTGAGGAACATTAAATTCTTTTGTGAGTGTTTCTAATTGATCTGCAGCAATGTTTTCAAATTCATATGTTACAACATCAGAAGCTTCACCAAGTTGTCTTAATGCATCTAGGTCATCATAAGCTGCATTAATAAATTCGTGTGCTACATATTGACACGGTGCTTCTTTGTCTGGATCTAAGACGATGACTCTAAAGCCCATTTTTTGAGCAGATTGTGCCATCATTTTGCCAAGTTGTCCGCCGCCAATAATACCGACAGTTGATCCAAACTTTAATTTACTGAAGTTCACTTTGCATCTCTCCTACTTTATCTACTAGTGATTGCTGATAAGCTTCTAATTTCTCTTTCACTTCATCGCTTTGAATACTTAAGATTCTCGCTGCAAGGATTCCAGCATTTTTCGCACCTGCTTTACCAATTGCAGTAGTTGCAACTGGAATTCCGCCAGGCATTTGGACGATTGAAAGTAATGAATCTAAACCTTTCAAACTCTTAGATTCAATCGGAACGCCGATTACTGGTAATGTCGTCATTGAAGCAACCATACCAGGCAAGTGTGCTGCACCGCCTGCGCCTGCAATAATAACGTCATAACCGTTCAATCTTGCTTCTGTCGCAAAATCAAACATCAGTTTTGGTGTACGATGTGCTGAAACGACTTTCTTATCGTACGGGATTCCAAATTGATCTAACATCTGACAACTTTCTGACATCATATCCCAGTCAGATGAGCTGCCCATAATAACTGCCACTTTCAAATTGAACACCCTTTCAATTATTTGAAATTTTAATCTAGTAAGTTGTATATTACAGATATAGCATAACAAATCAAGTCATGCTTTTTCAATCAAAAATCGAACTTTCTCATGAAAATTCAATTAAAATTCCGGATTTTCATGTAAAATAGTTGTATTACACTTCAAAACACTAATGAAAGTTCGAAAAATTATTAGGAGGAATTTACACATGGTTGCAAAAATTTTAGATGGCAAACAAATTGCTAAAGATTATCGTCAAGGATTGCAAGATCAAGTTGAAGCGTTGAAAAAAGAGGGCTATACGCCGAAACTATCAGTTATTCTTGTAGGTAACGATGGCGCAAGCATGAGCTATGTAAGATCAAAAAAGAAAGCTGCTGAAAAAATCGGCATGATTTCTGAAATTGTTCATTTAGAAGAAACAGCTTCAGAAGAAGAAGTATTAAATGAATTAGAACGTTTAAACAACGATGACTCTGTCAGCGGTATCTTGGTTCAAGTACCTCTTCCAAAACAAGTCAGCGAACAAAAAGTTCTAGAAACTATCAACCCAGCAAAAGACGTTGACGGTTTCAACCCAGCAAACATCGGTAAATTGTATATTGATGAACAAACATTCGTACCTTGTACACCACTAGGTATTATGGAATTATTGAAAAATGCGGATATTGATTTAGAAGGTAAAGAAGCAGTTGTTATTGGACGTTCTCATATCGTTGGACAACCTGTTTCAAAACTATTATTACAACAAAATGCGACAGTGACTATCTTACACTCTCGTTCAAAAGACATGAGCAAACATCTTAAAAATGCAGACGTTATTGTCAGCGCTGTAGGTCGTCCAGGTTTAGTCACAAAAGACGACGTTAAAGAAGGCGCAGTTGTCATTGATGTGGGTAACACACCAGATGAAAACGGCAAACTTAAAGGTGACGTTGAATATGATGAAGTAAAAGAAATTGCTGGCGCAATCACACCAGTTCCAGGTGGCGTTGGCCCAATGACAATTACAATGGTGTTAAACAATACGTTATTAGCTGAAAAAATGCGTAGAGGTTTAGATAAATAAAATCTTAACTTTTCAGTAAAGGTACATTGAGGGGTACCTAAAGAAAAGAGCGGTCGGCTTGCTTTCATGTTGAAGCAAGTACCAACCGCTCTTTTTTATTTATAATCATTTGCGCGAAATAGACGATTGAAAAATTGTTTACCAAATAATTTGTTCGATTGTTTCGTCGTCTAGTGATTTAGCGATTTCTGTCACTAATTGTACAGCGTTCAAGTAGTCTTGTTTATGCATAACAGAAACATTTGAATGCATGTAACGAAGCGGAACACCCACAACGATTGAAGGAATACCTTCATGTGCTAAATGGATACTGCCTGCATCTGTGCCGCCGCCTGGCGTTGTATCCCATTGGATTTCAATACCTTTGTCTTGTGCTACTTTTTTCACGTGCTTTCTAAATCCAGAATGACCGATTGCTGTCGCGTCCATAAGTACGACTAATGGTCCTTTGCCAAGTTCAGCTTCATGATCACCGCCGCCCATTCCTGGTGTATCATAAGCAATGCCGACATCCACTGCAATAGCTAAATCTGGTTTGATTTTATTCGCCGCAACTTTCGCACCACGTAAACCAACTTCTTCTTGAACAGTTGCACCTGATACTAAGTTAACATTGATTGCGTCGTCTTTTAGATTGTTTAAAGTATCTACAGCAAGTGCACAGCCGAAGCGATTATCAAACGCTTTTGCTGTTAAGTAGTTCTCATCACCTAATACTTCGAACTCAGAGTATGGTGTTACCATGTCACCGATATCAATACCAAGTTTTTCAGCTTCTTCTTTTGAAGCTACACCTACATCAATAAACATATCCTTGATATCAATTGGTGTTTTACGTTGTTCAGGCGTTAAGACATGTGGAGGTTTAGAACCGATGATCCCTCTGATCTCTTTGTCATCATCTGTTGTTACAGTTACTTTTTGAGATAACATTACTTGGTTCCACCAACCACCTACAGGTGTGAATTTCAAATAACCTTTGTCGTCGATTTTAGTCACCATAAATCCAACTTCATCTAAATGACCGGCAAGCATTAAAGTTTTTGAACCTTTCTCTGCTTTTTTCTTTCCGAAGATGCCACCTAAATTATCTTCAACCAGTTCATCTGAAACAGGTTTCAAATAATCTTTCATCAGTTGTTTTACTTTGTATTCGTGACCGGCAATTCCGTTCACGTCTGTTAAGTCCTTTAATAATTTAACTGTTTTATCCATGAATATGTCCCCCTTCTTTTCTTATCATCATATCAATATTCAAGACGTGTGAACACTTTTTATGCTCGATTCATGAACCAAACAAAAAGGAGCTGTCCCTTCCGAAAATTCGGAATGAACAGCTCCTTCTCTATCATTCAGATTATTATTTCAGTAAAAATTAAACGTCTACGCTTAAACGTGGAATGAATGTTTCGAAATGAATTTGTGATTTGTCTAAACCTAATTCATATAATTCATTGACGATTGATTTCAAGAATGAAATACCGCCACATACATAAACTTCTGTATCTTCTGTAACATATTGTTTTAAATCTTCTTGAGTGATGTAGCCATTTGATTTGCGATCATGGATTTCATAAGTCACATTATCATTTTCTGCTGCATCGTTAGATAAACGTTGTGAGAATGGTACATCATTAACATCAGTTGTATTGTGAATGAATTGAATGTTCGGTACACCGACTTCAATTGCTTTTTCATACATTGACACTAATGGTGTTACACCAATACCTGATGCTAAGAATAACTGGTTTTTGTCAGTGTTATGCAATCTGAATGCACCTACTGGCGCAGTTAAGTTGATATCATCTCCAACTTTCACTTCGTCATGCAAGATAGTTGAAACTTCACCTTCACTGTCTTCAGAAACATCACGTTTAACTGCGAATGTTAACGTATCTTCGTCTCCGCCAACGATTGAATAGTGACGTTTTGCTCTGTATGGTAATTTATCACTTGAAACATCAACTGTAATATATTGACCTGCTTCAAAGTTGCGTAAATCATATTTATCTGATGAAACTGTAAATGCTTTAATATCTGAAGCGACATTTTCAATGTTTGTAACTGTGAATGGTTGGAAACCATCCCATAACATTTCAGCATACATGTCTTTCTCTACTTGAATGAATACATCTGCAATTTCCCAGTATGCGTTAATCCAAGCTTGAATCACTGGATCTTCTTCTTTTAAATCTAAAACGTGCATAATTGCTGCGATTAAATTTTCACCAACAATTTTGTAACCTGATTCAGGTACTTGTAATGCAACGTGTTTGTAAGCAATCTCTTTAACTACAGGCATAATTGCACCTAACTGTTCAATGTTTGCTGCTGCAGCTAAGACTGTTTGAGCTAAGGCTGTGGATTGCAAACCTTTTTTCTGGTTAGTTTGGTTGAACATGTTGCGTAACTCTGGGTGTTCATTGAACATTCTATTGTAGAAGAATGACGTAATTTCCACACCTTTTTCTTGAAGAACTGGTACTGTTTGTTTAATAATATCCATATCTTTTTCAGATAACATTTAACTTCACTCCCTCTTCGACTCAATTTCATCATAATACGAATATGACGAAATTAAAACAATTAAGAACCTAGTTCACATAATAGACAATTTTATTTCATATTTCTTCATATTCTTTTCACAATTAAGTATAAACAATATGACAAACTTAAAACGTATTATAATGATTTTTATTTAAAGCATTCTTCTTACATGTGCGGGACTCAAAATCCCGTGTTAGTAATGAAATAAAGTACGACCCCCATTATTATTTAGCATAAATCCCCCCTTTAACTTCTTTCCTATATAGTGTTTCTAAATATTTCCGCTTTTTTCTCAGTAAATATTTGACAACTGAGAAAACTTAACGTTATTTTAATCTGATTTTCATAATTATTCTGTAAAATTAGTCTTGTGATAAAGATTAGGTCCGTAGTAGGATGTAATAAAGAAACAAACACGGTATATTGAACCTAATACAAAGTTCAATCGCAAATATTCGTGATTGAACTGATTAATATGACGCTTTAATGATTAGCCATTGAATACGGAGGTCTAAACAATGAACAAACTATTACAGTCACTTTCAGCACTTGGTGTGTCTGCTACATTAGTAACACCCAATTTAAACGCTGAAGCTACAGATAACTCTGTACCAAAGCTTAAAGGTGTTGAAGATGCGATTATTCAAAAAGGCGAAAATTACAACTTACTGAATGGAATCAGCGCTTATGATAAAGAAGACGGAGATTTGACTGATCAGATTATCGTCAATGGTCATGTCGATACAAATAAAATTGGTAAATACAAAGTCGAATATCAAGTCATTGATTCAGATGGAGCGAAAGATATTTCTGAACGCTACATAGAAGTCAAGTAACTTGTCGATAAAATCTATTTAAAAATAATTATTTTGTTTTTTGGCGCTAGCGCTTTCAACCCCTTAATTGATAAGCATTCTCAACTACAGCGCCCTTTTTTGTGCTTTCTGTCATTTTTTGTCAGTATTCACAAAATGGACACATAAATTTAACAAATCTGTGAAAGCCCGTCAGGCCTAGTGTCTGTAAGGCTTTCTTTATTTTTATGTAAAAAAGTTGCGGATACCCACTTGTAAATATTGCATAATAAACTAAAATTATTGTTAAGCCCTACAATTGTAGTATTAGGAGGTCAATAAAGTGTCAAAAATTAAGTCTTTGCTTCTATTGTTCGGCTCACTGATTTTACTCAGTGGTTGTGAACATATGGAAGTACTTAACCCAAAAGGGCCAATGGCAAGCAGTTTAAAATGGCTGATCATTTATTCAATCATCTTTATGCTTGTTATTGTTGCGGTTGTATTTATTCTATTCGCTGTATTTGCTTACAAATACCGATACACAAATACAACACAATCAGGTAAAGTACATCACAGTGCTTTATTAGAAACTATTTGGTTCACCGTACCATTTATCATCTTACTTGCTTTGGCTATTCCAACAGTCAAAACACTTTATGAGTACGATGCACCGCCTGCAAAAGACAAAGACCCTGTCGTCGTTTATGCAACAAGCGCAGGTTTCAAATGGTTCTTTGCTTATCCAGAGCAAAAAATTGAAACAGTGAATCACATTACGATTCCAAAAGATCGTCCGATTGTATTCAAGTTGCAATCTATGGATACAATGACAAGTTTCTGGATTCCACAACTTGGCGGTCAAAAATATGCAATGACTGCAATGACAATGGAATGGACATTAGAAGCTGACCAAGAAGGTACGTTCCGTGGACGTAACTCAAACTTCAATGGTGAAGGTTTCGCTCGTCAAACATTCCCAGTACATGCAGTAAGCAACTCAGAATTCAACAAATGGGTAGAAAAAGCTAAGAAAGAACCTAAACTTTCTCAAGATACTTTCGATAAACAATTACTACCTACAACTAAGAATGAAGAGTTGACATTCAGTGGTACTCACATGGACTTCGTAGATCCAGCTGCTGACCCTGAATACATCTTCTACGCTTATAAACGTTTCCATTACACTCCAAAAGATCCAAACTTCTATGATGTAACTGAAGGCGTATTAAGCAAACCAGATTCAAAATATCCTGCTCGTAAATCTCAAATTACAAACGCTATGTATAAGAGACACGGTATGGATGCTATGATCTTACCTAACGACAAACCATATAATAATGAATTCAAGAAAGAAGAATCTCATAATATGGACGAAATGGAAAAAGCTCAAAAAGGCGCTAAAGATGAAAAAGCTGAAGAGCTTAACAAGAAAAATCATGGAGGTGAACATTAATGAATTTCCCATGGCATGAATTACTCGTTCAAGGTAACTGGATGATCACAATGGCACAAATTGGTGCGCCATTCCTAGTTATCGGGGTAATCGCAGTAATCACGTACTTTAAGTTATGGAAATATCTTTACAGAGAGTGGTTTACAACAATTGACCACAAGAAAATCGGATTAATGTATCTGATTTGTGCTGTATTAATGTTCGTCCGTGGTGGTATTGATGCAATTTTAATTCGTACGCAATTAACAATTCCGAACAACCCGTTCTTGGAATCAAACCACTATAACGAAATCTTTACAACACACGGTGTTATCATGATCATCTTCATGGCAATGCCATTCATTTTCGGTTTATGGAACGTAGTTGTACCTTTACAAATTGGTGCACGCGACGTTGCATTCCCTGTAATGAACAACATTAGCTTCTGGTTATTCTTCGGAGCAATGTTACTATTCAACATGTCATTCATCATTGGTGGTTCACCTGCTGCAGGTTGGACAAACTATGCACCACTTGCTGGTGAGTTCAGTCCAGGTCCTGGTGTTAACTACTACCTATTAGCTATTCAGCTTTCAGGTATCGGTACATTAATGACAGGTATTAACTTCTTCGTAACAATTTTACGAATGAAAACACCAACTATGAAATTTATGGAAATGCCAATGTTCACAGTAACAACTTTCGTTACAGCATTGATCATTATCCTAGTATTCCCTGTATTCACAGTTACATTAGCATTGATGACAATTGACCGTATCTTCGGTACTCAATTCTTCACAGTTGCTAATGGTGGTATGCCAATGCTTTGGGCTAACTTCTTCTGGGTTTGGGGGCACCCTGAGGTTTACATCGTTGTCCTTCCAGCATTCGGTATTTTCTCAGACGTTATTTCAACGTTCGCACGTAAACACTTATTCGGTCATAAGAGTATGATCTGGGCAACATCAGCAATCGCATTCTTGAGTTTCTTAGTATGGGTTCACCATTTCTTCACTATGGGTAATGGTCCTTTAATCAACTCATTCTTCTCAATCTCAACAATGTTAATCGCTGTGCCTACCGGTGTTAAAATATTCAACTGGTTAGCTACGCTATACCAAGGTCGAATTTCTTTCGAATCGCCAATGCTATTCTCATTAGCGTTCATCCCAACGTTCACAATCGGTGGGGTAACAGGGGTAATGTTAGCAATGGCTTCAACAGACTATCAGTACCATAATACGTACTTCTTAGTAGCCCACTTCCACTACACATTAGTTTGTGGTGTTGTGTTCGCTTGTTTAGCAGCACTTATCTTCTGGTATCCTAAGATGATGGGTTACAAATTGAATGAACGCTTGAACATTCCGTTCTTCTGGTTATTCGTAATCGGATTCAACGTATGTTTCATGCCACAATTCATTCTTGGTTTAGACGGTATGCCACGTCGTTTATACACTTACATGCCATCAGATGGTTGGTTCATGTTAAACGTAATTTCTACAATCGGTGCACTATTAATGTCAATCGGCTTCTTATTCTTAGTAGCTAACATTGTTTACAGTCACCTTAAATCACCACGTATCGCTTCAGGCGACTCATGGGGTATCGGACGTTCACTTGAGTGGAGTACAGCTTCATCAATTCCACCAGTGTACAACTTCGCAATCACTCCAGACTGGGATGATTTAGACACATTTGTAGATATGAAAAAACAAGGTCGTCATTACTTAGACAACCATAATTATAAAGATATCCACATGCCGAACAACACACCAGTTGGTTTCTTCATGGCTATCTTCTTAACTGTTGGTTGCTTCTTCTTAACATTCGAAACTATCGTACCAGCGATTATCTGCTTAATCGGTACATTAGGTACAATGGTTTACAGAAGTTTCCAAGTCGACCATGGTTACTATATCCCAGCTTCTGAAGTAGCTGCTACTGAAGCAAAACTTCGTGAAGCTCGTGAAAAAGAACGGGAGGCTGAAAGTCATGCATGATACAAAAACAATTGATGCGCAATCGCATGAAGGTAATTTGAACAAGTTTGGCTTCTGGATCTTCCTAACAGCTGAATTCTCTTTATTCGGTACACTATTTGCGACGTTGCTTATCATGCAACACGGCGGTGATTACGCTGGTAAGTTAACAACTGATTTATTCGAAATGCCTTTAGTATTATTAATGACATTTGCGTTATTAATCAGTTCATATACATGTGGTATTTCAATTTATTACATGAGAAAAGAAAAGCAAAAACTAATGATGATCTGGATGATTATCACATTATTGCTTGGTATCTTATTCGTAGGTTTAGAAATTTACGAGTTCGCACACTATGCACACCAAGGTGTAACACCACAAATCGGTTCTTACTGGTCAAGTTTCTTCATCTTGTTAGGAACACACGGTGTCCACGTTTCGTTGGGTATCGGTTGGGTGATTTGTCTATTAATCCAAGTAGCAATGCGTGGACTTAATAAAGACAATGCGCCAAAATTATTTATCGTAAGTTTATACTGGCACTTCTTAGATGTTGTTTGGGTCTTCATCTTTACTGCAGTATACTTGATAGGGATGGTGTATAGCGGATGAATACAATAGCAAAACATACAGTTGGCTTTTTTGCCTCAATTGTCTTGACACTATTAGCAGTATACGTGACGATTTACACATCTTTAGCACTTAACGCTAAGATTACAATTATCTTTGGATTTGCTTTCATCCAAGCTGCCCTTCAATTATTAATGTTCATGCATTTAACTGAAGGTAAAGATGGACGCACACAATTATTCAAAGTTATCTTCGCCATTATCATTACCCTAATTACTATTATCGGTTCTTATTGGGTTATGGTCGGCGGACACAGTGCTCATATGTAATATCAGTATTTATATGATGCACAAAAAACTGGCTGGGGTTTCTCCCCTGCCAGTTTTTTTATACATAATTTTAGACTATTTTGCAGAAGGATTATAAAATATATAAGTAGCTTATTTTATTTTTAAAAGGAGGAAGAAAGAGATATGACAACCCCTATTATCATAGATACTGATCCAGGTATTGATGACGCAGCAGCTATTAGTATTGCACTGAATCATCCTGAGATTGATGTGAAGATGATTACTACCGTACATGGTAATGTCAATATAGATAAAACTACACGAAACGCCCTACAACTCAAAGCATTCTTTGAAAGCGATGTTCCAGTACACCGTGGTGCAGTCGCACCTTTAATCAATGCACCGATTGATGCTTCTCACGTACATGGTGAAACAGGTATGGGTGGTTATGAACTTCCAGAACCCTCACCAGAATTGCTTGCCTCTAATCGAGCTATAGAAGATATGCGAGAAACTATTCTAGAATCTGATGAACCCATTACACTTGTGCCAATTGGTCCTCTAACAAATATCGCTTTGCTTTTTAAAACGTATCCAGAAGTTAAATCTAATATCAAAGCGATTGTTTTAATGGGTGGCAGTGCTGGACGCGGTAATGTTACACCTGCTGCTGAATTTAATATCTACTGTGATCCTGAAGCTGCAGATATTGTCTTTAAAGCAGGTCTCCCTATCACAATGGTTGGACTTGATGTAGCAAGAGGTGCTAGTTTATCAAGTACTGCAATCAACGAGTTGAAATCTATTAATCAAACTACCCATATGTTGTATCATATGTTTAATCATTACCACGGCGATGAATTCGATACAGGCATTGCTGTATACGATGCTTATACCATGCTTTACCTACTGCATCCAGAACACTTTAAAACTGCAGATGCAGCAGTTGCGATTGAATTAAACGGCACTTACACACGCGGTGCTACTGTTGTGAATTACAATGCTCAAGAAAAGTCAGTTAACGTTGTTTTAGCAGTAGACAAAACTCGCTTTAAACAGCTGTTCTTTGAGGCACTCTCATATGCAAAATAAAACCAAATATGGTACATTCCCAATAAATTATTATGCTATAATAATGACGAAATCGAAAAAATATACAGGTTGTGAAATATAATGAATTTAAAAGAAGCGCGACATCAAAAAATACTATCCATCTTAAAAGAAAACGGAAGCGTCAGCGTCAGTTATTTATCTAATGATATGGACGTGGCTGCAATGACTATCCGACGTGATTTAAAAGAGCTTGAACATAAAGCCTTACTTGTACGTGTTCACGGCGGAGCTGTCTTACCTCATACCTTTTATAACGAGCTTGCAAATGAAGAAAAACAACAGCTGAATAGTGATAAAAAACGTATGATTGCTGAAAAAGCCAGCCGACTGATTCAAAATGAAGATACGGTATTTATTGGCTCAGGTACAACAAATGAAGCCATCTTCCCTTTCATTAAAGATATGCGTTTACATATCATTACCAATTCACTGTATATTTTTGAACAATATGAAGGCTTAGAACATATGGATATTGTTTTAATCGGTGGTCGTTATCGAAAGAAAACAGGTTCATTTATCGGACGTCTCGCAAATACAATGCTGGAGTCATTACATATTGATAAAGCATTTATTGGCGTCAATGGTATCAGCGATAATGATGCGACAACTGCGAATGAAGAAGAGGGAAAAGCCAATGAAATTATTTTGAACCAATCTTCGAAAAAATATCTTGTTTCGGATAGTTCAAAATTCAATACACGTGCTTTTTCAGTTTTCTATCAAATCGATCATTTAGATGCGATTATTACAGATGACGATATTTCGCAAACAATCAGAGAGAATTATCAAAACTATACTGATATCTTATAATTTAATACGAACATTAACGCACACGAAACGTGTGCGTTTTCTTTTTGTCTAATTATTGAAATATCCCCTCTTATCTTCTTATAAATTCCCTTTTATCAATAGATTTACTTATTTTTTACAATCTATCAAATTGACAAATTACCCCTTGAAGTGTATATTCTAGATAAGAACAAAATCAAACATTTTCGAACAGGAGGATTTATTATGTCTATTGTTATTCATAGTGATTCACAGTCAAAAGAATTAAAAGATTTCATTTTAGAATCTTTAGCAGATGCTGAGTACGAAATCGAGGACTTATCAGTAAACAGTAAAGCAACTAACATTGCTGAAATTACACTTGAGGTTACTAAATATGTCCAAGAACACGAAGGTACTAAAGCCATTGTCATCGACAAATACGGTATTGCACCTTTCAACTTTGCGAACAAACAAAAAAATATTATTGCAGCAACGGTTTCAGATGAGCAATCAGCAAAAATGACTCATAGACACAATAATACAAACGTTATCGTATTAGGTAGCGAAGTTGTAGGTAAATTAAACGCATTAAACTGCGTAAAAGCATTCTTAAAAGCAGGCTACGACGCTGGACGACACCAAATCAGAGTAGATATGTTGAATTCTTTATGTTAATAGGAGGATATTAAATTATGAAAATTGCTATTGGTTGTGACCATATTGTTACAAATATTAAAGCAGAAGTTGCTACTTATTTAAAAAATAACGGACATGAAGTTATTGATGTCGGTACTTATGACTATGTACGTACACACTACCCTATCTACGGTACACGTATCGGTCATTTAGTTGCTACAGGTGAAGTAGACTTTGGTGTTGCATTATGTGGTACTGGTGTAGGTATCAGTGCAAGTGCAACTAAAGTACCTGGAACTCGTGTTGCATTAGTTCGTGATGCAACAAGTGCACGTTTAGCAAGAAGCGAATACAACTGTAATGTCATCGCAGCTGGCGGTATGGTTACAGGTGTTGACTTAATCAAAAACATCGTTGATACATTTGCAGAAACAGAATATGAACCAACTCCAGAAAAAGAAGCGATCATCAAAGCAATGGATGAAACTTTAAAACCTGAAGATGTTCATTACACTCCAGATATGTTCGATGATTTCTTAACTAAATGGAATAACGGAGAATATCACGACTAATGACATTCAAACTATTAACCGTTACATTAAATCCTGCAATTGATATCAATTACCCATTAGAACACTTCGAAATCAATTCAGTTCAACGTGCAACCGAAGATTACAAATCAGCTGGTGGTAAAGGCATCAACGTAGCACGTGTTGCGAGTGAACTAGGAATTGATGTTACATGTACAGGAATTATCGGCGGTAAATTCGGCGAGTGGTTAACTAACAACTTAGATGAAACAAAAATCCAACATGATTTCACTGTTTCTCCAGCTTCAACTCGTTTATGTATCGCCGTTACAAGCGAAAATAGTCAAACTGAAATTCTAGAAAGCGGTGCATTGCAACCAGAAGAAATTCAAATCCGCTTCTTAGAACACTTCAATTCGATTATCTCTAACTTTGACTTAATTACGATTTCAGGCAGCTTACCTAAAGGCTTCCCTGAAGACTATTACGTCAAATTGTTAGAAGTCGCAAATGAACAGAATGTACCAGTTTGTTTAGATACTTCAGGACAAGTATTAAACTATACTGTTAATCATTCAAAACATTGCCCTCCTCTCTTGATCAAACCAAACGATGAAGAGATCAAAGCAATTACTAATTCAGACAACATCGACTTAGCCAATCAATTATTAGACGAAAGCTTAGCGCATATTCCATATATCTTATTATCTTTAGGTAAAAATGGTGCATTACTACGTCATGAAGCACAAGTCTATAACGTTGATATTCCTAAAGTCGTTGCGATTAACCCAGTAGGTTCTGGAGATAGCAGTTTAGCTGGTTTCAGCTATGGCATCTCTAAAGACGCTTCTATCCAAGAATCAGCAACATACGCTATGGCTGCTGGTATTTCCAATGCATTAGAAGCACGAACTGGCCACATTGACTTAAATAACTTTGAGAAATTCAGTAATCAAATAACTATTGAAAAGGTGGAGCATTCATCATGACAAAATCAATTAAACCTTTATTAAACGACAAAAACTACATCGCTGCATTAGCAATCGACCAACGTGGCGCTTTAAAACGCTTATTAGGTGAAGATGCTAAAACAGAAGATTTAGAACAATTCAAAGTACATGTATCTGAAGAGTTAACACCATACGCTTCAAGTATCTTATTAGACCCTGAATATGGTCTTCCAGCAACTAAAGTTCGTGCTAAAAATGCTGGTTTATTATTAGCTTATGAAAAAACTGGTTACGATGCTTCAGAACCAGGACGTTTACCTGACTTATTAAATGTATGGTCTGTTAAACGTTTAAAAGAAGCTGGCGCAGATGCGGTTAAATTATTAGTTTATGTTGACATCGACGAAGACAAAGCAATCAACGATCAAAAAGAAGCTTTCGTTGAACGTGTTGGTGCTGAATGTATAGCTGAAGGTTTACCATTATTCTTAGAAATCGTTTCTTATGACGCTAACAACGCAGACAGCGGTTCTGAAGAATATGCGAAAGTAAAAGCACACAAAGTAAACGAAGCAATGAAAAAATACTCTGAACCTCGTTTCAACGTAGACGTATTAAAAGTAGAAGTTCCTGTAAACATGAACTATGTTGAAGGTTTCGGTGAAAAAGCATTATTCACTAAAGAAGAAGCTGCTCAAGCATTCAAAGAACAAGCTGCTTCAACTAACTTACCTTACATCTACTTAAGCGCAGGTGTATCTGCAGACTTATTCCAAAAAACTTTATACTTCGCTAAAGAATCTGGTTCTACATTCAATGGTGTATTATGTGGCCGTGCTACATGGAGAGGTGCTACTGATCACTTCTCAGAAGGCGAAGACGCTGTTGTAGAATGGTTCCGTACTGAAGGTAAAGCAAACATCGAAAGCTTAAACAAAGTATTAGATGAAACTGCTAACCCAGTTAAATAATAAATCGAATCACTATCTTGCCTAGCAACTTTTGGTTGCTAGGTTTTTTTATGTTTTCTATATAGACAGTTATCTATATAGTTGATACTCTATTAAAGAAAGGATGATTTAATGGACTATCAAACATTATCTACATACTTAAAAGCGATATCGAGCCCTATTCGCTTAGAAATACTCAATTTACTGTCTTGTGGTGAATTATGTGCTAATGATTTATTGACCTACTTTCAAGTGACACAACCTACCTTAAGTCATCATATGAAAGCTTTAATGGATAATCATTTAGTTAATAAACGCAAAGATGGTAATAAACATTACTATCATTTGAATACAGAAACCTATACTTCCCTCTTAGATCAACTCCATGATATAGGTACATCTCAACCTAGTTGTGCATGTCACAACATTCATAAAGGAGTAGAACGACTTTGACTTTTCTAGCCATTACGATTTTTATACTTACCTTAATCTTTGTGATATGGCAGCCTAAAGGGCTGGATATTGGTATTACAGCGCTTGTAGGTGCTGTGCTTGCCTTGATCACTGGTGTTGTCACATTAAGCGATGTCGGTGAAGTGACACAGATTGTATGGAATGCGACACTCACATTCATCGCATTAATCATCATTTCTTTAATCTTAGATGAGATTGGTTTCTTTGAATGGGCAGCTTTACACATGGTAAAAGCATCACAAGGTAACGGGATTAAGATGTTTGTTTATATCATGTTATTAGGTGCTGTGGTTGCGGCACTTTTTGCCAATGATGGTGCAGCATTAATATTAACGCCTATCGTTCTTGCGATGGTGCGACATTTGAACTTTAATCAACGTGTAATTTTTCCGTTCATTATCGCAAGTGGTTTTATTGCGGATGCGACTTCCCTACCGTTGGTCGTTAGCAACCTAGTCAATATTGTCTCTGCTGACTACTTTAATATTGGTTTTGTTGAGTATATGAAACATATGATGCTTCCTAACCTTTTTGCGCTTGTAGCCAGTATTATCGTGCTTTATCTATATTTTAAGAAAGCCATCCCAACACATTTCGATGATACAACACTCAAGTCACCCCGTAGTGCGATTAAAGATGATAAGTTATTTAAAATAGCTTGGATTGTGCTTTTAGTATTACTCATAGGTTATGTCATCAGCGAGTCATTAAATATTCCTGTATCATTCATCGCAGGCGTAGTTGCGTTAGCTTTCTTAGTACTCGCAAAAGGCTCTAAAGCTGTACACACAAAACAAGTTATTAAAGGCGCACCTTGGAACATTGTCTTATTTTCACTTGGTATGTATTTAGTTGTCTTCGGACTTAAAAATGTAGGCATTACTGCGTTGTTAGGAAACATCATAGATAACTTCTCACAACATGGTTTATTGAGTGGTATTATGGGCATGGGCTTCTTATCAGCTGTCTTATCCGCAATTATGAACAATATGCCAACTGTCATGATTGATGCGATTGCGATTAATCAAGCACATGCCTCAGGTATCATCAAAGAAGGTTTAATTTATGCGAATGTGATCGGTTCTGATTTAGGGCCGAAAATGACCCCTATCGGTTCGCTCGCAACATTACTTTGGTTACATGTTCTAGCCCAAAAAGGCGTCAAAATCTCATGGGGTGTTTACTTTAAAACAGGTGTGATTGTGACATTACCTGTCCTATTCATCACACTTATCGGTCTATATCTCTCACTACTACTTAATTAGAAAAGAGGAACACATATGGATAAACCTATTATTTACTTTATTTGTACAGGCAATGCATGTCGCAGCCAAATGGCAGAAGGTTTCGGAAAAGTGATACTTGGAGACGACTGGACTGTTATGTCTGGGGGGATTGAAGCACATGGTGTGAATCCTCTTGCGGTTAAAGCGATGCAAGAAGTTAACATTGATATCAGCGATCAAACCTCTGATAAAATCGATATTGATTTATTAAACAAAGCCAAACTCGTTGTGACGTTATGCGATCATGCGGAAGCACATTGCCCTGTCGTCCCTAATCATGTTAAAAAAGTACATTGGGGCTTTGAAGATCCTGCCGGCAAAGATTGGTCTGTTTTCCAACAGGTCAGAGACCAAATTGGTCAACGTATTCTGCAGTTTAAAGATACGAAGCAATAACTTTCAAACATATATTCTATACCAACTTATATAACAAAACCCCTCAGAATTTTCTGAGGGGTTTTGCCTTACTTATTTACTTTCCATAAATGTCGTCTGATAATTGTTTATACCATTTCGCACTGTCTTTAACATAACGTTTTTGAGTTTCGAAATCGATATAGAATAAACCATAACGTTTATTGTAGCCGTTTGACCAGCTGAACATATCTTGTAGTGACCAGATGAAGTAACCTTTAACGTTGATACCGTCTGCGTATGCACGTTCGATTGCTTCAATATGTTGTCTTACATAGTCAATACGTTCGTCATCATGTACTTCACCGTTATCTTCAAGTACATCTTTGTAGCCTAGGCCGTTTTCAGTAACATAGATTTTTTTGTAGTTAGGATAGTCGTTTTTAATACGTTCCATCATGTCATATAGACCTTCTGGATAAATGTACCAATCCCAGTCATTTGTAGGGATTGCTTCATTTTTAACAACTTCTCCGATACCTTTAACACGGAAGACAGAAGTTCCTTTATCGCCTGTACCATTATGGTGAATATAGCTTTCTTCATTATGGTATTTGATCCAGTTACTTTGGTAATAGTTAATACCTAAGAAGTCAAGTTGTGGTGCAGCTTTACGGATTTCTTCTAGTTCTTCTTCGCGAATATCTAATTGTTCGAATTCTTCACCTAAGATTTCTCTTACTACAGTTAATTTAGCTGGAGTATAGTAACCTAGGAATGTTCCGTCTAACATGAAACCATTCATAAAGATATCATGTTTGTAAGCAGCGATTTGGTTATGTTGTGCTTGTAAACATTTTAAAGTGTTGTACTGTTCATCAGGAGGGAAAGCACCTGTGATGTTTCTACCAATACAGAATTTATAGATGTTCGGCACGATGAATGCGACTAAGAATGCTGCGATTAATCCTTTAGTACCTAATAATTCAATGCTGATACCATCTTTGATTGGTTTAACTGCTAAGATTAATAACGAAGCTTCAGCAGCTACGAAAGTTGAAATTACGTTGATTTGGTTCGTTTTAGGTAATTTCAAGTTTCTGTTGTCGGTAAGTGATTTAGTTACAGTACCTGCCATGAAGACGGCTAACATACCCATCGTGAAGTTATAAACTTTCATGATGATGTCTTCAATATTTTTAGGCCAGTGGAATCCCCATACGTTTGGTACATAAGCTACCAAGATAAATAAAGATGAGAATAAAACGACTGGCATTAAAGCTACGAAACCATCACGGATTGCAGTTAAATACGGGTTAGATGCAATCTTTTCAAAGAAAGGTTTCATTTTTTCAATCATTTTAATAATTTTATTCATGCTGTCACCTGCTTATTAGTGTTTTAAATCACGGAGTTGTTCATATAAGTCAATCATGTAGTTTGCTGCGTCTCTCAAAGCCATTGTAGTCATCAAATGGTCTTGACCGTGAACCATGATAAAACTAATATCAGATGCTTCTCCTGCTGCTTCTTTCGCTAACATTTGCGTTTGTTCCTTATGTGCTTCTGTGATAAAGTTGTTGGCTTCAACAATGTGTTGACGTGCTTGTTCAAAATCGTTTTCTTTAGCAGCGGCTAAAGCTGCCATTACTTCTCGACGTGCATCACCTGCAATCGCAACGATTGTGAAACCAATCATCATGTTTTCTTCTTTGTTGCTCATGGTGTTTCCCCCTTAGGTTGAATTAAAATGTGTAATTTACAATTATCAACGCCAACGATACAACATGAACATATAAAAAATTATCGCAGCTTTTTATGTTCGTTATTGTTCGTTTTTGTTCACAATAATAATGTAACTTTTTAACTCGTACTAGTCAATTCAAATTTTAAAAATTATAGTTGTTTCAAGCGATTTATGACAAATAAGTTACATAATCTACATAAAATTGACAGCGCTTTAAAGATTTGAATGAATTCCCTTTCATTTTGACGTAAAAAAAGACTACCTAGGCATTAACCTAAGTAGTCCATTTCGTATTTAAAGATTAGTCATCTTTTTCATTTTTTAAAATTTTAGCTGTTTTCGCATCTAAGCTGAACTCTTGTTTAGAGTTGCCTTTTTGTAAGTCTACATCGTAAACGAATTTACCTTCGTCACTATCTCTTGATAATGACCATTCATGGATATCACCATTGAAGTTGTCTTTCGCTTTTTTGATGATTTCATCATAAGGTTTGAAGTCTTCATATTTGAATGATTTTGCTTTGTCATAATCATCTTCTTTTTCAGTTGATTTATTCATGACTTTGCCATCTTTACTGTTGATGATAACTTCTCCTTCTTCACCTTGTTTTTGTAAATCGATTTTATATGCCCATTTGCCTTGTTCTTTTTCAAATGAGATTTCTTTTAATTCACCATCATATTCTTTCTTAGCAGTTTTTACTGCATCTTCAGGTTGAGTTTTAATATCTCCTAGTTTAATAACGTTACTGTTTTTACCAGTCTCGCTTGTACCAGAAGTATCACCTTTTTGTTTTTGTTCTGTATTGGCTTTTTGTTCTGAATCATTTTTGTTTTCATCGCTTGATCCGCCTTGTCCACATGCAGCAAGGACTATTCCGGAAGCGACTAATAAAGAAAGCATTTTTTTCTGCATATCGATTCCTCCTTGTATTTATATACCCGTTACGCCATGAATTATTTAAATTATTCCCAATATTTTGTGTTATTATACATTTAAATATATTGTTTTCTCTTTATTTGAGAAATTGTTTCCAAACAAAATAGACTGTCTCGCTCTACATATCACTGTAGATGAAACAGTCTATTACTTCACTTTTTTATTTTACTGTTTTGCTTTTTTAGTAGGATCTGGTTGTTTCAGATAATCCATAAAAATCTTTTTCATTAATGTTTCATTCTTACCAACTGGTTTTTGATAGTTAGTGCCCATCACTAATATATAATCCTTATTGAAGTAGCAAGTAAATTGTTGCCCATAAAAGATACCATTCGCGCGCGCACTCTGACCAAAACTGTAAAAACCATAACGATATGCATGTGGAAACTCTTTGGTGTTCAATTCATGTAAGAGTTGATTTGTAGTATGAGCATTAAACATCTTCTGATTTTGTAATGCTAAGACAAATTTCCCCATGTCTCTAGGTGCCATATACAAATTACCTGCCCCATAATATTGATCCATGTATGCAGGAAACTCTGGTATTTTTAATTCATTATAGCCTTTAGCCATATAAGGTTTATAAGCAGTGTTATTGTAAAAGGCTGTTTGGTTCAATTCATATGGTTGCACAAAGTTTTGATTGAAATAATCTGCATATGACATCTTAGTAACCGCTTCAATCACCCGCGCTAACACAATATAATTCGCATCATTATATTGATGCTTTCTAAACATATCCGGCTGCAACCCTTGTTCCTGCAACATATGAACTGCTCCATCTATACTATGGATATTCGTTTTCGGGCGAAACATTTGTATACCGCTTTGATGCAGCATAAAATCACGCAGAATCAAAGGTTCATTGGTTTGAAACCAAGGTAGATATTTTGTCACTTCATCGTTGATGTTGAGTTTACCTTCTGTTTCTAACTTTTTAAGCATCATACCTGTCATAAACTTTTGCGCTGACCCAATCAAATACATTGAATTAGGATTCGTCTTTTTACGATTGATAAAGTCTTGATAACCATATCCTTTATCCATCACGAGTTTACCTTGGTAATATATCGCAATATCACCATTGAACTTTTGTTTTTTCAAATATTCATCAATGGCTGTATAGCGCACATTCTTTTCATTCATTACAGTTTTATAACTTCCAACTTGAACTGATGGATGATTTTCTTTAGTTTTCAAAAGGTTATGATGATGTCTGTATTGTTGAAAATGTTTCCAATTTAATAAATAGGTTATCACACCGGCTATAAGTGCAACCATTAGTATAAATATCATTATCTTTATTAGTTTTCTCTTCATTGTTGTCCTCTTCACTTGATGTCACGTCTTGAAATGATACGTTAGTTGATTTGATATCGTTTTTGTTTTGATATTAAAAAACGGTTTAAATCAAATGACTCCGCTTTTTTTAGTTGGATCTGGCTGATGTAATTGTTTCACAAAAATATCTTTCATATAGTGTTCATTAACGTATTTCGGATATTGATAGTTCGTTCCCATTACCACGATATAATCTTTGTTAAAATAGCTGGTCATTTGATGACCGAAAAACATACCATTAACACGATTACCATTATCATAACTATAAAAGCCGTAACGATAAGGTTCATTGTAAGTTGGTGTGTGTAATTCGTATAATAACCCTTCCGTATCTTTTGGAGATAAGATTTTATTTTCTTGCAAGTTTGCGATCAGCTTTGCCATATCTCTCGTTGACATAAACAAATTACCTGCACCGTAGTAATGGTCCATAAATTTTAAAGTCATCGGTTGTTTTTCAGCATTGTAACCTTGTGCCATAAACGGTTGATATTGTGTTTCATTATAGAAAGCTGTTCTATATAATTGGTTCGGATTTTTTAATTTTTCATCAAAGTATTGATCAAATGACTTGTGTGTCACTTTTTGGATAACATCAGACAATATAATGTAGTTCCCATCATTATATTGATGTTTATGATATTTACCCGGTTGAATGCCTGCACGTTGTAACTCTCTCGCAACATCTTCATTACTGTGTGCTGTATTGCTGCCAGTAAATTTCTTTAAACCGCTTCGATGCAGCATTAAATCCTTCAAATAAAGGGGTTGCTCTGTTTTAAACCACGGCAAATATTTATCCAATCGATCATTAATATTTATTTTGCCTTCACTTTCTAATTGTTTCAATAATAAGCCTGTTGTGAACTTTTGAGAAGAACCGATCAAATACATAGAGTTCGGTGTATTTTTCTTATTCTCTTCAAAATTTTGATAGCCATACGCTTTGTCCATAATTAACTGACCCTTATGAAAAATCGTAATTGTACCGTTAAAACCTTTTCCTTTTAAATATGCATCAATTTTAGGGTCTACTGCATTATCTTTCATTACAGTATAGTAATTTGCTTTTTCTTTTGACTGTGCGTTTCCACTTATTTTCGGTAGTTGATGCTGACTATAGCTTTGATGATGTTTCCAATTTAAATAAATCGAAAATACACCAACCAACAACGTAACTACAACGACAAAGATAATGCCGTTCTTTATTCTTCTATTCATTCATTTCCTCTTTTATCGATATGTCTTCCTTGTTAGTTTAATTCATTTTTATTAATCCAAATACGTTTGTTCAAATTGTGTAACAACAGCTTCTAAATCTTCAACATTCAATGAGAAGTACACTTTGATTTTAGGTTCTGTACCTGAAGGTCTTAACGCGATAAAGCCTTCATCTAAAATGAAGCGGATTAAGTTGCTTTGTGGTAATGTTGTTTCCACTGTTTGATGATTGACTAAGTCTGTAATGGTCTTCGTTTGATAATCTTCAATTTGTTTCACTTTTAACCCAAGTAATGTATCTGGTTGTTCTTTTCTGAAACTTTCAAGTAAATCATTTATTTTTTGTCTGCCTGAAGCACCTTCAAATTTAGGTGAAATCGTTTTGTCTTTGAAGATACCTGTCAAAGCAAAAACTTCATCTAAGACACCTTTAAACGTTTTACCTTGTTGGGCTAATTCATTTTTGTATTTAACCACTAATGGAATCATTTGAATCGCATCTTTGTCTCTTGAGAATGGTGCTGCTAGATAACCATGGCTTTCTTCATAACCTAATACCAATTGTTCATCAGTATCTTGTTTGTTTTGAAGAATTTCAGAAATAAATTTGAATCCTGTTAAAACTGTATTACTTTCTAAATCTAATGCTTGTGCTAAGCGATCACTGGCTGCACTGCTGACGATAGATTTCACCATGTATAACGGTTGGTTTGTACCTTCTGCTTTTAATTGGTCATAACGTAATTTTAATAAGATTAAGCCGATTTCATTACCGTTGAAGTAACGGTGTGTACCATCTTTGTAGCGTTCGATCATGCCGAAGCGGTCAGCATCAGGATCCGTTGCTAAAATCAATTGGGCATCTTCTTGATCCGCTAAGCGTAAACTATACGTAAAGGCTTGTTCTTCTTCTGGGTTCGCATAAGCAACTGTCGGGAAGCTGCCGTCAGGTTGTGATTGTTCTTTTTCGATGACATAATTGCTGTAATTTAATTTTTCAAAGATTTCGGATAGAATCGGTAGACTTGTACCATGTAAACTTGTTAACGCAATTTTTTCAGTCTGCGTTGGAATTGAATCAACTAATTTAATTACTTCTGCTTTATAAGCTTCTGTAACATCCTCTGATAAGTATGTAATGAAGCCATTGTTTAGTCCTTCTTCAAAATTTCCGCCTTCAATGTCTAATGGATCTTCAATTTGATTAATATAACTACTCAACATCTCAGAAGGTTGAGGCAATAATTGACCGCCGTCTGCACCATAAATTTTAATTCCATTATATTCTTTAGGATTATGACTCGCTGTAATCATAACACCAGCGTCTGCTTCTAAATAACGTACCGCAAATGATAATTCAGGTGTAGAATTATAACGTTTGCCTACTACAGCTTTCACTTCATATTGTGCTAGTACTGCTGCGATTTCATGTGCGAATTCTTCTGATAAGAAACGTGTATCAAAATGAATCACGACTAATGATTCAGGTTTGTGTTCACTTAAATATTTAGCTAAACCTACCGCAACTTTACGCACTGTAAAGGCATTTAAACGGCCAGGTCCTAAACCGATTAACCCTCTGATACCTGCTGTACCAAAAGCGAGTGTGTCTTCAAATCCTTCATTTTTAATATTTTCAGTTTGATCTTTATAAAACGCTGAAACTAAACTTTCATCTATCTTGTTTTCCCAATTCAATTTCATACTTACTTATGCTCCTCTCTATGATTTAAATCTACTATAAGTCAATAGCCCTCAATAATAGATATTATTACTTCACTTCAATAGTTTTATTATAACTTATGTTTTTCAGATTGACATACATCTCTGGACTAAATATTCTCACTGACCCAAGACTGAAGTTCTGTTAAATCATAATGGTTTTTTATATCTTTTGATACATTTTCAAGTGTAATACTAGTTAAAGTATTTATTAAAGTTTCCTCAATAATTGTTAATGATTCAGTTACCGCACATTTTTGTGCTTTTTCACCTTCATTTTCACCTAAAAAATTACGTAACAAGTGTTGGCTCGCGAATATTTTTCCTCTGCCTTCTATTGCCATGAACACATCATAAAATGTAATTTCTTCTAGAGGTTTTTCTAATGAAAACCCACCATTTTTACCTGGCGTTGAAATAATCAGTCCTTCATTTACGAGTAACTTAATAATTTTCTTTAAATATGAATGTGAAGTATTTAATCGCTCGCTTAAAGCAAGTGAATTGATACTTTTTCCGTCAGGTAATTCATTTAATATAAGTAAAACATAGATAGATTGTTCCCATCCTGATGATAATTTCATATTGACACACCATCCTTAAAGTTTTAATTTATACATTAGAGATAAACAATATCCCTAATAGAGATTTATGCTTACAATTATTGTATAATTTTTTCTGATTTTTTTAAATGAAAGTGAGGAAATATACCATGGAAAAGCTAAGTTCTAAACGTACGTTTCTTTTCAGTATAATTTTCACAACAATTTTTATGGGTTCTTCGTTTCCTACAGGAAAATATTTAATATCCGTTGATGGTACACCTCCATTTTATATTGGCGGATGGCGTTTTTTAATCGCAGGTCTACTTATGTTGTTAATTACCCTTGTTTTACGCGGTTGGCGCCCACTCGTGCCCGCTTCTAATCAAAACATTACTAAAGGAACAATCCTTGTCATTGTTATCGGCTTACTGCAAACAGCTGGTACAATGGGCTTTTTAAATTTATCAATGGCTAAAGGATTGTCATCTTCAATGTCATCTATCATTTTATTTACAAACCCTTTATGGTTAGCTTTTTTAGCCCATTTTCTATTAAATGATAAATTGACAAAATTAAAAGTATTAGCGTTATTTCTAGGTGTTACAGGTGTAGTAATCTGTTTAGGGTTAGATAAATCAACTTTAGGTATCGGTGCATTTTATGCACTCTTAGGATCTTTATGTTGGGCTGTCAATACAGTAGTCACTAAAATGGTTGCTTTCGATAAAGGGCCATGGGTCCTCACAGGTTGGCAACTATTTATCGGCGGGTTTATCATGTTGATTATTTCTGCTATTTCCAATGAACATTACCATATTTTCGACTTAAGCTTTTTTGGCTGGTTTAATTTAATATGGCTTATTATCCCAGCATCTATCGGATCGTTCGGCTTGTGGTTTTTAAGTCTTCGTATCGGTGGAGCTACAGTCGCAAGCAGCTTCTTATTTTTAGTCCCAGTTTCTTCAACAATTTTCTCTATTATTTGGTTACATGAGAAATTTACTTTCAGCTTAGTAATCGGCGGTTTATTTGTAGTGATTGCTTTAATAATCGTTAATCATCATTCAGCACAGTCAAACGAGTGATGTAATTTATTAGAAGTTTTTCTGATTTATCTTTAGTAATCTGCTGTTTTGTGAAATAATAAGTGGGATACAAAGTTTGTAATTTAGCCATATTAGTATTAAAATATATGGTTATAATGAGCAAAATTATCGGCAATCCATGAGCGGTGCATTAGCTGCCTATTTATAGGATTGCTACATCTTAAAATTGAAACCGGGAGCAAGACTAATGAATAAAATTTTCAAGTATTTTTTAATACTTCTTTCACTCGTCCTGGTCATTATTCCTATTATTTTCGCAGTGATGTTATATAAAACTTCTAGAAGCGCAATCGATTCATCGTTCAGCGATAATTCCAATAGAGTATCGAATTTACGTGATGGTAAAGTCAATCCTGCAAAGGAGCCGATTTCTATACTTTTTTTAGGAATAGATGATAACAAAGGCAGACGAGAAGGCGGTCAAGCCACTGAGAAGTCACGCACAGACGCAATGATTCTTTCAACATTCAATCCTGATAAGAAACAGGTCAGAATGTTAAGTATTCCACGAGACACTATCAGTTATATTCCTAAAGTCGGTTACTTTGATAAAATCACACATGCGCATGCATTTGGTGGACCGAATGCTTCAATGGATGCAGTAGAAGCTACATTAAATGTACCAGTCGATTACTATGTACGTATTGATATGGACGCTTTCGTACAAGCTGTTGATGAACTTGGCGGTATTTATTATGATGTGCCATACGATTTAAATGAGCCGAATACAGGCGATGATGGTCGTATTAAAGTCAAAAAAGGCTATCATAAATTAAATGGCGATCAAGCATTAGCTGTAGCTAGAACAAGATATCATGATTCCGATTTAAAACGCGGACAACGTCAAATGGATTTAATTAAAATCCTCGCAACAAAAGCGCAAAAATTAGATAAAGTTAACAAACTTGATAACTTAATTAAAATTGTAGGTAAAAACTCAAAACATAACCTTTCTAACAAAGATATCCAAAAATTACTTACGACTTACCTTCCAGCTGATTTAGATATTAAAACAGCCCAAATCGAAGGTGATAATGAATTACTTAATGGTATCTATTATTACAATCCGGATATCAAAAGCATCAAGAAATATGCGAACTTACTACGTTCGGATTTAGGTCTACCTAAAATCAAAGATAAAGATGAATTCTTAAACGAACGCGTTATCAAACAATATGGTGAATTACTACCATTAACACCAATTGATGACAGTTTACTAAGAGAAAATCAAAAAGATACGACTGAAGATGAAGAATCTGATGACCAATCTCAAGATGAACAATCAAATAATAATCAACAATACGATAATTCGGGTAATGAACAGTGGAATAACCAACAAAATCCAAATAACGGCTTTAATCAAAATCAGAACCCAGGTAATCAACAAAATCCGAATATGAATAATAACCCAGCGCAGCAACAAGCGCCTTCTGGTCAAGACTTTTATTAGAAAGAGGAGCGATAACGTATGCCACGTAAAACCTATGAGAAATTAAATAATATCAATGGAATGTTCGGTATTTTAGAGCAACAAATCATCCACAGTAAAGATATGGCACATTTCAGAAATGAATTCTTCTATGTGAACCATGCGCATAGAGAGAATTATGAAGCGTTACTGCTTTACTATAAAGATAGTGTTGAAAATCCATTTATTGATGGTGCTTGTTATATCGTTGCCCTGCCTGAAATCTTTGATCGTGTAGACGTATTCGAATCTGAACTACCCTTCTCTTGGGTTTATGATCAAAATGGAATTACTGAAACCATGAAAAGCATCAGTGTTCCAATTCAATATTTAATTGCGGCAGCTCTTGAAGTGACTGACGTTAATATTTTTAAACCATCAGGTTTCACAATGGGTATGAATAACTGGAATATTGCGCAAATGCGTATATTCTGGCAATATACAGCCATTGTGCGTAAATATGCCCAATAATTAATCAATCGTTACAGCGCATGAATGCATGCATCTGTAACGATTTTTTTGTACGCTTATATCGTATCTAGAAAATAAATATGAGGATGATGAATATGTTTAAAATCGCAAAAAGCAAAAAGGAAATGCAAGATGTGTTTGATGTAAGAATCGAAGTCTTTGTGCATGAACAAAATGTACCTTTAGAAAATGAATTGGATGAATTCGAAGATGTCTCTAAACATATTATCGGATATGATGATAACCAACGCCCTATTGCGACTGCACGTTACAGAGATTACAATGGTGTTGCAAAAATGGAACGCGTTGCAGTTTTGAAAGATTACAGAAAACAAGGGATTGGTCGCGATTTAATGAAATATATTGAAACAATTGCGAAAAACGATGGATTTTCAAAAGCAGTTTTAAATGGTCAAATTCAAGCACAAGCTTTTTATGAATCACTGGGTTATAAAGCCGAGGGCGACGTATTTCTAGAGGAAAATATTGAACATATAACAATGTCGAAAGCGTTATAATTTCTATGAAATTTACAATTTTTATAGATTAAAAGCCATATTAATGTAACCTTTAGTAACTATTTACTTTATAAACAATTGAGCACTCACATTAAGGTTTGATTACAAATCGATTAAAAACCTCTCTATCCTACTTTAGTCGTATTATAATATATGAAAATGATATATTACATAGTTTTGACATAGTGTCATATTCATTCAGTCTGCTAGTAGCTTTGTGTGTAGAAATGATATGACCTGGATAAATGTTAATAATGCGTTTCAACAACTACCAATGTGTTAATAACATCATCAAGTCATCTATTTTCTAACGTCACCCACAGATTTGAACTTCACTGACGTTAAGAATCAAACATCTAGGAAATTCAGAATTACCAATCCAGACGTTTATCTACAGACTGTAATATATTCAAAATAATATATTGTTAAAAGGAGTATCATTTTATGTCTAAAAAGTTTCATTACAAAACCCCAGCAATCATTGCATTAACAATCGCAGGATCTGCTATTACAACGCACCAAGCATATGCGCAAAGTAATTCAGAAACTTCAGAACCTACAAATACTACAAGCAATGTAAACCAGAATCAACAGCCGACAGGTAATCAAACGGCTCAAAATCAACAAGCAACTCAGGATACAGCTAAAACTATTGCTGGTACACAACAATACAAAGACCCTACACAAGTACAGCCAAAAGAAAATGATGAGAATTTGAGTTACGATTCTAAACTTGATCAATTAAATAATCAAGCAGAACCAAGTAATGAAGCAAATGCACAACCAACTGCAGATGCTCAAAACAATACAACTGATCAACCTGCTAATGTTACACAACAAGATACAGAACAAACAAATGCACAGGCTCAAAATGCGCAGGTAACAGAACAACAAAAATTAGCTGAACAACAAGCTCAAGCTGCTCAACAACAAGAACAAGCAAATAAACAACAAACTCAAGAAGCACAACAAGCTGTTCAAAAACAAGTTGTATCTGAACAAAACAAAGCTTCTCAACCTGAAGCACAAACATCAGTAAATCAAACAACACCTCAAAAAGTTGAGCAACCTAAAGCAACAACATATGCAGCACGTTCAACTGAACCTGTAACGACTTTCCGTTCAGTACAACAACCAACACAAACTGCAGCACGTTCTGCGCAACCTGCACAAACAACTTATAGTGCACCTAAACCATCACTACCAAAATATAAACCAACAGTGAAATCATCAATCAATGATTACATTCGTCAACAAAATTACAAAGTACCAACGTATGAGCAAGATTATTCTTCATACATTCCTAAATATAATTATCGTTATGGTAAACCTGAAGGTATCGTAATCCATGATACAGCGAATGAAAATTCAACATTGAATAACGAAGTTGCTTATATGAAAAACAACTGGCAAAATGCCTTTGTTCATGGTTTCGTAGATGGTAATCGTATCGTTGAAACAGCGAACACAGACTACCTTGCATGGGGTGCTGGTCCAGTAGCCAACGAACGTTACATTCACATGGAACTTGTGCATACACATGATAAAGATTCATTTGCGCGTCAAATGAACAATATCGCTGACTATGCAGCAACAAACTTACAATATTATGGTTTAAAACCAGATAGTGCTGAATATGATGGTCGTGGTACAGTATGGACTCACCGTGCAGTTTCAAACTTCTTAGGTGGTACAGACCATGTCGATCCACATGGTTACTTACAATCACGCGGCTATAACTATGATGCGCTTTATGATTTAATCAATGAAAAATATTTAATCAAAGAAGGCGTTGTCGCACCTTGGGGTACTGCATCAAATACAACAACACAACCGACTCAACCTACTCAGCCAACAACTAAACCGACAACAAAACCTAGCACAAATACATCTCAATTAAAATTAATTCCAGTAGATTCACTAGGTCGTCTCAACAACACTAACAACGGTTTATATAAAACAGTTTATGATAAAGCTGGTGTTCAAAACTCAAACTTAAATAACCAAACATACCGCTTAACTAAAAAAGCGTTATTAGGTGACAAATCATTCTACTTAATCAGTGATTATAATAAAGGTACAAATTATGGTTGGGTACAAACTGGCGACATCACATACAAAGTCGGCCATCCTGTTACAACTAATACTAAAACTTATGGTGTTCAATCAGGCACTAAATTATACAGCACACCTTGGGGTACTGATAAACAAGCTGTCGCAACTGTTTCAGGTACAGGTGCACAAGCATTTAAAGCTTCTAAACAAACAGAAGTCAGCCCTACTCAATTTGTATACGGTACTGTAAACGGTAAATCTGGTTGGGTAGATATCGCTAAATTATCTAACTACACTGCACCTAAAACAACAGTCAACAAACCAACAACACAAGTAAAAGGTGTAAGTACTACAACACCTTCTAAAACAACAACGACTAAAAAAGCTGTGAAACCAGCGACAAAACCTGTCGCAAAAACTACAACTAAAACAGCAGTTAAACCTACTGCTAAACCTG